>NZ_CP080442.1:3020000-3175000 GCF_019597925.1 [Clostridium] scindens | reverse complement strand
GGTTAAGGCCCGGGCGGCCGATGGTACTTTACTGGAGACGGTACGGGAGAGCAGGTGGCTGCCAGAATCAAAAGGAAAAAGAAGGCGGAAGCCTTTTTGACATAGACGGGCTTATAGCTCAGCCGGTTAGAGCGCACGCCTGATAAGCGTGAGGTCGGTGGTTCGAGTCCACTTAAGCCCATGTACTGAACGCCTGGAGAGGTATTTCCGATCCTGGCGAGAAGACAGTTCCCAAGCCTTGGCGAGGTCCTATCGAGCCTAGGCGCACGGAACCTTTCTTATGCAGAAGCATATGGGAACAGGCACCAGACGGGGGATTAGCTCAGTTGGGAGAGCGCCTGCCTTGCAAGCAGGAGGTCACGAGTTCGAATCTCGTATTCTCCACTCGATGCGCGCCGCGCATCGCATATGTACCTTGAAAACCGCATACATGGAAATACAAGAATGATCAAGAAGAATATCTAGATCAAGACATCCGAGGTAATCGCGGAAGCGATTATTCATAACAAACCAGATTCGAGGCAACGAATAGAAAAAATGCCGACTGGCCAACGCCGGCAACGCTATGCCGACGTAGGACGCAAGGCGCCGCCCGTGCGCCGCTGTCCGCTTGGTCATGCTAGAAAGAGCATATGGTGGATGCCTTGGCACTAAGAGCCGACGAAAGACGCGATAAGCTGCGAAAAGCTTCGGGGAGGGGCAAATACCCTTTGATCCGGAGGTGTCTGAATGGGGAAACCCGCATGAGAAGCCCTCATGCATCCCTGCGCCAATCCATAACGCAGGGAGGGGAACCCGGCGAACTGAAACATCTAAGTAGCCGGAGGAAGAGAAAACAACAAGTGATTCCGTAAGTAGCGGCGAGCGAACACGGAAGAGCCCAAACCGGGGCGCGTGCGCCCCGGGGTTCGGACCGCATAATTGATCCGCGAGAGGTAGCAGAACGGCTTTGGGAAAGCCGGCCAGAGAGGGTGAAAGCCCCGTAAGCGAAACCGGGAGCGGCAAGGCGGGATCCAGAGTACCACGAGACACGAGAAACCTTGTGGGAAGACGCGGGGACCACCCCGCAAGGCTAAATACTCCTTAGTGACCGATAGCGCATAGTACTGTGAAGGAACGGTGAAAAGAACCCCGGGAGGGGAGTGAAAGAGAACCTGAAACCATATGTTTACAAGCTGTGGAAGGGCCTTACGTGCCCAACCGCGTACTTTTTGTAGAACGGTCCGGCGAGTTACGCCGGCTGGCAAGGTTAAGGGCCTTAGGCCCGGAGCCGAAGGGAAACCGAGTCTGAATAGGGCGAGCGAGTCAGCCGGAGTAGACCCGAAACCGGGTGATCTATCCATGTCCAGGTTGAAGTTGCCGTAAAAGGCAATGGAGGACCGAACCCACATCCGTTGAAAAGGGTGGGGATGAGGTGTGGATAGGGGAGAAATTCCAATCGAACCCGGAGATAGCTGGTTCTCCTCGAAATAGCTTTAGGGCTAGCCTCATACGAGTCTTGCGGAGGTAGAGCACTGAATTTCCTAGGGGGCGTCAAAGCTTACCGAAGAATATCAAACTCCGAATGCCGCGTAGATGATGTATGGGAGTCAGACTGCACGAGATAAGTTGGGCAGTCGAAAGGGAAAGAGCCCAGACCTGCGGCTAAGGCCCCAAAATGTGTGTTAAGTGGAAAAGGATGTGGGATTTCGAAGACAACTAGGATGTTGGCTCAGAAGCAGCCATGCATTCAAAGAGTGCGTAATAGCTCACTAGTCGAGAGGTCCCGCGCCGAAAATGTCCGGGGCTGAAACACACTGCCGAAGCCCAGGGATGTACGAGGTACATCGGTAGAGGAGCATTGGATGCGGGAGGAAGCGGCACCGGAAGGAGCCGTGGACCGCATCGAAGAGAGAATGCCGGAATGAGTAGCGAGAGGAAGGTGGGAATCCTTCCGGCCGAATATCCAAGGTTTCCAGAGTAAAGCTGATCTGCTCTGGGTAAGTCGGGGCCTAAGGCGAGGGCGGGAGCCGTAGCCGATGGACAACAGGTTGAGATTCCTGTACCGCGATATGACAGAACTGTGGGGACACGCGTGGAAAGCATAAGCCGGGAATGGAAAGACCGGCGCAAGCGGGGTAGGGGCTGCATAGGCAAATCCGTGCAGCGCAACCCGAAGCCGCGACGCGAACCGAACTACGAGTAGGGAAGTATGCGAGCCATGCGTCAAGAAAAGCCGCTATCGCTCATATCGCGCCCGTACCGCAAACCGACACAGGTAGATGAGGAGAGAATCCTAAGGCCGACGGGAGAAGCATTGTCAAGGAACTCGGCAAAATGACTCCGTAACTTCGGGAGAAGGAGTGCCATAGAGATATGGCCGCAGAGAATTGGCCCAAGCAACTGTTTAGCAAAAACACAGGTCTATGCGAAGCCGCAAGGCGAGGTATATGGGCTGACGCCTGCCCGGTGCTGGAAGGTTAAGGGGAGAGGTTAGGAGCGATCCGAAGCCTTGAACTTAAGCCCCAGTAAACGGCGGCCGTAACTATAACGGTCCTAAGGTAGCGAAATTCCTTGTCGGGTAAGTTCCGACCCGCACGAAAGGCGTAATGATTTGGGCACTGTCTCGACAATGCACCCGGTGAAATTGAAGTACCAGTGAAGATGCTGGTTACCCGCGCCAGGACGGAAAGACCCCATGGAGCTTTACTCCAGCTTGATACTGGGATCCGGTATTGCATGTACAGGATAGGTGGGAGGCTAGGAAGCGATGACGCCAGTCGTCGCGGAGCCGCTGTTGGGATACCACCCTTGCAGTGCTGGGTTTCTAACCAGCAGCCGTGAACCGGCTGGGGGACAATGTCAGGCGGGGAGTTTGACTGGGGCGGTCGCCTCCGAAAGGGTATCGGAGGCGCTCAAAGGTCCTCTCAGAATGGTCGGAAACCATTCGCAGAGCGCAAAGGCAGAAGAGGGCTTGACTGCGACACCGACGGGTGGAGCAGGTACGAAAGTAGGACTTAGTGATCCGGTGGTATAAAGTGGGATTGCCATCGCTCAACGGATAAAAGCTACCCTGGGGATAACAGGCTTATCACTCCCAAGAGTTCACATCGACGGAGTGGTTTGGCACCTCGATGTCGGCTCATCGCATCCTGGGGCTGAAGTAGGTCCCAAGGGTTGGGCTGTTCGCCCATTAAAGCGGTACGCGAGCTGGGTTCAGAACGTCGTGAGACAGTTCGGTCCCTATCCGGCGCGGGCGCAGGATATTTGAGAGGAGCTGTCCTTAGTACGAGAGGACCGGGATGGACTGGCCGCTGGTGGATCTGTTGCGCCTCCAGGCGCATGGCAGAGTAGCCAAGCCGGGACGGGATAAACGCTGAAGGCATCTAAGCGTGAAGCCCCCCTCGAGATGAGATATCCCTGGCGACAAGCCAGTAAGACCCCTTGAAGACGACGAGGTGGATAGGATAGAGGTGGAAGTGCAGCAATGCATGGAGCTGACTATTACTAATCGGTCGAGGGCATGACCAGAGAGGCCGGAAGGCGAGGAGGCCCAATCTGGGGCGTTGGATGGAAGTATTTCCCGTATGCGGTTTTGAAGGTATATATAGGGCACCAGGAGGCCATACTAGCATGTATGGAGGCCGGTGTTTTTCTTCAATTAAAGATAGCATAGTCCTCGATAGCTCAGTGGTAGAGCATTCGGCTGTTAACCGAAGGGTCGTTGGTTCGAGCCCAACTCGGGGAGTTCTGAAGAAGTCCGTAAAACTTGTGTTTACGGACTTTTTGCTATATAAATTAAATTGATTTACAAATGCTAAATAAAACGTTACTATTAAAATAAAACGATATTTGCAGTATGGAGTTTTATGAGAGGGGGTAGCGTATGACTATTTTTAAACGGGCGTTCCTATACATAACAAGAAAAAAGGCGAGAAGTCTTATACTTTTTACGATTGTTTTTGTAATGGCAATATTTATGCTCATAGGAATATCTATTCATTCCAGTGCATTGAATGCGGCAGAAAATGTGAAAAAATCTGTTCAGACAGGAATCTCGTTGAGACTGGATGTCGCAGATGCGGAGGAAACGTTTGATTTTCATAAAAATGCTGATGGAGAGATTGAACGTACATTAAAGATACCAATCCTTACCCAGTCAAAACTTCAAAAAATATTAAAAATCAAGGGAGTATCTGGCTACTTTGAAGAGTCTAACATTTTTGCTTTCTATACGGGGCTGGATGTTCACCCGGGAGGCTCACGGGATTTATTAGAAGAACTGAAGGCAAAGGATCCAGATACCCTTACAGACGAGGAAAAAGAAACCATAAAGGGATTGGAGGCATCACAGATATATGCTTGCGGCTTTTATCCTGTGCAGGAGGCCCGGTGGCAGCCGTTCTTTTTAAACGGAGCTCTTGAGATAAGTGAAGGAAGGAACATAAAATCCTCTGACCGAAAGAAGGCGGTGATATCCGAAGAACTTGCGGACCGCAATAAGTTAAAGATTGGAGATAAGCTGACGATTTCCTCCTTTAATTATATTACCGGAGAACGATACGGGAATACGCTGGAACTGGAAATTGTGGGTATTTTCCAAATGAATTTTGAAGAACAGGTTAGCAAGTATACAACGGAATCTGATATCGTATCAAATCTTATTTTTACAGATGAGGAAGAATTTACGAATTGGTGGACCGGGGAATGGAATGAGTACTATAATGAAGACCCCATCGTGCCGCTGGAAGACCCGGTTGTTACTTATGTAACCTTGTATGTAGATGATCCGGGTATGTTAAAAGAAGTGGAAGATGAAATACGCGGAATTGATGATAAGATAGACTGGGAATATTATAATTTTGAGTATTATGATAAAGATTATAAAGCGATTGCCAAGCCATTGCTATTGATGGTCAAACTGTCAACTGCATTAATGATTATCATGGCCGTGGGCGCGCTTGTAATTCTTTCTTTCATTTTAAGCATGTGGATACAAGGCAGGAAGAAAGAAATACACATTCTATCATTGATTGGCATAAAGAAGAGGTCCATATTGGCACAGATTGTCCTGGAATGCACTCTGGTATCAATATGCGCATTTATATTAGCAGGAGCGGCTGCAGGCCCGATCACAGTTGCAACAGGGAAGGCGTTGGAAAAATCGGTAAGTTCTGTCCAGAGCGATCAGCCATATGAAACCAGCAGGAATGTAAATGGAGAGGTGGAAATATACAGGACTTCGAACGAGCCGGTTATGCTAGAATACAATCTGACTCTCGTGATGGCAGTGAAGGTATTGGCGGTCATGCTGGCGGTGATTATTTTGTCCGTATTGATTTCATTCATGAGGATTGAAGGGCGTGGGCGAGGAAAGATAAGAATACAAGGGTTTTAGTTTTTATACTTTGAAGCGTATATTGAAGAAAGTTTTTGTGAATTTTAAGAAGATTTAAACAATAATTGTAAAAATAAAAAAGTTTTTAGAAAATTATTGTTTAAGGGAGGCCAGTCTGATAAAATAATAGTAAAATTACGGAAAAGGATAAGAAAAAATGGGGAAAAAAGCGAAAATAAATTCAGGGTGGCTTTTATTGGTTCTGTTGTTTACAATTTCAGCTTTAGCAGGCGGCTGCGAAACAAAAGAAGGAGAAGTCAAAGAGTATGAGGATGTAAAAGCAGTGACTCTTACATTTTTTGGCACTGAGATCTTGAACAGCAAAGTATGGAATGAGCAGATCCAGGTAGAGGACGGAACACAGATTAAGATTCTGGAGACGACTGCCGAGTATTATACGAAAACAGGCGGGGATGAGGCATACCGTAATTATCTGTTGGAAAGGCTGGATAAAGGGAAGGAGATCGACTGGTATAGTATTTTTGCTGAGGATGTATTCCGGTTCACAGAGGAAGGAAGATATCTGGATCTAAGCGACTTAAAAGGAGTCGAAAATCTTTCGGAAGATGCGCTCAGAGGATGCAGTTATGACGGGAAAGTGTTTGGTATTCCGCTGATCTATACGGGATACGGATTTTACTGGAATAAGGATATACTGGATAGTTGTGGTTTGGAAGCGCCTTCCAATCTAGAAGAGTTCTTTTCCGTGTGCCGGACGCTGAAAGAACAGGGCTATACACCTTACCTGGGGAATAAAGGCTATGCGATGACAGTTCCGGCGATGGCCGCTGGCTTTGCAGAGCTGTATGCATCCGAAGATAAAGAAGAACAGATCGCGAAACTGGCGGACGGGACGACTCCGGTCAGCGCTTATATGAAAAAAGGCTTTGAACTGGTGGAAAGGATGCGGGACGAAGGGATCTTTGATATAGAAGAAGCGCAAGAAAAAGTCCCCGATGATTCCGTACAGGATTTTACTGAAGGAAAAGGCGCCTGTGTATGCGGGTATTTAGGCGCAAAGACTGAAAAAGCGGATTTTGATATTGTAATGACAGGAGTGCCGGTTCTGGAAGACGGGGCAGTGACGATTGTGACGCCGGATCGAAGAGTTGCTATCAATCCGAAGTCAGAGAATCTGGAGTATGCCCGCGAAGCGCTGGAATATGTCGCAGATCCGGCTCATTTGCAAAAAGTAGCGAAAGAACTTGGGACACTCTGTGCGGTGGAAGACAAAAATATAGATTATAGTTACATAGGGGAAGAGAAAAAGGATTTTATACAGCTTGCCACCTCAGGAGGCCAGATTCCGGTACAGGATTTCACTCTGGGATTCAATACCTGGGTTAATATCAGAGATCTGTGCAGGGAGATCGTAAATGGCAAGAGCGCCCAATGGGCTGCGCAGGAATATGACCGTATGCAGAATGAAGAGATCTTACAATGGAAGTAAGAGAAGGAGATATAAATGGGAAAGAGGAGACGGGCGCTGTTATTTGCGGGAGCGGTCACAGTTCTTGCGTTCGTGTTTATTTTGTTTTTTGTACTTTCGGGACAGATAAGTGAAAATCTAGAAGAAAGTTCTTATGACTATCTGTACGGATCTACAGAGATTATACGACGGCAGATAGATAATGGGGTCAGGGAAGATGAACGGAGGATTGAGCGTTTCGCAGATGGGCTGGCAGGTGAAGACCGGCAGAGCATGGAAGGAAAAATGGCCTCTTTTTGCGACTATAATGACTTTAACCATATGTACATTGTGGGGAAAGATGGAATAGGTATCGATGAAAACGGCAATCCATTTGAGACGTCTATGCTTCCGGTACAGGAGCACGTATTGGCGAATGGAGAAAGGTGGATATCAGAAGGATATTCCAATGAGTACGGATACGAAACGGCAATGTTTGAAATGCCGGTATTGGATGAAGAACTGCAGATAGGGGCAGTCTATGTAGAAGTAGAGATGCAGAAGTATTATACGGATGAACTATTTGCATTTCAATCTGGAAATGGACGGGCTTACCTGTTTAACAGAACCGATGGGAACTGGGTGATAAAGGGGCCTGTTTCCGAACTTATTTCTCTGGAAGACGATTCCGTCTACCATTCTTTGCTGGAGGCAGGAAATTCCTCGCAGGTGACAGATGATTTCAAGCAAACGGTTGAGACTGGGAAAACCAAGATTTTTCTCCTGGAAGGAGGAAACAGTCCAGTTTATATCTGTATCATGCCCTGCGAATATAACAATTCCTGGGAAATGATGACGGTGATCTCTTCCGAAAAACTTGCTGAACAGAACGGTGCAGCCAATACACTTTTATGGATGCTCCGCATCATTTATCTGTTAGGGAGCGGAATGATCCTTGCCGCTTTGTTTTTCTATATTAAGGAGAAAGACAAAAAGCATATGGCAGAGATGCGGGAAAAATTGGAAAAAAAGGTTCGTGAAAAGGAACAGCGCCTGTCAGAAATTACGGTAAGAGAATATAGTTTCCAAATCATCGTGAATCTGGATACGATGGAATGCCGTCAGGAAATTTATAGGAAAGAGGCGGGAGATATCCACGAATTTGAATGCGGAAGTTACATGGAAGGTTTCCAGGAATTCTGCCGGAAGGTGGAAAAAAATGACCGAGGCCGGGTGACAGAATATCTCGCGCCGGATAACCTGGCCAGGATGTCGGACGAAGAGACGCTGCCATCCTTTGACTATCGCCTGGCAGAGGACAGCCAGATGTACTGGTATGAATGTATTATTTTTTACAGCGTGACAGGGGATAAGAGATATGCGTATATTATGAACAAAGATGTCACGCAGAAAGTGCGAATACAAAGAAAATTGGAGGAAGCGAATCAGGCGAAGGGGAGATTCCTCGCAAATATGTCCCATGACATACGCACGCCTTTAAATGCTATAATCGGGACGGCCCAGCTAGCTGAGAGAAGCCTGGAAAAGCCGGAAAAACTGCGTCAATATATGAGCACCATTACCGGGGCGGCAAAGCATCTGCTCAGCCTGATCAATGATGTGCTGGATATGTCTAAAATCGAGAGCGGAAGACTGGTGCTGGTGGAAGATGATTTCTCGATCGAGGAGGCGCTTGAGCGGATCGATGAGATAATCCGTCCTTTATGCAAGGCGAAAAAGCAGATATTCGAAGTGGAAAACAAAGGCCTCGCCCATTCCTTGGTGCGGGGGGATATGCTGCGGTTTAACCAGGTTCTCATTAATCTGTTGAATAATGCTAACAAATTCACGCCAGATGGCGGGACAATCCGTTTTATAATAGAAGAAGTCCCACAGAAAGAGGAAGGCATAGCGGCTTTTCATCTGGAAGTCAGAGATACAGGAATCGGGATTGAAGAAGAAAATCTGGAGAAGATTTTCGGAGAGTTTGAGCGGGAAATTGATTCTACGGTAAACCGAGTCGAAGGAAGCGGATTAGGGCTTGCGATCGCAAAAAGTATTGTTGTCACGATGGGAGGAGAAATCCGGGTGGAAAGTACCCCTGGAAAGGGAACCGTTTTCTTCCTGGATATTGCATTCCAGACAGTGCAGACAGCGCCGGACAGAACCCGGAAGGAGGCAAAAGAAAAGACTTTCGAGTCGGAAAATATGGAAGACGCGCTCATCGGAAAACGCTTCCTGCTTGTGGAAGATAATGAGATCAACAGGGAGATTGGAAAGGAAATGCTGTTTGCCTTGGGCGCGGATGTAGAGATTGCCGTAAATGGGCAGGAGGCCTGCCAGAAATTCGAAGAAGCCGGAAGAGGGCATTATAGTGCTATCCTGATGGATATCCAGATGCCAGTCATGAATGGATATGAGGCGTCCAGTGAGATCCGGCGTATGAAGAAGTGCAAAGGAGATGAGATCCCAATCATTGCGATGACTGCCAATGTGTTTGCGGAGGATGTGGAAGCAGCAAGAAAGGCCGGAATGAATGGATATATCGGAAAACCTGTGCTGGTAGAAGAACTTTATGAGACGCTAAAAGAAACGTGTGCCGTATTACAGTAGATTATACTTATTCAAAAGAGGCTCGTAAATCCTTGTATTTACGGGCTTTTTGTTTTAATCTCTATATAAAATGACGCATCTCTTAACGGAAAGTGACGGATGTCTCACTTAAAAGTCACAGAAAAGTAAGTTGAGAGTTCTATTATATGGGTAAATTCAAATTAACATTTATGAAAAAGGGGGCTCACATAATGGAGTTTTTAAAAGTTGAAAATCTATATAAGGTCTATGGGAAGGGGGAGAATCAAGTCACTGCGCTTGATGGAGTCTCTCTTACCATCGAGAAGGGAGAATTTACCGCGATCATCGGCTCTTCCGGATCTGGCAAGTCCACGCTGCTTCACATCATCGCGGGAGTGGATGTGCCCACAAGCGGAAAAGTCTATCTGAATGGGCAGGACGTGTACGCCCAGAATAATGAAAAACTTGCAATTTTCCGCAGGCGTCAGGTTGGGCTGATCTATCAGTTCCACAATTTGATTCCGACTCTGAATGTGGTGGAAAACATGACTCTGCCGATCCTTATGGATAAGAGGAAGGTAAATAAGGAACGGCTGAAAGACCTGCTAAATCTGCTGGGTCTGGAGGAACGCAAGAATCATCTGCCTAACCAGCTCTCAGGAGGCCAGCAGCAGCGGGTCGCCATCGGGCGGGCCCTGATGAATGCGCCTCAGGTTATGCTTGCCGATGAGCCGACCGGTAGCTTGGACAGCCGGAACGGACATGAGATAATCAAGCTGCTGAAGGAAAGCAATAAAAAATATGGGCAGACATTGCTACTCGTCACGCATGACGAGAATATCGCCTTACAGGCAGACCGCATCATCGGGATATCGGATGGCAAAGTGGTGCGGGATGAGAGGCAGGTGGCACGATAATGAACATATTTAATAAGGTTGCCATGCAAGGACTAAAAAAGAACCGTACACGTACGATCGTGACGATTATCGGTGTAATTCTGTCCGCTGCTATGATTACGGCAGTGACTACCTTTGGAGTCTCGCTGATGAACTATATGGCAGAAGTAGCAGCCAGTAAATATGGCGACTGGCAGGTCGCATATCTAGATGCGGACTCCTCTTTTAAAAAAGAGATAAGCAGCGACAAGAAAGTGGAAAAGGCCGTATCCTTTGAAAATATCGGCTATGCCAGGAGTGAAGCCGGAGAGAATCCAAATAAGCCATATTTTTTTATTGCGGGATTCAGTCAGAAGACTTTCGATGCCCTGCCTGTCACGCTGGTGTCAGGCAGACTGCCGGATAATGACAGGGAGATTCTTCTGTCCGGGAAAGCGACAACAGAAGGGGGCGCTTCTTACGCATTGGGAGATACGATATCTCTCGCCGTGGGCAGCCGTCTGGAAGGAGATAAAAAACTGAGCCAGAGTGATCCATACAAAGCCGGGACAGAGATATTCGCGCCTCAGGAGGAGAAAGAGTATACGGTTGTAGGAATCTGCAGGACACCCGTCTTTGAAGAGGATTCTTCGCCGGGATATACTCTGATCACAAGAAATGAGGAAAGCATGCAAGGGGCAGAATTCAGCGTGTTTGTGTCACTTTGGAATCCGCGGCAGATTCACTCATTCGCAAAGAGCGCGGGAGATGGCCATGCATACATCCTGAACCATAATGTACTTCGCATTATGGGGCTATCGGACGATCCATCCGACCGGGTATTCAATGCACTGCTGTATTCGGCTGGGGTTATTGTAATTGCGATTATCATGGTGGGCTCCATCTTCCTGATATATAACTCGTTCAGCATCTCTTTGAATGAGCGCATGCGGCAGATTGGAATTCTCTCTTCCGTGGGAGCCACATCAAAACAATTGCGCAATTCCGTACTTTTTGAAGGACTTTGCATTGGCGTGGTGGGAATTCCTGCTGGCGTCTGTCTGGGTCTGGCAAGTATCGGGCTTATAATCTCAGGAATCACTAAGAAACTTAGCAGCATTTTTTATACGGGCGTTTCACTAACCATGGATATATCAGCTCTGGCAATCATAGGGGCAGCGGCAATCAGCATGATCACGATTCTGATTTCGGCCTATATACCGGCAAGAAAGGCAGCTAAAACACCGGTGATGGATTGTATCCGCCAGACAAACGAGATCAAAGTAGAGGCAAAGGCTGTAAGAATATCCAGAATGACAAGGCGCATATGCGGCCTGGAAGGAACGCTTGCGCTTAAGAACTTTAAAAGGAATAAAAAACGGTACAGGAGCATTGTCTTGTCTCTCGCATTGAGCATCGTCCTGTTTGTCTCTACCAGCGCCCTTGTAACAAGCATGAATCATGAGACGAAACAGGCAAAGGTGGTAACCAGCTATGACCTAGGATTTGGAACCCAGGCCATGGATGATGCTGACATGCTTAACCTATATGATAAACTGAAACTTGCGGAAGGAGTTACCGAAAGTTCCTATCAGGACGTCGTAGAATATATGTGTACAGTCAGTCCCGGCGAACTTACAGAAGATTACTGGAAAGCCGCAGGAGGACACTCTTCGGATGAAACGGTGAAACTGCCCATGGATATTCAGTTTCTTGACGACAATGCTTATCTGAAGATTGTAAAGGATCTGGGCTTGCCGACAGAGGAATATGCCGGGGAGAGCGGGAAAATAATTGCTGTTGGCAAGGTGAATGATGAGAAGGCAGAAGGAGTGAAGGATCTTAAGGATATGTTTATAAGTCCTTCTATGGATCTGGCCGTCATGCCAAAGGCAAGCGCAGAAGCAGGGGAGGCACAAAACCAGAACATAAGCGTTACATTCGTCGAGACCGTACCGCCGGATTCGCCTCCGATAGCGGGAGCCGCGGAGCAGAGGCCTTACTCTTTCCAGGTGTTGGCGCCCTGGTCTATGAAGGCGTATCTGTATCCTGCAGATAATCCGGCAGACTTGAAAGTGAAAGGATTGACCTTCCAGTCAGAGAATCCACCCAAATCAGAGAAGGAGATGAAGACCATAATTCAAGAGGCGTCCCTGACCTCTGCATATACGTTCATGAACACATCAGATGCTCTTGAGGAGGGCAGGAATTATATCTTTGTTGCCAATGTATTTTCCTATACATTTATCATTATGATATCGCTGATCGCAATTGCCAATGTGTTCAATACGATCTCGACGAATATCAAGCTGCGTCGGAGGGAACTTGCCATGCTGCGCTCCGTAGGAATGTCCGACCGGGATTTCAATAAAATGATGCGGTTTGAGTGTGCCTTTTATGGCGTTAGGTCACTGCTTTTCGGGCTTCCGGTGGCGATCATTTCATCTTGGATGATCTGTAAGACAATGATGGTAGACAGTCACCGTTTCGTACTGCCGTGGGCAAGCATTGGAATCAGTATAATCAGCGTATTTTTAGTAATATTTATTACCATGCTTTATGCAGTCAGCAAGATAAGGAAAGAGAATATTATTGACACGCTCCGTGATGATATGACTTAAATGAACATTTTGATGATGGATTCTAGGTTGATGAAATGGAAAGGAATGGGTGGCTATGAAGAAAAAGAAGAAAATCTTCTGCTGTCTGTTGTTCCTTATTTACATGCTGCTGGGAAGCGGCGCCTTCTTTGGGATAAAAGGATACGAAATGTATCGGGAAGCCATAACAGATGAGCCGATCGACCAGCGTATTGAAAAGATACGCAGTCAGGAGAATTATGTTGACTACGACAGTCTTCCACAATTCTATGTAAAAGCGACGATATCCATTGAGGACCGCAGATTTGAAGATCACGGAGGAATTGATCTGATTGCGATCGGACGCGCTGCATGGAGGGATATCCGGTCGCTGTCCTTAGCAGAAGGCGGAAGCACTATTACCCAGCAGTTTGCCAAGAATCTGCTGTTTACCAGGGATAAGAAGTTCGAGCGAAAGGTGGCGGAGGTCTTTGCGGCCATAGAGATAGAATCAAGATATACAAAGGATGAGATATTCGAACTATATGCCAATACAGTATACTTCGGCAGTGGATACTATGGAATCTATCAGGCATCCTTGGGGTATTTTGGAAAAGAACCGCGGAAACTGAATGAATATGAGTCAGCCATGCTTGCGGGCATTCCAAAGGCTCCTTCCATCTACTCGCCGGATGCCAGTAAAGAAATGGCGTCACGGCGCACGGACCAGGTGCTATACAGCATGGCGCAGTGCGGGGCAATTACCAGGGAAGAGGCGGACAGGATTAAAACGTTGATGTTAAAGACAAGTGAATACGGATCGATAAAGGACGTTGATAAACGTATGCTGAATTTGAAAAAGAGAGTTCCTCGTAAGTGCGAGGGACTCTCTTTTTAAGAGGGTGATTTAAAAAGACTGTCTATCATCTTCTAATACGTAAGTTTTACCATATCGTTCTTGAATATATTTATGAACTGTTTTAATAAAGTCTCTTGTCAGAGGAGAGATGTAAGGAGAATCCTGTGTAGCGATGCCAATTATTCTGGAATAATGTTCTACAAATGGACGGCAGCTGATATCCTTCTTCAGGCCATTTAGTATTAACTGTGGAAATATGCCGATGCCAAGTCCCTTTTCTACAAACAGGACAGAACTCATATCTTCGCCACTTAATATACGGATGTTAGGCCGTATATGGCTATTATCTAAAATATTGCCAATGTCGTAGTTTAAGCCTTCGGCAGAAATAACCATGGGATAGTCTGCAAGATCCTGTGCCAGTATTGCGGCTTTTTTGGATAATTCGTGTCCTCTGGGAAGAACAACCATAAACTCATCATCCAAAAGAGGGCAGAATGTAAGATTCTTTTCAGAAAGCAACGAAGTGGTAAAGCCACAGTCTATTCGGTCAAGGGCAATATCCTTTTGAATCGTATCATACGTGCCGTGAACTAATTCATAATTGACGGAGGGATGATCGATAGAAAACATTTCCAGAATCGTGGGAAGCCAATTCGTACTGATACTCTCAAAAGTACCGATCTTAATGGTGCCTCTATCTGTGGAAGCGCAAGACTGTACGATTTTTTGAATCTTATTTTCCTCTTGTGTAATCTTTAATATTGAGTCGAATAGCAATGCTCCTTGCCTTGTTGGAAATAGTCCGTTTTTCTCTCTTTTGAAAACAGAAAAGCCTATTTCCTTTTCAAAGGATGATATGATCTGGCTTACAGCAGGCTGTGAATAATTTTTGCTTTGTGCAGTTTTTGATATACTTCCTGTTCGAAAGACATCTAATATAATATCGTATTTACTCACTTCGGATTCTCCTCTCTTTATCCTGTTCTTAAATTTATGTTTCGAATCCAATTCTTGTCTGGTAATTCCATTTTAAACAATTCTATAGAAAATTTAAATATAATATTGTTATTTATATATCAATATTATTTATATCCCCATTCGATATTATTATATCATTCGGAAATAAAGACGGAAAAATCAGGGTTTCAGGAATGTATAAAAGATTTCAATACTGCCATTAATGTCTGTTAATTTATTTAACCGGAATTCGATGCTATGCTTCTGGTAAATGAAAAAGGAGGTATAAACGATGTCTATTATTCTTGATATCAAAGAGGGAAGGAATATTCACATTGAAATGCCAACGTATGGGATACCGGCAGAAAATACTGCTTCTGCGGCTTTGGGCCGGGCAGATGTATCAAACGGCGATACGGCAGGCGAACAGTCAGAAGAATATTCACAGGATAGAGTCCGCAGGACTCTTAAAAATTATGCGTTTCCGGTAAAGGATGTAAAAATAGGGGACAAAACATCCTTTGATAATGGAGTGCTTGTTGTACGCAAAAGTCTCATTCAGGAGGCATTGGCCTGTAATGAATTGATTGCAGATGTCAATATGGATGTCATTACGCCTGATCACCAGGATGTATATGTGAATACCATGATGGATGTGCAGCCGATTGCAGTTAAAAAAGAGGGGGAACTAGGAGAAGGCTCTACGTTTGAAATGACAGGCGTATATATGCTGCTTACCGGTACGGACGAGGATGGACTACAGACTGCGGAAGCGAATGTGAGCAATGGAATTTACGAGGATAATGTATGGTGGGGAAGACCGGGAGCGCCGGATAAGGATGCATTTATTGTTCATGTTGATGTAACGATTAAGAAGGGGACGGGAATGGAACGCCCAGGGCCACTGGCCAGTCATCAGGCGATGGATATCGTGACCCAGGAAATCAGGAAGGTTCTTAAGGAAAAAGAGATTGAGGATGCAGACAAAGAGCGGCTTTACGAAGAAATCGACCGTCCCAATAAGCCACGGGTGCTTCTGGTAAAGGAGATCATGGGGCAGGGAGCTATGCATGATAATCTGATACTTCCAGACGAGCCCTGCGGCTTCCTTGGCGGGCGTCCAAATGTTGACCTGGGGAATGTTCCGGTATTCTTGAGAACAAATGAAGTCCGTGACGGAGGCATTCATGCCCTTACATGCATTACTCCGGATACGAAGGAGGCTTCGCTGCTGTATTGGAGAGAGCCTATCGTGAAAAGACTGGCGGAGGATGAAGAGGTTAATTTCTTAGGCGTTCTATTTGTAGGAAGCCCGCAGGCAAATGAAGAAAAGTTCTACGTTTCAAAACGAGTGGGAGCCACCATAGAGGCGATGAATATTGATGGATGTATCGTGACAACGGAAGGATTCGGCAATAATCATATTGATTTTGCGTCTCATATTGAGCAAATAGGCTCCCTTGGGATTCCGGTTGTGGGTGTATCTTATTGTGGCGTCCAGGGCGCGCTTGTTGTCGGAAATAAATATATGGACTCTATGGTTGATCTATGCGTATCCGAAGATGGCAATGTGGAAGACATCCTTGCTAAGAATTCCATGACGCCGGAGGCTGCATTGCGCGCGGTTACGATGATGAAGAATAAAATTGCAGGCGTAAAGATTAATGCCGCTCCAAAGAAGTACAATGGATCGCTTATAGAAGAGAATCTTTCTCTTGCACAGGAGGTTTGCAGATGATTATTCGAGGAATACGGGTGAAAAATGAAGCGGTGCCTTATACAGGAACGATTTCAGGATTGAATGACGGGGAATTCATCGTTCAGCTGTCTGCCCGGATGGGAATTCTGAAATTGCCGCGCAAATCATTGATTTGCGAAAAAGAACCCCAAATCGGGGATGAAGTAAAATTGCTTATGAGTTTTGTTGAAATGAAAAAGGATCAGTACGAAAAGGAGGAGACGGATAGATTATGAAATATAAACTGACTACTGTTGAAAATATGTATTCGGAAATTTATACACCAATTACACCGCCGCCGGTTTGGGCGCCGATGACCAAGCCTCTCAATGAATGCAAGGTTGGATTTGCAAGCGCCTGTGGCGTGCACTTAAAGACACAGAAGCCATATAAGCTGGCTGGAGACCGCACTTGGAGAAGAATTCCAAGAGATGTAAAGCCAGAGGAACTTATGATTACCCACGGAGGCTATGACCACACCGATGTTAATAGGGATATCAACGCTATGTGGCCGTACCAGAGGATGATGGAATTGGCAGAAGAAGGCTATATCGGCGAATTTTCTGAAGTAAACGCTGGATTTATGGGAGGCGGGGGAGACCAGGATACTTTTCGGGATACCATAGGACCAGAGGTCGCCGCGATGTTTAAAGAGGAAGGAGTCGATATCGTTCTTATGACGGCTGGCTGAGGTACCTGCCACCGCTCTGCAGTATTGGTGCAGAGAGCGATTGAAGCTGTTGGAATTCCTACCTGTATCATTGCCGCGCTTCCTCCGGTATGCAGGCAGCAGGGGACGCCTAGGGCAGTAGCCCCGAAGGTTCCTATGGGAGCAAATGCAGGAGAGCCGCATAATGCAAAAATGCAGACAGAGATTGTAAAAGAGGCGTTAAAGCATATTGTAGAAGCTGACATGCCGGGAATCATCAAGCCTTTGCCACAAGTCTATCACGCAAAAATATAGAGCGGATGAGAGGAGAAAACTATGATAGTAACAGTTATCAAAGGTATTTTTTTAGTATATGGCGGCACCGAGGCGGTCGGACTTGTTCATGGCATGATTAAGCACCGGGAAAAAGGCGTTACGCCGTTTCAATATGCAGTATATTATCTGGTGGGATTTATAGCAAACTTTTTTGACGTCTTGGGAATTGGCAGTCTGGCGCCGACGCTTGCTACCTACAAATTGACGAAAACCGTAGATGATGATCTGATTCCGGGAACGCTGGTTATCGGCTGTGCAATTCCCGTTATACTAGAGGCGCTCTTGTTTCTTACAAAAGTTGAAGTCGAGATACTGACTCTGGTCGGCATGTATGGCTGTGGAATTATAGGCGCGCTGATTGGTGGAAAGGTCGCCACAAAATTGCCTGTTAAGGCTCTGCGGATTACAATGGGAGTAGGACTTTTGAGCGCTGGAGCGTTGATGATGATGAGCAAATTCGGCTTGATGCCTCTTGGAGGCAACGCAATCGGGCTTCATGGAATAAAACTTGTGATCGCATGCATTGGCTCATTCATATTAGCCGCGCTGTTGACGGTTGGGATTGGAAACTATGCGCCTACAATGGTCATGGTATATATGCTTGGAATGAATCCAGCTGTTGCGTTCCCGATCATGATGGGACTAGGAGCACTGGGAGTATGCAATGGCTCATTTCCATACTTTGCGTCTAACAGGTATCACCATCATGCGGCGTTTGCATTTACTGCCGCAGGCGTTGTCGGAGTTTTGATTGCGGTATATCTGGTAACCTCGCTGCCGTTATCCGTGCTGCAATGGCTGGTTATCCTGGTTGCTTTTTATACTGGCATAACCATGCTCAAACAGGCTTTTGCCAGGGAGAATGTGGCAAAAGCCAACGTAGGTTAATATTGGTAGAACAAAGATTGGAGATTAAGAATTTTATGTATGATGAGAATAGACCCTATTGGAATGGCGTAAACGCCACCCATATGCGGATGATGCTGAAAACTTGCGGCTACTGCGATAAGGATATTAAGAAGAAACCCCATATCGGAGTGGCAAATGCTTACAACTCGGCTGCTCCGGGACATGCACATTTAAGACAGCTGGCGGAACAGGTGAAACAAGGAATTTGGGCAGCTGGCGGAATTCCGGTTGAATTTGGAATTCCGTCTACCTGCGGCGAATATTCAAATGGAAATGAGACATTAAAATATGAGCAGGCAGGTAGAGATGTTGTATGCATGTCAATTGAATTTGTTACAAATGTGCATCAGTTTGATGGACTTATCATTCTTGCAACATGTGATTTGATTATTTCTGGCGCCTATCTTGCCGCGATGCGGCTGGATATCCCAACGATTGTGGTCACCGGCGGCTCAATGCGTGCTGGAAGCTATAAAGACCAAAGCCGTCTGACTGCGTCTGCATTAGACTGTGCAGTCAGGGCAGGGGCGCCGGAAGACGAACTGTCTGCGCTGGAAGGCTACGTATGCCCGACATTTGGCGCATGCCCTACTATGGGGACTGCCTGTACGATGCAGATGCTGGGCGAAGTACTGAATCTGGTAATGCCGGGAACTTCCATTATTCCCGCAGACGACAATATGAAATTAAGAAAATCTACCGAAGCGGGCGCATACATCGTAGAACTGGTTAAAAAGGATATCAGGCCTTCGCAATTAATAACGAAAGAAACTCTTTTAAACGCGATCATATTTGACACGGCTGTTGCAGGCTCTACAAATGCCATTTTACATATTCTTACCTATGCATATGAACTAGGCGTTACTATAACATTGGACGATTTCGCAAAATATGCGAAGGAAATACCGCTTTTGCTTAATGTAATTCCAAGCGGCCCGTATACGGTATATGAATGCCATTATGCCGGCGGCGTTCCTGCAATAATGAAGATGCTGCAAAGCAGGCTATATACTTCCGGAAAGATGCTTACGGGAATCACCTGGGGAGAATTCCTGGACAGGCTGGAAGAAGAGCCTAACGATATAATCCACTCATTAGACAACCCATGTTCAACGATTCCTGGACTTCAGGTATTATATGGTAATCTCTCGCCGAACGGAGCAATTGTGCGGCCTACCGGCGTTCCAGAAGAAATGATGGTCTTTTCCGGAAAAGCGAAAGTATATGAATGCGATCAGGATGCCTGTGCGGCAGTGGAACGTAACGAGGTGGTACCTGGAGATGTCATTGTGATTCGTTATGAAGGCTGCGTGGGTGCTCCTGGGATGAAAGAAGTCATGCTGACTACAGATATTCTGGTGGGAAAAGGTCTGCATAAGAGTATCGGCCTGGTTACAGATGCACGATTTTCTGGCTTCAATTATGGCGGGATTATTGGCCACGTCTCACCGGAGGCATATTTGGGAGGACCGATTGCAATTGTAAAAGACGGGGACGAGATATTTGTAGATATCGAAAAAGGGGTGGTTGAATTAAAACTGTCTGAAGAAGAGATTAACCAAAGACTTTCAGTTTGGAAACGCCCTCCTATGAAAGAAGAAAAGGGAATGCTTAACATTTACGCGCATACGTGCCGTCCGCCGGAAGAAGGCGGCGCCATGCAGACATGGGAACGTGGCGCCAGTGGCACAAGATGTAAAAGAACATAGTTTTAAGGAGGGTTAGAAATGGCAATTCAATTAGAGCCTGTTATTGCAAAGGAACACTTTGAATATCAGATCACATGCATTGATTCACATACGCAAGGGGAAGCGCTGCGGCTGGCGGTCAATGGAATTCCTCATCTGTCAGGCAAAGATATGATAGAGAAAAGAAAGTATTTTCAGGATCATTATGATTTTATCAGAACAGCGCTGATGGATGAACCACGAGGTCATAGGGATATGTTTGGCGCAATATTAACAGAGCCTGTGCATGAAGAAGCCGACTATGGCATTTTCTTTCTGACGCCAGACGGATACATCGATATGTGCGGTCATGGGACAATTGCGGCTGCTACAGATCTGGTTGAGACAGGATTGGTGAAAAAAGTAGAACCATATACGGACATACGTTTTGACACAGGGGCAGGGATTGTCACTGCAAAGGTTAAAATTGTGAATGGCCGTGCAGCGGAGGTACGGTTAAACAATGTTCCTGCGTTTGTATTTAAGGAAAATCTGACTACAGTGGTTGACGGAAAAGAATATCAGTACGACCTTGCGTTTGGAGGAGATTTCTTTACGATGGTAGATGCCAGGCAGGTAGGGCTGGAGATTAATGTATCGAATTATAGCACATATGCTGATTTGGGAGTCAAGATGCTGGAAGCAGTAAATAGAGAAGTTGAGATCAAGCATCCGACTGCTGATATTGAAGGGAGCATTGTTTGCGAATTCTATGATTCTACAAAAACAGATCATTCAGATATGAAGAATATCGTCATCTTCGGCGATTATCAGGCAGACAGATCGCCATGCGGTACAGGAACAAGCGCAAAAATGGCTGTACTTCATAAACGAGGAGAATTTGAGATTGGCGAATCCCTTATAAATGAAAGTTTTATAGGAAGCATATTCAAAGGCGAGCTTGTTGGAGAGACAAAAGTAGGCGAGTTTGAGGCCGTCCTTCCGGTAATCACCGGTACGGCGAATGTTGTAGGTGTTGCTACATTCCTCATAGACCCCGAAGATCGCTTAAAATACGGATTCCACATCGGGAAATAGAAGGAGGATAGATGATGCTGCTATTATCAAGGAAAGATATTGAATCAGTGTTTACAATGAAAGAAACTGTCCAAGCTGTAAAAGACGCATTTACAATGTTCTCGCAAAATAAAATAGAAGTTCCATTAAGAACAGCGATTAAAAGCCAGTGTGGCGGTACGTTTTTAACGATGCCGTCTTATGCGCCAGAATTGGAATGTGAATGCGTAAAATGCATCAATCACTTTCCAATGAATATTGGCAAGAATATTCCGACCTTGCCGACGCAAGTATTGCTGGCAGATGCAAATACAGGGATGTTTGTAGCAATGCTGGATGGATTGTGCGTTACGCAGCTTCGGACAGGAGCTTCCTCAGGTGCTGCTTTTGACGTGCTTGCGAAGAAGGAATGCTATAAAGGTGCAATGATAGGGACTGGAGGACAGGCGGCTGCACAATTGGAAGCTATGCTGGTGGCAAGACAATTAGAGGAAGTCTGGATCTATGATATGGATTTGAACCGATGTAGAACGTTTGTGGAGGCAATGAGCCAGAAACTGGCATCTTATAACGTAAAACTAGTGCCGGCCGCATCTTCGGATGAGGCGGTAAAAGATGCGGATCTGCTCATTACGGTCACCCCGTCGCTAAAGCCGGTATTCGATGGCAAAATGGTCAAGCCAGGAGCTACGGTAAGCTGCGTGGGCTCCTTTGCTCCGAATATGCAGGAGATGTCTCCGGAGGTGCTTAGCAGAGCCGCTAAAATATATTTCGATTCCAAAGAGGCTGTTCTTTCAGAGGCAGGAGATATATTGATTCCATTAAAAGATGGGATAATTACGGAGAGTGATTTTACCGGGGATTTGGGCGATGTGATTCTTGGAAATGTGACAGGCCGGGAAAACGACGAAGAGATTATTGTTTACAAAACGGTAGGCATTGGAGCACAGGATCTGGTGACATCCAAACGCATATATGATAAGGCCATAACCAATAATATTGGTACGGTCTGGGAATAATGGCGAAGCCATCTTGCTGGATTATTAAAACCAGCAAGATGGCTTTTTGCTAGATTACAAGTTGTCTTTTCTGAATTCCAGATATTGTAAAAAGTGCTTGGTTGCAAGGGACATGGTTTTCTTGCTGCGGTAAGCAACGCCAATCCTGCGGTACGCCGGTACTTCAAATTCTTTTAATACGACGCGGAATGGGCAGCGCTTTAGGATTAGCCCGGACAGAATTCCGATGCCCAGGCCTTTTTCCACCATAGCCATGATCGCATAGTCATCCCAGGTAGTCAGATGAACATCCGGCTCCAGATTATACTCTTGCAATAATTCAACGACTTCAGAGTCGACCCCTACTTTAGACAGCATGAAAGGATATTCTTTGATCAACTCAATGGGAACCTTCTCATACCTGGTCAGAGGATGCCCTTCCGGCAGTACCAGCAACAGCTGGTCTGTTTCTAGAAATGTGGCTTCCAGATCCGGATGCGTAGGCAGCAGGAGAAAGCCGCAGTCAATCTTCCCTTCAAATATCCATTCCTGTATTTCCACATAACTTCCAAGACTCACTTCATAATCAATATTTGGATAATCTTTCTGAAATTCGTCAATGATATTCGGAAGCCAGAATGTAGCTACGCTGGAAAAGGTTCCGATACGGATCAGGCCGGAATGAAGGCCGTTCAAATCATCAATCTGCATCTGGAGATTCTCATAGTCTGAGCAGATTCTCTGTACGGTCTGATAAAGCATCATTCCATCCGAGGTCAGGCGTACGCCCGAGTGGCTTCTATCCAGCAAGGATACGTTCCATTCTTTTTCTAAAGTAGCAATCATCCGGCTAATTCCAGACTGGGAATAATTCAGCATTTCCGCAGCTTTGGTAAAACTTCCATATTCGATTGTCTTAATAAAGGCCATGTATTTTTGAATATTGGTATCCATTACTTTTTGTCATCCTCCATATGATAATTATGCGCTTTTAACATTTCTATAGATATGATACTATTTCGTTAAAGAAAAAACAAGGGTAATAATGATACCTGCTAGGAGGGATTAAGAATGAAACTGACGGAAAAAGAAGAGCGCATGCTAAAAGGCGATATGGGCCGCGGCGTCCAGTGTGCCATGGAAGTCCTGGTGAAGATGGGAGAACTCTATGGAGCAGAGGAATTTATAGAAGTCAAGAACGCCCATATCGACGCAGCGGCATATACTACGATCTGGGATGCCGGAACGGAATTCGTGGAGTTCCTGGTGGAAAACGGTGCCAGGGTGGCAGTGCCTACAACCATCAACCCAATGTCCGTAGACCGCCGAAACTGGAGGAACCTTGGAACCTCAGAGGAATTTGCCGCAAAATGCGACAGGCTGGAAAACGCATATATGAAACTGGGCGTCAATCCGACTTGGACCTGCGCGCCGTACCAATGCACTAATGTGCCGATGTTTGGAGAAAGCGTGGCCTGGTCGGAATCTAATGCAGTCGACTATGTAAACTCCGTGGTAGGCGCCAGGACAGAGAGACTTCCTGATCTGGTGGACGTCTGCTGCGCAGTTGCCGGACGCGTACCAAAATATGGAAGATATCTGGATGAAAACAGAAAAGGGGAATTGCTCTTTGAATTGGAAGGATTTGATGATGCCTGGTTCCAGGACAATGTGGATTATGCCGTGCTGGGATATCTGGCCGGGGAGATCGCGATCAACCGCGTGCCGGTTATCAAAGGGCTTCCGCAGCGAACCACGCAGGATAACCTGAAGTCCTTTTCCGCAGCGGCAGCATCCGGCGGGGCAGTGTCGCTGTTCCATGTGGTAGGCATTACGCCGGAGGCGCCGACGCTTGAGGCGGCATTTCAGGGAACAACGGACTATGAGACGATCAAGATAACTCCGGATCGCATGCGCGAGATGAGAAGACGACTGAATACCGGAGATAAAGAACAGGTAGATATGGTTCTGACCGGCTGCCCGCATCTATCCGTAGACGAGATTGGCCAGATTGCAAAGGAGATCGAGGGCAAGAAAGTCTGCGAAGGCACAGACTTCTGGATCCAGACCAGCCATCCGATATACGAACTTGCAAAAATAGCGGGATATGTAGATGTGCTGGAGGCTGCCGGCGCAGTACTGGTAAGGGATTCCTGCCTAATGGAGATGGAATACAACGGAATGTGGACCGGAAAGCATTTTGTAACGAATTCTGGAAAAGCAGCGCAGTATGCGCCTGCAATTAATAGCGTGAAGATCACGATGGCAGATTTGAAAGGCTGTGTGAAAGCAGCTGTGACCGGCAAGGTTCCAGAGGAGGTGTAGGATATGAAGGAGATTAAAGAATTCAAAGTATTATTAGAAGGAAATCCAAGTGCTGAGGCGCTGGTATCCCAGGAGCCGCTAAGTTTCTGGGGAGGCGTTGATGTGGCCAGCGGAGCCGTGCTGGATATTCATCACGACCTATGTGGAGAGAACGTAACCGGAAAAGTGCTCTGCCTGCCTTATGACAGGGGATCCTGCTCTGGCTCAGGGGTGCTCATCGAGATGGTGAAAGTGGGGACTGCCCCGGCTGCCTTGGTCTGTATCGAGGCAGAACCGGTGCTGGCCCTTGGGCCGCTGATCGGCCAGATGATGTATGGCCGCAGCATTGCGCTTAGGACCGTATCCAAGGAGGACTATGCATTACTTAAGACAGGCGCAAAGATAACGTTTACAGATGACGCTATCTGTATTGAATAAGAAGGAGGAAATGAACCATGTTATTGCTTAGCAGAGAAGATATTAAGAAGGTATTTACAATGAAGGATGCCATCGAGGCAGATAAAAAGGCGTTCCAGCTGGTGGTGGAAGGCAAATGCGATGCGCCGCTTCGCACCAATATCCAGGCGCCAAAGCATGAGGGATGCTTCTTGTTCATGCCTGCATATGTAGAAGAAATGGACACGGCTTCCTTAAAGATCATCAACATATTTCCACATAATATAGACAACGGGATTCCGTCTTCACCGGCTCAGGTACTACTGATTGACGGAAAGACCGGAATCGTGATCGCAGTGCTGGACGGAACCTATGTAACACAGCTTCGGACCGGAGCAGCTTCCGGAGCGGCATTCGATGTGCTGGCAAGGAAAGATGCCAGAATCGGCGCGCTCATCGGAACCGGCGGCCAGGCAGCCACCCAGCTGGAGGCAATGCTTGCAGCCAGGGATATCAAGGAAGTCAGGGTATTCGACCTGAACTACGACAGGACAAAGGAATTCGCAGATCGGATGCAGGAAGAACTGGCCTCCTATGGAGCGAAGATTGTCGCGGCAAAGACATCCGATGAAGCCGTGGAAGGCGCGGATCTGCTGATTACGGTTACGCCGTCTTCAAAACCAGTATTCGACGCGTCGAAGGTAAAAGAAGGGGCTACCATCAGCTGTGTCGGCGCATACCAGCCGCATATGCAGGAGATGGATCCCGCAATCCTGACCCGCGCATCCAAGATTTACTTTGACTCCAAAGAAGCGGTACTGTCTGAGTCAGGGGATATCCTGATCCCATTGGAGCAGGGAACAATTACGGAGGAGGACTTCACGGGAGACCTTGGAAACGTAATCAAAGGAGACCTGGTCGGCCGTGAAAACGAGGAAGAAATCATCGTGTTTGAGACGGTTGGCGTTGCTACGCAGGATCTGGTTGCCGCAAGGACGATTTATGATAAGGCGGTGGAAGCCGGAGTAGGAATTGAGTGGAACTAGAGAAATAACAACACTTTTGTGAAATAGACCGGAAAGTCCGGTCTATTTTTTTTCGTGTTCATAAATTGTTAACAAATATTGTTAAAACTATAACAAAAATCTATTGCGTTTTGTACAAAGTTTCAATATAATAAGGGCAGATTGATAAAAAGTTAACTAACAAGGAGGAGGACATGTTAGAACAAAGTTATTATGATAAGGCAGACGAAGTTATTGCTTCCCATGGCCTGGATCAGGCATCCTTAATCCCTATCATCCAGGATATCCAGAGCGAATACCGGTATCTGCCGCCGGAATTATTAGGCTATGTGGCAAAAAAACTTGGCATTACGGAAGCAAAAGCGTACAGTGTGGCTACATTCTATGAAAACTTCTCGTTTGAGCCCAAGGGGAAATATGTGATCAAGGTGTGTGACGGGACGGCCTGCCATGTAAGGAAGTCCATACCAATCCTGGAGCGTCTTTACAGCGAGCTGGGGCTTTCCAAGGAAAAGGTGACGACAGACGATATGCTGTTTACTTTGGAGACGGTCTCCTGTCTGGGAGCCTGCGGGCTGGCGCCGGTCCTGACGGTGAATGACAAAGTATACCCGGCCATGACGCCGGACGCGGCAGCCGAATTGATTCGTGAACTGAGAGGAGCGTAGACATGCAGAGGATAGAGAACGTAGAAAATCTGAGACAGGTCAGGGAGAATGCCAAAGAGACCATCCAAAAAAGCAAATGCAGGATTTTGATTTGCGCGGGTACAGGCTGTCTGGCCGGAGGATCAGGACAGATCTATGAGAAGATGTGCGAGCTGGCGGGAGACAGCCAGGACGTGGAGATAGAATTTGGAGCGGAGATCGCCCATGGCACGGTGGACGTAAAAAA
This sequence comes from [Clostridium] scindens, assembly GCF_019597925.1. Lineage (NCBI taxonomy): Bacteria > Bacillati > Bacillota > Clostridia > Lachnospirales > Lachnospiraceae > Lachnoclostridium > [Clostridium] scindens. The sequence goes on along the minus strand of NZ_CP080442.1, from coordinate 3,148,375 downwards.
GAGCGGCTGCCATGGCTTCTGCGAAATGGGTCCGCTGATGCGGATCGAGCCTATGGGGATCCTGTATACAAAGGTTTCCGTAGAAGACTGCGAGGCAATCTATGAGCGGACTATTAAACGGGGAGACATTATCAGGCATCTGCTGTATAAGCAAGACGGGCTTGAGTACCAGAGGCAGGAAGAGATTCCCTTTTATAAGAAGCAGACCAGACATGTGCTGGAAAACTGTGGCCACATAGACGCGGAACATATTGAAGAATACATAGCCCACGGCGGATACGAAGCAATCAGCAAAGCGCTGTTTGAGATGAAGCCGGAAGAGGTCGTGAAAGAGGTGCTGGATTCCAACCTAAGAGGCCGGGGAGGCGGCGGATTCCAGACCGGATATAAGTGGAGCCAGGTAGCCAGGCAGAAGGAAAAGACCAGGTACGTGGTCTGCAATGGCGATGAGGGGGATCCGGGCGCATTTATGGATCGAAGCATCATGGAAGGCGATCCTCATAAGATGATAGAAGGCATGATGATTGCGGCCTATGCGGTGGGCGCGCAGGAAGGATATATCTATGTCCGCGCCGAGTATCCGCTGGCTATCAGCCGGTTGAGGCTTGCCATCGAGCAGGCGGAAGAAAGAGGGCTTCTGGGAGAAAATATCCTCGGATCGGGCTTTTCTTTCCGGCTTCATATTAACCGTGGGGCAGGCGCGTTCGTCTGTGGAGAGGGAAGCGCGCTTACGGCGTCCATAGAAGGAAACCGGGGGATGCCAAGAGTAAAGCCGCCCCGTACTGTAGAGCAGGGATTGTTTGGCAAGCCAACGGTACTCAATAACGTGGAGACGTTTGCCAATGTTCCGATGATCATCACAAGAGGCGCGGACTGGTTCAAGACGCTGGGGCCTGAGAACAGTCCTGGCACCAAGGCATTTGCCCTTACCGGAAGCGTGAAGAACACCGGACTTATCGAGGTCCCGATGGGGACGACACTTCGGGAGGTTATCTATGATATTGGCGGAGGTATCAAGGGAGACGGCGAGTTCAAGGCGGTACAGATCGGCGGCCCTTCCGGCGGCTGTCTGATCACCCAGCACCTGGATGTGCAGCTGGACTTCGACTCGCTTAAGAAAATGGGCGCCATGATTGGCTCCGGCGGGCTGGTTGTCATGGACAATCATACCTGCATGGTAGAAGTGGCCCGTTTCTTCATGAACTTTACTCAGAATGAAAGTTGTGGAAAATGTGTACCATGCCGGGAGGGAACCAAGCGGATGCTGGAGATTCTGGAACGGATCGTACAAGGGAATGGGGAAGTAAAGGATCTGGATACGCTGGATGAACTGGCGAGAACCATTACCGATACGGCGCTGTGCGGACTTGGAAAGAGCGCGGCCCTTCCGGTTATGAGTACGCTTAAGCTGTTCCGGGACGAGTATCTGGAGCATGTGGTGGATAAGAAATGCGCGGCCCACGTATGTACGGCCCTTCGAAGATTCGTTATCAGCCCGGAGCGGTGCAAAGGCTGTTCCAAATGCGCAAGGAACTGCCCGGCCGGCGCCATCAGCGGGAAGATCAAAGAGCCGTTTGTGATCGACGATTCAAGATGCATCAAGTGCGGTGCCTGCGAGAGCGCCTGCGCGTTCGGCGCGATCCATATAGAAGCATAGGAGGAAAGAGACATGAAATATATGACAATCAACAATCGGAGAGTCGCGTTTGAAGATGAGAAGAACGTGCTTTCTGTGATCCGCAAGTCGGGGATTGATCTGCCTACGTTCTGCTACCATTCAGAACTGTCTACGTATGGCGCATGCAGAATGTGCGTGGTAGAAGATGACAGAGGAAAGGTATTTGCCTCCTGCTCCGAGACGCCCAGGGATGGCATGGTGATCTATACCAATACGCCTAGGCTTCAGCATCACCGCAAAATGATCCTGGAACTTCTGCTGGCGTCCCATTGCAGGGATTGTACCACCTGTCGGGTGAATGGAGCCTGCGTCCTGCAGAAACTGGCGCAGCAGCTGGGCGTTAACTATGTAAGATTCGAAAATAACAGGCCGAGGATGCCGTTGGATGAAAGTTCCGACTGCGTGGTGCGCGACCCGAATAAATGTATTCTATGTGGAGACTGCGTGCGTACCTGCGACGAGATCCAGGGACTTGGCATCCTGGACTTTGCCTTCAGAGGTTCCAGAATGCAGGTCATGCCGGCATTCAATAAGGATCTGGCGCAGACAGACTGCGTGGGCTGCGGGCAATGCCGTGCCGTCTGTCCTACCGGCGCGATCACGATCAAGCACAACATCCATCCGGTATGGGAAGCCATTGCAGATCCCAATATCCGCGTGGTAGTACAGATCGCTCCTGCAGTCCGTGTGGCAGTGGGAGATAAGTTTGGCATACCAAAGGGAGAGAATACGATCGGAAAACTGGCGGCAGCCCTGCGCCGTATCGGGTTTGACGAGATCTATGATACGAACTTCGGGGCAGACCTGACCGTTATGGAGGAATCCAAGGAACTTCTGGAACGTTTGGAATCCGGGGAGAATCTTCCGCTGTTTACCTCCTGCTGCCCAGGCTGGGTCAAGTTCTGCGAGAATAAGTATCCGGATCTTTGCAGGCATATATCTACCTGCCGTTCACCGCAGCAGATGTTCGGAGCGGTGCTCAAAGAAGAAGCTCGCATGAATACAGAGGAACACCGCAGGACAATGGTCGTATCCATCATGCCCTGCACGGCGAAGAAGGCGGAGATCCGTAGGCCTGAGCATTTCACCGATGGAGAGCAGGATGTAGATTATGTGCTGACCACTACGGAGATCACCCGGATGATAAAGGAAGCGGGGATTGACCTTAACGAGATGCCATCGGAGGCGCTGGATATGCCTTTCGGACTATCCTCAGGAGCCGGAGCCATTTTTGGCGTAACCGGAGGCGTGACGGAAGCGGTACTGCGCCGCCTCGTGGGCAGCAGCCGGCAGGAAGACTTGGAGAATATCAGTTTTACCGGAGTGCGGGGAGTGGACGGAATCAAGGAAGCAACGGTGACACTGGGCGACCGGGAAGTAAAGATCGCAGTGGTGAACGGGCTGAGATGTGCCGATGAGGTGATGCGCAAGATCCAGTCGGGAGAACTGTACTATGATTTTGTGGAAGTCATGGCATGCAAGAGAGGCTGCATCATCGGCGGCGGGCAGCCAGTGCCGATTGGGCCGCGCACCAAGAAGGCAAGGCTTGAAGGATTGTACAAGATTGATACAGTGGCCCAGATCAAGCTGTCTAACCAGAATCCGATCATACAGACACTTTATGGCGGGCTTCTTAAGGGCAAAGAACACAAACTGCTGCACAATGAAAAATAGTTAAGCAGAAAGTTAAGAGTTATAGAGGCTTTCATCTTCAGAAAGGAGGATGGAAGCCTTTTGTGATTTTATAGTTATGTCACTTTTTGCAAGATAATAGTATCCTTATGATATGTTCAATCGCAGGAGTTGTGGTATAGTTTAGATAAATGATACATCAATATTTGCAGGTTATGGAAGGAGGCGCTGGCAGATGAAGGCATCTGTATTGGCTTATGGTGACTACACCTGTCCCGGGGACTGGTGTTCCTATGATGACGGAGGAACTTTTCATAAGGTATATTATGTCAGGGGCGGGGATGTGGTATACCATGACGCAGACGGCGAGATCAGGCTTATGAAGAATCATCTGTACATATTTCCCATGTATCGAAAGTATCACATTACCCACAATCCGCAAGATCCGTTCCAGGTGCTTTGGATGCATCTGGACTGTTATCATCCGATCACCTTCAAGGTAGTAGACGTACCGATCGCGGCCGGATCCATAGAAGAGAAGATTCTGTGCGTCCTGTCGGCAGCCATGGAAGAACGCGGGAAATTGCTGTCACCTCTTTCAGAGGCATTGCTGGACGCGCTGGAGGATAGCCTGCCTGAGTCCGCTGCGGCGGATGAACGTATCAATAGACTGCTGGCTATGATAAACCAGGACACCTTTATATCCAATGAGGAATTGGCAAAAAGCGTTTCCTATACGACCAGCTATATGATACGGCTGTTCCGAAGGTATATGGGAATTACGCCACAGCAATATGCGATCCATCTGCGGATTAATAAGGCGAAGAAATTGCTCTCAGAAGGAAAGCGGGTAAGCGAGACAGCAGAAATACTGAGATTCAGCGACGCTAATGTATTCAGCAGGGATTTCTCAAGAATCTGCGGCTATCCGCCATCGGAGTTCAAAAGACAGCGGATGTGGGGAAATGCATAAGCACGGAATATGAATTAGAACAGGTCAGGAGGAAAATGTATGAAAGCAGCGGTATTTTATGGAAAAGGCGATATCCGTTACGAGGAGAGAGAGGTAAAGGAACCAGGCTTCAAGGAAGTCATGATCCATGTGAAGGCAGCAGGAATCTGCGGGACCGATATGCATATCTATGAGGGTGCCAAAGGTGCCACAGAATGCCAGCCGCCGGTGGTTCTGGGGCACGAATTTGCAGGAGAGGTCTGCAAGGTGGGCGAAGGGGTTACCAGAGTAAAGCCAGGGGATATGGTAACCGTTGATCCAAGCCTGATGTGCGAGGCCTGCGATCCCTGCAGGAATGGAACGCCGCATTTCTGCGAGCATTATGAGGCTACGGGAGTGAATTACGACGGCGGCTTTGCGGAATATTGCACGGTACTGGAAAAGCAGGTATATTGCCTGCCGGAGGATACCTCTTATGAGGAAGCGGCAATGTGCGAGCCGGTTGGCTGCTGCGTCCATGGAATCCGGCTGGCAGATATTAAGATGGGAGATACGGTGCTTGTGATCGGCGCTGGCCCTATCGGCTGCATTATGCTCCAGCTGGCAAGGCTTGCCGGGGCAGGCACGGTCATCGTCTCAGAACCGATGGAAAGCAAGCGGAAGATGGCGCTTCAATTAGGGGCGGATTATGTAGTGAATCCTCTGGATGGGGCGCCGGAAGATGCCTTAAAGGAACTTAATGTAGGCAAGATCCATGTGGCGATCGAGTGTGTAGGCAGGCCGGAGACGATGCTGGATGCGATCCGCCTGGCAGGCCAGGGAGGGATGGTGCTCCTGTTCGGCCTGACGGAGCCGGACTGTGAGATTCCGGTTAAGCCCTTTGAACTTTTCTCTAAAGAACTTACCATAAGGGCATCTTATGTAAATCCATATTCCCACGGAAAGGCGGCCGATCTCATTGCAAAGAAGAAAATCCGGCTGAAGGAACTGATATCCGATCGCTATGAACTAAAAGACATAGGCAAGGCATTTTCTCAGAAACAAAGAAATGGAAAATGTATCATTATCCCATAGGAGGTAACGAAGATGAGCGCACAGAACTTTGCAGTAAATCAGAGGATGAAGAACTTGATTGCCCGCAACCGCGAGCTGGCTTTGGGGAAAAAGAGAGAATTGCTGGCGCCGAACCCGGAATTCCTGATCTATCACTGGTCGGGGGAATGCGAGGCATTTGCCCCAGCCTCCGGAGAACTGGCGCCGCCCAAGGAGCAGGTGATATCCTTCGGGGATCATAATTGCCGGGTGGAGACTGGGAAGCCCTATCCTTATGCGGATCAGATGCCTTCCAAAACAGGGAAGTTCGAGTATTCAGAGTATAATTGGGCGGTAGACTATGCATACTTCCTGGATCACAGCCCAGTGGTCATCCATCCAGATGAACTGATCGTTGGAGAGATGAACTGGCAGTTAGAAGAGGCGAGACTGTATAAGTACCCGGAGGAATGCCAGAGACTTGGATTTGAAGCCAGGAAGGTAGGGGCTGGCGGATTCAGCCTGGCACACACATGCCCGGATCTTGGAATCGGCATTACGCTTGGCTGGAGCGGGATATTAGAGAAGATAAGGAAGAATCGCGCGAAGTTTGAATCATACGGGAATCAGAAGAGCGCGGAATATCTGGCAGCAAGCGATCTGGTAGTCTCCGCGATCATCCGGTATATCGACCGCTATGCTAAGGAGGCCAAAAAGCGCGGCAAGGCGGAAGTAGACCGGGAGCAGAAACTTCTGTACGAGCGAATCGCCGATAACTGCAAAGCCCTGGCGGTGGGGCCGCCCCAGACGTTTGAACAGGGAATCCAGTGGATTAATTTCTTTTTCGTGGTAGAGAGAATGAATGGGCATGGCAACGGATACGGACGGTTTGACCAGTTCATGTATGCCTTGTACGAGAAGGGAATTATGGACGGCTCCCTGACCAGAGAGACGGCGCGTGAACTGATCGCCGAGCAGTATCTGAAGTATGGTGCCAGCTACTTTTCCTTCGGGGGCAGGAACGAGAAACTCGAAGACGCCACCAACGAGTTAAGCTGGGTCGCCTTGGAGGCCTATGATATGCTGGGCGGCTATAATCATCTTGGCGTAATGTGGCATGAGGATATGGATCCGGCATATTTCCAGTATGCCTGCGAAGTAGTCGCAAGGCATGGCGCGGGAACGCCTACGCTGGTGAACTATGATGTATTAAGGGCGAGCGAGCTGTATTCGGGATTCAGCGAGGAGGACGCATGGAATGTATGCTACAGCGGATGCCAGTGGTATTGCTCCGTAGGAAAGGAATATCAGGATCAGGATGTGAACTGCATCGTGCTGATCCAGCCCATGCAGCGAGCCATGAAGAACTGCATCCAAAAGAATCTTACGACATTCGAGGAATTCTGGGAAGAGTATGACAAGGAAGTCCATGTAAGCGCGGATGCCCTGGTTGCTTTAAAAAATTCCCAATATCTGTGGCAGCATAAAGTGTGGCCGGAGATGATCACATCCACCTGCATGCATGGACCGATTGAAAAGGGCAAGGACGTTACGGATATCGGGGCAGTCAATAATAATTATACTTCTGTCAATATCCTGGGCGTGCCAAACGTCATTGATTCGATCTATGCTATGAAGAAATTGATCTTCGAGGAGCGGATGTACACGATGGAGGAACTTCTTGACGCGCTGGAACGGGATTGGGAAGGACAGGAGGTTATGCGCCAGCGGTTCCTGAATGTGGATAAATTCGGAAATGATCTGGATGATGTGGACCGTATGGCAGTAAAGGTAAGCGAGCATATCCGGGAGGTGCTGGAATCCAAGAGAAACATAAAAGGATTCTTCTTCCGTCCCTCTCTATTCCAGTTTATGGGACATACATACGCAGGGCCATTTATGGGAGCCACGCCTGACGGACGGCATAAAGATGAATTCCTGGCGCACGGCATGAATCCGATGCCAGGTCGGAATCAGAATGGAATCAGCGCCACCGCCAATTCCCTCTGCAAGATCGACTTGAGGCATTTCCAGGGAGGATCCCTGCAGATCGAGTTGACCCCCATCGTTACCCAGACACTGGGAGACACGGCAAGATTTATCAATCACTTTTCCAGGGTATTCTTTCAGAAGCATGGAGTTCAGATTAATTTAAACATCGTGGATTTAAAAGAACTTAAAAAAGCAATGGATGATCCGGAAAATCCCAAGTATCAGGATATCGTGGTGAAGGTAACCGGCTACTCCGCTCATTTCGTGGCAATGGACCGCAAGCTGCAGGAAGAGTTTGTCAGCAGAGTCAACTATGTAGAAGGATAGGCATATGGAAAGAGTTGAAGATCAGAAGCATGGCAGCAGAGGAATCATAACGAACATCCAGCGGCTGTGTACGCACGACGGACCAGGCAGCAGGACCACCGTCTTTTTCAAGGGCTGCCCGTTAAGGTGCGTATGGTGCCATAATCCAGAGACGCAGAATGCCTCTCTGGAGACTGGATGGAACCAAGGAAAATGCATTGGCTGCCTGGAATGTCTAAAAGCCTGCCCATATGGCGCGCTCGCCCTTTTGGAGGATGGGACTATTAAAAAGAACTTGCATCGATGTACGAATTGTGGGAAATGCGCCGATTTCTGTCCGGCGAAAGCCATGGTCCGCTATGGAAGAAGCATATCCGCAGCAGATCTGGCGTTAGAACTGGAAAAAGATCAGGACTTCTTTCGGGCAACCGGAGGGGGCGTCACCCTGTCTGGGGGCGAGCCTCTCTGTCAGCCGGAGTTTGCTGCGCAGACCGCAAGCATTCTGAAAAAAGATGGAATCCATGTGGCGCTTGATACCTGCCTTTATGCGCCGTGGGATCACCTGCGGCAAGTACTTGCGCATGTTGATCTGGTTCTGGCTGACATGAAGATTCTGGAGGGCAGGAGGCATAAGGAAGCGACAGGACAGTCAAGCGCGCGGATCCTTGAAAATCTCAAACTTCTGGCGGAATATCGCAGAAGCCGCAAAGAACTGGAGATTATCATACGGACGCCGCTGATTCCAGGCTACACGATGGACGCAGAAAACATTCGGGCTATTGACGGATTCATCCATCAGTATTTGGAGGATGACATCGTGCAGTGGGAGATGCTGTATTTCCATAACATGTGCAGAACCAAATACCAGGAATTGGGCCGAAACTGGGAACTGGCGGATGTCCGGCTAATAAAGCAGGAAGAAGCAGCGCGGATCGAACGGCTGTGCCAGGACCTTAAGACATCATCCGGGAAGATAAAGATAGCAGGACTAACGGCAGAATAGACAAAAGTTAAATGTCTTTGCCGCTGGCAAGCAGATGGCATGCGACGATGACGCCAAACATGCCGATGAACGCCAGGCCGCTTTCTAATGCTAGCATAGTTCTTACGGTGAAGTGATCCAAGAGTACTCCGCTGAGAACGCTGGAGACCAGCCCGCTTAATCCAAAGGTGAAGATGCCCAGTGCGGCCTGTCCTTTTGTCTTATCCTGAATGGGCAGGACGGAATTGATAAAATAGGCGGAGGCGGGGACGAATAGGCCATAGGAGAAAAACTGCAGGCATTGGGAAAGATATATGCCTGAGATGTTTTTGGAAAAAAGCATTAAAAAAAGCCTTGAGAAAGAAGAATACACAGGAGATAGAAAGGAGATGCCGATAGGAAACCTTTTTGGAAACCGGGACAAACAAGGCCATGGCTGGGAGTTCCAGCATTGCCGCAAGAGACGTGGAGACTCCAAGTTCGGGACTTCCGCCGCCAACGGATTCGATAATGTTAATATGAAAATTATTGATGGCTGTGTAACTGATATATACCAGCAGTATGCTGACAAGAAGGAAGAGGAAGCAGGGACGCTTTGTAAAAAGATGTACAAATCCGCAGGAAGATCCGTCCGTGTCCCTGCTCTTCTGAAACAGCAGATTGCGCTTTGCCGGAATCAGAATAAACAGTCCTAAGAACATAAGGCCTTGTGCGAGGAAAAATGCCGGAAAGATACTCATAACGGAGTATCTTTTTATAATGATACCTATGGCCAGGGAAGTTAAAGCATAAGAAAGAGAGCCAAAGCCCCGGGCCAGGGAATAGTTTAGATGGATATCTGCATTGATATATTCCATTCCCAAAGAGTTAAACAGCGAAGAATTTACCAGCATGAAAGAACCGATAACGATATAGCATAAGAAGATGGTGAAACGGTTCTCTGAAAGAAAAAGAATCAGACCAAAAATCAAGACTATAATGCTTGCAACCTGTATCAGAATTTTTGACGAAAACTGCAGAAACTGGTCTAACAGGGAACCAGAAACAAACTGCATAACTATACAGGAAACAGCAGAGCATGCAAAGAAGACTCCGACCTCCATATTATTAAAGCCTTTGTGCTGCATAAAAAGAGCCGCATAACCTATTATGATAGCATAGGAGGCATAATAGAGAGAAAGAATGATGGTGAATTTGATAAACAGAAACTTTTGCATAGATGAATCTCCTTAAAGGCGTGAATAAAATCATACTCATTTATAAGTCATATTATAACGTATTTGGTAAAAAGTCAACAAAATAAGGTTGCATTTAAATAAGTATTGGTATATGATGGAATTATAGTAATACAAGTCTTAATACGAGTTATATGGAGAGGATTTATATGGGCGCTATTGAAAAAACAAATGCAACACCACTATACTTACAGCTGAAGAATAAGATAAAGAAAGAAATCAGGACAGGAATGTTGAAGCCTGGAGATAAGTTGCCATCTGAGACCCAGCTGCAGAAGGAATATAATATGAGCAGGGTAACAGTTCGCAATGCGATGGAGGAACTTACCGTAGAAGGATATATTATCAAGGTACAGGGAAAGGGAAGTTTTGTAGCTCATTCGGACATGCTGCGTCTGCCGGTAGGGGTAACCAGTTTTACGGAAGATGCCAAAATGCAGGGGGTTAACCTGACATCCAGAGTGGTAAAGTTTGAGATTCAGGATATTCAGTCTGAACTTGACCGGGAATTTTTTGGAGATAGGACAAATGGCAAAGTATTGGTCTTCAAACGAGTAAGAAGCGCGGATGGCGTACCGGTTACAATCGAAGAGAACCATTTATCGCCAGATTTGATTGATATGGCCAATGAAGATTTGACAGGTTCATTTTATGACATCCTGATTAATAAATATCATATGATACCATCTAATAAAGGCCGGCGAAGCGTGAAAATCGTATTTGCGGACGAGGAGATCGCAACGTGTCTGGACTTGTCGATAGGAACGCCTGTCATAGAATGTGAGATGTGCGTATTTGATATGAATGGGGATCCGATTCATACTGTAAAGGATTGGGTAAGGGGTGACAATGACCGTTTCATAAAGTGGTACGTGTAGTGGAAGAAAAGGTATTGATACGTATTAATATTTAAAATAACCATTTGCAAATTGTGCAATATGGTTATTTTTTTGATTTAAATTTAGAGAATTCTATAGTTAAAGTATAAAAATACATAAATTTTAAAAATACATTGACAAATAAGACACTTAATTATATTATTGCATTAAGACGAGTTAATGCAAGATTACGAGTCAAATGGAGTACTCTATACCGTGGCTGACGAGCCAAGCATTAAGACACTATTCCAACATGAATGATTCAAGGAGAAGTAAATATAGAGATTAGAGAAATTATTGAAAAGATCGCAGAAGAGAAAAAGAATGCAGGGGGAATTAAGAGTGTTGTCTGGCTGGCAGCAGGAGGATCTAATGGAGGCAACTATCCGGCGCAGTACTTTATGGATCGCGAGGCAAAGAAGATTCGTTCCCAAATGTTTACAAGTAATGAATTCGTATATGCAACGCCAAAATTCGTGAATGAGAATTCAGTTGCCATAATCGTATCTATGAGAGGAACCCCGGAAACTTGTGTAGCGGCGCAAGTTGCAAAAGATCACGGCGCCTCTACAATAGGCCTGTACGTAGAAGAATCAGATCTAACTGAAATCTGTGATTATAAAGTACACTATGACAGTATCATGTTTGATGAATCAGATCAGAGCCAGACGAATGCAGCATTAGGCGTCCGCATAGCCATGGATATAGTTGATGTAATGGAAGGATATGAAAATTATGACGATGCGATGGCAGCATTTGATATTCTGGATGAAGTATACAATGATGCAAAAGAATACTGCTTGCCGTTGGCGGAAAAATGGGCAGAAACTAATAAAAATGAGCATATAATTTCTGTACTTGCCAGTGGACCGGCATATGCTGCGGGCTATATCTTTTCCATTTGCAATATCATGGAGATGCTCCAGATTCAGTCTCCTACGATCAACAGTTGTGAATTTTTTCATGGGCCATTTGAAGTTGTTGATAAGGACGGCTCCTTCTTCCTCCTTGTATCAGAGGGAAGGACACGAAAGGCAGATGAGCGTGCTATTAAGTTCTTGAAGGAATACGGAGGTGATAAAGTATACATTTTGGATGCGAAAGAACTTGGCATAAATAGGTTTAAAGACAGTGTATGTGAATATTTCAACCATATGCTGTTTGCTCCTATTTTAAATAACGCATATATGAAAAAATTGTCAGCACACACAAAAATGGATTATTTGACACGTCGGTATATGTGGAAAGTGGAATATTAGCAAGGAGTGGTACAATGGGGCCTGGAGATTTGATCTTCAGGCCTTGATAAATAGTATTTTCAATGGTTGCTTTTCAGCAAAATATATTGTATGATATCTTAGATATAATATATGTTATAAGACGTATTGGAAAAGGTGATCATATGGGTGACATACAGAAAGGGAATACCATGCCTTTATACCGCCAGCTTAAGAATATCATTATAGGAGAGATTCAGACGGGGAAGTTAAAACCGGGTGATCGGCTGCCATCAGAGACACAGATGCAGAAGGCCTATAAAATGAGCCGTGTGACAGTGAGGAACGCGATGGCAGAACTGGAAGTTGAAGGCTGTATTATAAAAGTACAGGGAAAAGGCAGTTTTGTAGCACAGTCAGACATGCTCCAGCTGCCAAGCCGAGTGACAAGTTTTACTGGAAATGCTAGAATGCAGGGAGTCAGGCTTACAACGAAGGTGCTGGAAGCAGGGTTGAGGAAAGTGGAAACGGAAATAGACAAAGCATTTTTTGAACTGGATGATGATGGAAAGATAATGATGGTCAGAAGGGTGAGAATTGCGGATGGAGTACCGATAGCGCTGGAGGAAAATCATTTTTCCGCCAGTATGAAGGGATTGGAAAAGGAAGATTTGACAGGCTCTCTTTATGATATTTTGATGAGTAAGTATAGGATGATACCATCCAATAAAGGCAGAAGGAGCGTAAAAATTAGTTATGCTTCCCCAGAAATTGCGGATTATCTGAGCATTAATACAGGTACGCCTGTTATTGAATCGGAGATGTGCGTTTACGATATTAATGGAGTGCCCATTCATACGGTAAAAGATATTGTACGAGGGGACAATGATCGATTTTTAAAATGGTATGTATAATAAAAGATACGAGTCAAGACGAATTTAAAGGGCTTCTAAATAGAAAGCCTTTTTTTGACCAAAAAATAAGGGGGAAAATTATAAGAATTGCATAAAAATAGTTTTCTTGTATGAATTGTATTGACAAAAATGGAGTATAAAATTAATATATATTCAAGACGTATTAATACATATTATTAAACGGAGAAAAGAGTATGAAAAAAAGACCAAGAATTATAGGAATCGGGATAGCGACCATGGATATCTACTGTCACCAGAAAAGGATGTATCCAGGCGGAAATGAATTTAATATCGCTTACGACGCGAAACTAGAAGGAGCGGATGCAGGGTTTATGGGGATATTTGCCGATGACACGGTAGGGGGCATCTTAGAGAAGACGCTGACGGACGCAGGGATTGATACCAGCCGGTCCCATCATGAGACAGGATCAAGCGGCTATGCGCTGGTCAACCTGCAAGACGGCGAGCGCGTATTCCTGGACTGGAATAAAAAGGGGGTTACAGACCTGTATCCATTTCAGTTTACCGACGCGGAGATCGAATATATCAGGACATTTGATGTGGCCTGCATCAGCTGGGGAGCCAGGGTAAGCAAAGAGATGATCGAAAGGCTTGCAAAAGGCGGAGTTATCATCTGCTATGATTTTTATGACAACTTTACAAAAGCGGATATACAAGAAATTTCTCCCTATATCAAATATGGATTCTTCTCTTGCAGCCATATCGGCGAAGAGAAGACAAAAGAAATCCTGGAAAAGTGCGTAGGACTTGGATGCCGGATCGCCATCGGAACCAGAGGCGCCAATCCAGCGATAGCGTATGATGGCAGGGAGTTTTACACGCAGGATGTGTGCAAGGTGAAGGCAACTGATACCATGGGAGCCGGAGACTCCTATATCAGTTCGTTTCTAACGAATTATTTATCAGTAGAGGCTGACGAGTCTTTGACTACTGAGAATAAGATAACTGCTTCACTGAAAAAGGCGGCAGAATTTGCGGCCACAGTGGTAGTAAAAGACGGCGCTTTAGGAGTGGGGTATGACGTCGACCCGGACAGGCTGTCTGACATAATCAATCTGTAAAGATCAATCAGAGAAAGGAAGGAAAAAGTGTTATGAAAAGAAGAATTTTAGCAGCGACGCTGGTGCTGGTTATGGCAGCATCCCTCTTTGCAGGCTGCGGGAAAAAAGAAAGTGGATCGGATGGCGATAAGATTAAGCTGACGTTCCTGGACAAGCATCCGGAGGATGAGTACAAAGGCTATTTTGAACAGGCGATTGCAGATTTTGAAAAGGCTCATACGGATATAGACATTGAATACGAGAATATCAGTGACCAGGCGATCAAGGAGAAGTTAAGCGTGCTGGCAGCAGGCGGCGACTTGCCGGATATCTTTTTTGCCTGGGGCGGAGAATGCCTGAACCGTTTTTCGCGTGCCGGAAGAATCTTAGACCTGACGCCTTATATGGAGAAGGATCAGGAATGGAGAGACAGCTTCCTGCCTTCATTCTTAAGCAGCAGCGTATATGAAGATAAGAATTATGCTGTCCCATATAGAAGTTCTGTACTCTACATGCTGTATAACAAGCAGGTATTTAAAGACAACAACCTGGAAGTGCCCACCACTTGGGATGAATTCATCAGCGTCTGCGATACATTAAAAGGAAATGATATTACGCCGATCGCATTCGGAAACTCCCAGAACTGGTACACCATGTGGTATGTGGGACAGTTTAACGCAAGTTATGTAAATGCTGATACGCGTACCGCAGATTATAATCCGACTTCAGGCGAATTCACGGATCCGGGATATGTCAATTCTGTCCAGACATTCCTTGACCTCAATGACAGCGGATACTTTGGAAAAAATGTAAACTCTAAGGATTATTACCAGGTGCGGGAAGAATTCTGCGCAGGACAGCAGGGCATGATTCTTGATGCTACCAGCCAGTTCTCCTTTTATACAGAGGCTATGGGCGAAGATGGATATGGATACTTCAAGATTCCGGTTCCGGGAGACGCCACGGGCGACGAGGCGGCGACATGTGTAACAGGAGGCTCCGAGAACTATGCGATTTCCGCAGACTGCAAGCACCCTGATGAGGCAGTAGAATTCCTGAAGTTCATGACATCCAAGGAGCAGGCGCTTAAGCAGACAGAGGAGACAGGCCTTCCAAATGCATTGATCGGAGGCATCACTAAGGAAAATTCAGATCCAGTGATTGCGGCCGCATACAAGACTGCTGAGGACTATACAGCGATTGCAGAATGGCTGGATCAGTGTGTGGACGGCAATGTAGCGAATACTTATATGGCAAGCCTGCAGGAAGGCTTAGACGGCAAATCCGCGGAAGATATCGTGGCGGATGTGCAAAAAGCAGCAAAAGAAGTCGCCGAATCCAATAAGTAGGATCAGGCAAGCGGGTACCAGGCAAGGCAGGATAAAGCCGGCCTTAGCCTGATGCCTGCATAAAAACAAAGGAGGCAGATATCGTGAGAAAGAAAAATCAAAAGACGATAGGGCTATATCTATTGCCGGCACTCCTCATGGTAATCGTAATATTGTACTTTCCAATATTTATCAATCTGTTCGAAAGTTTCTTCAACTGGGGGGCTATGAGTTCCAAGCATGAATTTGTCGGAATCGCTAATTATCTTAAAATGTTTGAAGATAAGGTATTTTATGTGGCTTTGAAGAACAACCTGATCTTTACCGTAATGTCGGTGATATGCCAGATCGGGATCTCATTGGTCATCGCCAGCGTTTTAGAAGCAAAGTTTATGAGAAAGGCGCAGAACTTTTTTCGGTCTGTATACTTCATCCCATCGCTTTTGATGGTGACGGTTGTGGGAATTACATTCAAGATGATTTACAGCCCATCTATAGGATTGATCAACCCGCTCCTGGAACTGGCTGGAATCGATACGTCCAATATTGATCTGCTGGGAAATGCAGGCAGCGCGACTTACGCGATCGCAGCCATGTCGCAGTGGCAATACATTGGATATACGGTGATTCTCTTCATAGTGGCGATACAGAACATACCGGAGGATCTGTACGAAGCGGCGGATATTGACGGTGCGAATGCAATCAAGAAATTTTTCTTTATCACGCTGCCGGAGATCAAGGACACGATACTGATTAATACGATTATTACGGTGACGGGCTCTATCAGGGAGTATGACGAAGTATTTGTAACTACGAAGGGCGGGCCGGGAAATGCGACAGAGACTTTGGCTACATATTTGTACAAAGTAGGATTTAAGAATGACCAGATGGGTTATGCATCTGCCCTGGCTTTCTTTATATTTATTGTAACATTTATCATCGGGCTGGCGCAGATGAAGGGCTATCGCCTGGATGACCAGCAGTAGGAGGGCAAGTATGAGAAAAACAGTTTTGCGAGTGATTGCATATATCCTGTTCATAGCATTTGCGATCATAATTATCCTTCCTCTTGTATGGATGATTATCACAGGATTCAAGACGAATCAGGAATTGTTCCTGTCGCCGTTTGCGCTGCCCAAGCAGTGGCACTGGGAAAATTATACGGATGCATGGAGCATGGGAATTGGCGTCTATCTGTCCAACAGCGTGATCATTACGGTGGCGGCCACGGCATTGTCCACATTTGTCAGCTGTCTGGCGGCTTATCCGCTGGCACGCCTTCAGTTCAAGTCGAAGAAGTTGTGGATCTATCTGATTCTTGGCGGCCTGATGCTGGCGCCCCAGTCTTCGGTCATCTCCCTTTTTAAGATGGTCAGGATAGCAGGGCTTTATGATACCAGGACAAGCCTGATACTGATTAACGCGGCTTTTCGAATCCCATTTGCGACATTTCTGATCATGACATTCTATAAAAGCATCAGCTATAGCCTGGACGAGTCGGCATATATCGATGGGGCCAGTACCTGGCAGATATTCCGTAAGATCATTGTGCCGCTTAGCAAGCCCATCATTGCATCCTGTGCGATCGTAAGTTTCCGGGCCGTGTGGAATGAGCTGATGTTTGCTAACATCATGCTGCAAAGCACGGATAAGAAGACGGTGCCCGTGGGCCTGATGAATTTCCAGGGAATGACTACGACCAACTGGACGCTGGTTGTCGCGAGCATGGTAATTGCCTCGCTTCCGCTGGTGATTGCGTTCCTGCTTTTGCAGAAGCAGTTCGTGCGGGGGCTTACAGCAGGAAGCGTGAAAGGATAGGTAGATGCAGTGAAGAATTTGAAAGAAACGCAGATATTGACTTCCAATTATCCCTATGGCAGGTACTCGCTGGACTATGCTCTGGACTCGCTACAAAGGCTGGAGGCAGGGCCCATCGAGTTCTATGCCTGCTATCCACATTTCCATCTGGATGACGTGGATTACTGGGATGTGAAGAGGATTACCAGGAAACTGATAGAGCATAAACTGAATATAGTCTGCTTTACGCCGGAACAATGCCTGTATCCGGTCAATATAGCCGCTCTTGATCCGGCTGCGAGAAAAAGAAGCATGGATGTATTCAAAAAATCTATCCAGTTCGGGGCAGAGATGGGAACCGAATACGTAGTAACGCTGGCCGGATATGGTACCCTGGATGAAGAGGAATCAGCGGCATGGAAAAGATCCGTGGAATCCCTGGGAATCCTGGGAGATATGGCGGAGGCCTATGGCGTGAAGCTGGTATTAGAAACCTCCCCAAGAGAGTATACCACCACCCATAATTCCAAAGATGTGGTACGTATGATCCGGGAAGTGGGCTCATCTGCGGTAAAGGGAATGATCGATACGGCAACCCTGGGATATTCTGGGGAAACCATGGAACAGGCAATCAAGGATTTGGAAGGAAACCTGCGCCATGTACATGTGGCGGACGGTGTTCCGAATGGGCACCTCATCCTGGGGGAGGGACATCTTGATATCGCGGGCATGCTGGGAAAACTGGATGCCGTTCATTACCAGGGGCCATTGAGCCTGGAGATCCTGAATGACAAATACATGCGGGATCCTCACTATGCGATGGAGACATCGTTTCTAAGGTTAAAAGAAATTATATTAGGCAAGGAGATATAGATTATGGAAATCAGAAATATTATTGAGAAGATTGCAAAAGAGAAGGAAGGAAAAGGCGGAATTCAGAATGTTGTATGGGTGGCGGCAGGCGGCTCCAACGGAGGAAACTATCCGGCGCAGTATTTTATGGACAGAGAAGCCAAGTCCATACGCTCCCAGATGTTTACAAGCAACGAATTCGTATACGCTCCGCCCAAATTCGTAGGGGAGAATACCATTGCAGTCATAACTTCCATGCGAGGGACGCCGGAGACCTGCGTGGCAGCACAGGTTGCAAAGGATCTGGGGGCAGTTACCATTGGCCTGTATGTGCAGGAGTCCCTTCTTACGGAAACCTGTGAATATAATATTAAATATGACAGCATCATGTTTGACGAATCCGACCAGAGCAAGACGAATGCTGCGCTGGGAATGCGGATAGCCATGGATATCGTAGATGTGGCGGAAGGCTATGAACACTATGCGGATGCCATGGCCGCATATGATATACTTGACAAGGTATATAATGACGCAAAGGAATACTGCATGCCTCTGGCTAAGAAGTGGGCAATGCAGAATAAAGACGAGCATGTAATCTCTGTCATGGCAAGCGGCCCGGCGTATGCGGCGGGATATATCTTTTCCATCTGCAATATTATGGAAATGCTTCAGATCCAGTCGCCTACCATCAATTGCTGCGAATTCTTCCACGGTCCGTTCGAGGTTCTGGACAAGAATGAATCCTTCTTCCTCCTGGTATCAGAAGGAAGGACAAGGAAGGCAGACGAAAGGGCTGTAAAGTTCTTGAAGGAGTATGGCGGAGACAAGGTATATATTCTGGACGCCAAGGAACTTGGAATTAACAGATTCAAGGATTCCGTATCAGAATACTTTAACCATATGCTGTTCTCGCCGATACTGAACAATACATATATGAAGGAACTTTCGGATGCTACGAAGATTGACTACATGACACGGCGCTACATGTGGAAGGTAGAATACTAGTTCCGATTGAATGACAGATGCTAATGAGACAGGATATGCTGGGAGAAAAATGCCAATGGACAATATGATCATACGAGTGCTTACGCGAATCTTTGATTTTATTCTATTGAATATCTTATGGGTAGTCTGTTCCATACCGATTGTAACGATGGGCGCATCAACGGCGGCTCTGTATTCGGTTATGCTTAAGATTACGAAGAATCAGGAAGGATATATTATAAAGGATTACTTCAAGGCATTTCGTGAGAACTTCAGACAGGGTACGATAGTATGGATGATATTGGCACTCCTGGGGTTCCTGATCGGAGCAGATATGGCTATAGTAAGCAGGACGTCAGGAATCGTGGCGTCAGCGGCCATCGTTATATTCTGCATAACCGGCTTCTTCTGCTTTGTAGAAGTGCTCTTCGTCTTTCCATTAATTGCCGTATTCAGGAACAGTACGGGCAATATGATAAAGAACGCGATACTGATTCCAGTCTCCAGACTGCCTTATGCATTACCCGTCCTGCTTTTGACGGGGATGTGCCTGATCCTTACTTTCCTCAATCAGACGTCGATTTTGGCAGGGGCTGCTATCTGGAGCGTGATAGGAGTATCGGTTCTTACATATGCAAACTCGTTCTTTATACGCAAGGTGCTGGAACCTTATATGGAGGCACGTTAATGGTATGCTCCCTGCTAGGCGGATGGTAGAATGGAAGGAGCAGTGCTTATGACGAGAAATATAAAGGAAACAAGCAAAATGAAGATATCAAAGATGAACTGGATGCATGTCTGGCTTTCTTAAGTTTTGATGAGCCGGAGCGGATCATGGAACTGATAGAGGAGTATCCGCAGTTTAGGGCTATGTATGAGGAGATTTATCAGATTTGTTCGAATATTGAAGGAGTGATGAATATGTTCTCGAAGGAATTGCTGGAGATTGACAGGAACACGGTGAAGTATATGATTGAAGAGCAGGAAAAGGAACTTGAGGAGAAGAATAAAGTAATTAAAAAGACGCACAAATCGAAGAACTAAAGAAAAGGCTAATCGAAGCATTAGACGAGAATAAGTAGAATATTAAAACTCCGGCCAAAACTAAATGGCCGGAGTTTTAATATGTATGATTTAATGTATGATTTGATAGGCTGTTATTTTAAACTGACAAGGCATTTTTCGATTTCCAGCGCTGCCTTTTCCCAGAGATCCAGAAGATAATCCGGTCCGAGGGGATACTGGTCAAAGCGGATATCCACATTGTCTGCCCCTTCCAGCAGTTCCAGCACATGTTCCCGGCTGGTGAGGGATTCCAGATATTCCAGCAGCTGGGTATCCAGCATTGCATCTGCCATTACGGGAAGCCGCATGGATTCTATAGGTTCGCCATCCTTGCCCGGATACACGATGAATGGGTCGCCGGCCGGGAATGCGTCTTCGGAATCATTCACGCGGAACGGATCGATCCTGTGCAGGGAGTACTGGCTGTTATAGAAGTTGAAGCCCCAATGTAAGAAGCCTTCCATGTTATATTTATATAACTGCACGCCCAGAATCCTGGTTCTCCATGCAGGCATAGCAATGAATCGATTGCTTACCCGGTAGCCCTGTCCGCAGCAATAGTATACCCAGGCGTTTTCAAGTCCCTGATCCAGGAAGTCATGGATATATTCGCTGGAAGGAACCGGCTTCTTCACAATTCCTTCTTCGTACAGCTGCACATGGCTTAATGCGTCGATTACCGGCACGTCGCCGATATATGGGCGCACCATGTGAAGCGCTTTCTGATAGGTATCCGCGTTGTCTATGGTAGGCTCATCGGATATGTGGAAGTAAGTGTATTCAAGGATGCCTTCTTTTTTCAGTTCTTCCATAAGCGTAGGAAGGAATGCTTTTAAGAATTCTTCATAGCCTCCGTCACTTACCGGAGTGTTCCATCCGAATATTTTTTCTGTGCTGCCATCTACCTCTGCCACAACCTTTGGAGGGAATTTTGCTCCCCACTGGGCGAATAGATGGGACATCTCAAAGTATTCAAAACCGACCTCTTTGCATAATTCAATCCAGCGGTGGAAGAGAGAATAGTCAAAGGAATATCCAT
This sequence comes from [Clostridium] scindens, assembly GCF_019597925.1. Classification (NCBI taxonomy): domain Bacteria; kingdom Bacillati; phylum Bacillota; class Clostridia; order Lachnospirales; family Lachnospiraceae; genus Lachnoclostridium; species [Clostridium] scindens. The sequence goes on along the minus strand of NZ_CP080442.1, from coordinate 3,127,431 downwards.
CGCTTCTCTTATATACTTTGACGAGCTGCACGGTGGTGCGCTCACCTCCGATTAAAGTGTCCAGAGCCGGCGTAAAGAGCGGCGTAAAGATCATATTGACTCCCCGCGACGCAGCGGTTCGCATAAAGTTTCCGATAATCTTCCAATGCTCCTCTGAAAATACGTCGCAGCCATAATAGTCAGCCAGGCAGTCCGGATAGAACCATTCTGTATGGAGAACCTTTTGTTTGGGCAGCACGGCAGGAACCACGTGGAGCGTCAATCTCGTGCGGACATATTCGGTGCCGTCGGTTCCGGCAAATACGATGGTTATGTCATGATCGCCGCCTTCGGCATCTTCCGGAATCTCGCAGTCCACCCACAGCGCGCGCCATTGCTCGAGAATCATCTGGACGCCGCCTTCAAAGGGAGCCAGGATGTCCGGATAGAGTCCCGGCTCATCCCCCAGATATTCGGAATCATATTTTTTCACCTGTTTCTCATGCGGGAACAGGACCGGTACGTTTTCTACCTTTCTGATATTGACTTTCTCTTTGAAATCCCCTTCTACACGCACGGTAGCGTAAGGATTGCGGAAGGCCTGTGCCTTCGTCTGGTTCAAATAATAATCCCCATGATAGCAATAGGCAATCTGGAAAGATACTCTTTGCTTCCGGAAGCCTGTAAGCTTTCGGATTGGTCTTGAATCCAGCATCCCGCTTTTGGGAAGGACCTTTTCCAGGGTGCTGATAATTCTTACGTCATAATCCATAATCTATGTTCCTCCTGTTAACCTTTTATTCCGCTAAGGGCAATGCCCTCAACAAATTTTCTCTGTAAAATGCAATATAAGATGAATGGGAATATAAATGCTACTGTGGCCCCGGCCATTACGAGTCCGTAGTTGCTCACATAATTATTCTGCAGCATGGATAATCCCAGCGTCAATGTCTTCATTTCGTCCTTGGTGACCATTACCAGCGGCCAGATAAAATCATTCCAGGAGGTAATGAAGGTGAACACTACCAGGGAAACGATGACCGGCTTGGAGAGCGGTACGATTATTTGAAGAAAGATCCGCAGTTCTCCGCAGCCGTCAATCTTGGCCGATTCAATCAATTCGTCCGGTATACCTTCCATAAACTGGCGCATCAGGAAGACTCCGAAGGCATCCAGGATGACCAGGAACAGGGCCGGATATGTATTAAGCAGGTTCATCTGCTTCATAATTGTAAATACCGGAATCAGGATGACCTGTCCCGGCAGCATCAAAGTTGCCAGATATAGCCAGAAGATACCCTCTTTCATGGGGAATTTCTTCTTGGCAAATGCGTATCCTGCCATTGTAGCGGTGACTACATTAAAGAAGCAGGCGCAAAATACTACGATTAAGCTGTTTTTTACATACGTCAGAACAGGGAAGTTGGACAGCAGGTTCTTAAAATTCCTCAAATCCATGGATGAGAAATCAAAGGAAGCCGACATGATCCTTTTCTGCGTAAATGATGTCAATATCATGAATATAAACGGGTACAGGCTGATTGCCACCAGCATAAGCAGGATAAGGCCGATCACCCATTTGCTTATCTTTCCTTTAAAAATATGCATTATCTCTTCCTCCTCTTCGTCCCGTCTTTTTCCCGGAATACAACCTTCTGCAGGAAGGAAATAAATAGTGCGATTACCAGCAGCAGCATCGATACCGCGCTTGCATATCCCATCTTGTAATCCTTAAACGCAGAATTATAGATTGTCAGGACCAGCGTCATGGTCGCCCGTCCAGGCCCTCCTCCTGTCAGCGTATAGACAAGATCAAATACCTGGAAGGACCATATGGTGCCCAAGGTTACCACAAGGTAAGTGATCGGCTTAAGAAGCGGCAGGGTGACAGAGAAGAACTGTCGGATCTCCCCCGCCCCGTCTACGGTTGCCGCCTCATAAAGCGAGGTGGGAATATCCATCATGCCGGCGTAAAAGATGACCATAAAATATCCTACGTTCTTCCAGATGGCAATCAGGCACACGGCGATCAAGGCAGGCCATCGGCTTCCAAGCCAGTTGATAGGCGCGATTCCGAATAATCCGATGATGGAATTCATTACCCCTTCCGGATTTCCCGAAAGGAGCAGCCGCCATACGGCGGCGGTCAGAACCATAGAGGTAATGACCGGTACGAATAAAGCGCTTCGTACAAAGCCGCCGAAACGGGTCTGGAACTTCCGGGCCAGCAGATAGGCGATCAACATGGAAAGTATAGTCTGGATTGGTACGACGATCACCGTATAAATAGCTGTATTAAAGAGCGATGACGTAATATACGGGTCTTTTAGTATATTACTGTAATTTTCAAGACCGATGAATTCAGGAGCCTGCAAAACATTATATTGGGTAAAACTATATCCGGCGGTCATGAAGATCGGAATCACATGAAACAGGATGAGGAGCAGAAGGCTTGGTAGTATGAACAGATAGCCGCTGGCTGAACTCCATTTCAATTTTGAACGTTTCATCTATATACTCCTTCGCTTGTTATTCATTCAGAATGGTATCTGCATAGGAAACGGATTCGCTGATGACTTCTTCCGGCTTCATCTCGCCCATGATCATCAGCTGAAGGTTCTTATACAGCGTATCTCCGATCTTAGAAGCGCCTTTGGCTGGAGACAAGGTGTGAAGCTGCTCCCCGTCCTCTTCATATACAGATTTAAATGCCGGGTTGTCATGGTATTCCTCATCTTTTGCAACTGGTGCAAATCGTGCGGACTGGTGGTATTCTGTCATGGATTCGCCGTCCAGCATGTACTGGATAAGGCTGTATGCCAGATCTTTATTTTTAGCGTTTGACATAAGAACCAGGGAATCTGATGCCACGAAGGTACCTTTTTCCTGATTGGTAAGGCTGGTGATAAATCCCCAGTTAACGTTGGCCTCATCAAACTGTACCGTGCTGGAACTTTCCATTTCTACAAAGGCGGTCTTGCCTTCGCAGAAGTAGCTGATGCAGTCGTCATTGGTAAGGCTGGTAACCACGTCTGGAAGAATGTTATGGGTAAAACGCAAGTCATAAAGGAACTGTACGGCTTTCTTTCCAGCCTCGCTGTCAATAGCGAGCGCGGTTCCTTCTTCATTAAAGATAGATCCGCCGCTTTGCCACAGATAAGGATAGAAGGAGGCATTCAGCGTGCTCATGGACGGATTGCCCCAGCGCTGTACAAGAGGATATACCTCGCTGCTGCCATCTGCGCCTACTTTGACCTGCTTGCAGATATCGATGAACTGGTCCCAGGAACAATTGTCAGGAACTTCCGTAATTCCGTTTGCTGCCAGGATGTCCTTGTTATAGCACATGACGATGGCATTACCGACGATCATAGGCAGGCAATACTGCTTTCCGTCGATCTTTCCGTTGTCCAGATAGAGATAATTATCCTTTTCCTCATCTGTCAGATAGTCGTCCAGGCTCTCTACGGCACCCATGTCGATGAAGTCGCCCAGCATTTCCATATACATATATCCAACGTCCGGGCCTTCGCCGGAAGTAACGCCTGTCAGATATTTCTCTTCATAATTGCCCCATGGTATGATCTCTACGTTTACCTTGACATTGTGCTCTTTCTCAAAAGGCTCTAAGATCTTATTCCATATTTCTTTATCATCCTGGTTTTCGCTCAAAGGCGGCATCCATACTTCCAGGGATTCTTTATCATCCCCGCCGGAGGACTTCTTGCCGCTGCTGCCGCAACCGACGGCAAGCGCTGAGACCATGGTTACGCACAGGAGCGCGGATACTGCTTTTTTAAGTGTTCTTTTCATAACTTTACTCACCTTTCTTTTCCTTTTTTACGTTTCTTTTTAAGGGGCGGTGTTTGACGCGTCTATTATTCTGCCCTTTTGCAATATTCAGAAATTTCGAAGTCTGAACTTGTATTTATTATAAAAAAACAAGGAATCTTTTTAAATATACAAAAATTGCACAGGGTACTCTATTGAAAGAACCTCTGTGCAAATTTTAGATAATATGATGGAAAGACTTGCTCAAAATTAACGTTTTTTGTGAATTAACAATAATATAATTATCTGCCAAGTTAACATATTTGGTTATTTGTTTTGCCTTTGATAAACTCCTGGAGTCGTGTTTTCATATTTCTTGAAGATCCGGATGAAATGTATGTCGCTTGTGAAGCCAACCTTTTCGGCGATTTCCTTCACGGTAAGGCCATCCCTTTTCATGATTTCCTTCGCCTCGTCTATGCGGAGTCGGTTCATGTATTCCACGACCCCCATGCCATATTCTTCTTTAAACACCTTCGATACGTAGGAGGTGCTGACATTTACCTGTTCTGAGATATAGCACAGGCCCAGGTAATTCTTGTTGTAATTGTCTTCTATGATCTTCTTGATCCTATAGGACAGCTTGTCCTTGTGATTCAAGGAATACTGATTATTTACCTGCTCCAGCTGATTCAGGATATCGGATAGAATCTCCGGGATTTTCTTCGTGTCGGTGCAGCGCTTGAACTGTTCCAGATAGGCGGACAGGAAATTTGTATGGTAGCGGGCATCCTCAGCCTCCAGGCACTGCAATACCTGATGGACGACCACGTATTGTCGGCTGAGCCTTACATAGGAGTCAGACGGAGTCAGGACATAAGTATGGAAAAGTTCCCGCACGATGGTTCTTGCATTGGTATAATCCTGGAAAAGCAACGCCTTTTCCCAGCGTTCCAGCAAGAGCCTGCCTTCTTTTTCCGTGGACAGATCCCTGACTTCTGACGGGTCTGACTGGCTCTGAAGCAGGGATAGTGTCTGCTCGAAGGTGGGAACCAGCTGCTCAGGAGACATGAATACGTTGCTTGCCTGTATCTTTTCCTGTCTTTTAGACTGGCTTTCAAATATCTGCGCCAGCCGTAAGGTGATCTCTGTCTCGGAGGGCTCATAGTTTAGAAGAAACACCGCCGTATTGCCGGACAGTACAGGCATGACGTCTACGGAATCCTCTTCGGCTTCCAAGATTCTGCCGGTCTCTTTCATCCATTCCCGGATCTTCTTTTTATCCTTTTCAAAGGATACGTCTGCCAGCACGAAGCAGTAATACATATAATCCAGAGTAATACCACTGGTCTGGAAAAGATTCCGGATTACTTCCAGATCTGTCAGCCGCTGGTTCAGGATGTCGGACAGCGTATTTTCCTTTAGCGACCATAACACCTTCTCGTTCAGGCTGCTGATGGTCTGCTGAATGGATGCGTGCTGACGGTAGCCGAGGAATAAGGAGACGAGCAATCCCGCCACTGTGCAGAGCACGACGCCTATTATTAGCAGGCGCTGGATAAATATGATAGGCGAAAACAGGATTTCCTTATTGCTGACAACCACATAGGATAAAGAACTGTATTCAGAAGGCATGCGCCACCCGATGTAATCCGCATTCTCAATCTTCTTCGCAGAAAAGTCCTTGGGGATCGCTTTCAGCTTTTTGCCGCCTGTCTGATACAATTCATTATTCTCATCAACCACGGCAATGGAGGTACTGCCGTCATGCAGAAGCGCCATGTCAAGCAAGCGTGTGAATTCCGTGCTGTCTACGCACATAATGAGGACTGCCGAGAATTCCTCGTCATTGCTTCCAGGCATATGCTGGCGAAAATATAGTTTCTTCTCCCCATCCTGATTGTTTAAAAAGAAACTGGACTGTTCGGTATCCAGTACATCTTGCATCCAATCCTCATATCCGCTTTGGGATAATTGATTGCTGATGAGAAAATAATTTTTCGACCGATAACTGCCTTCCGTGCCCACTACATAATCTAGTTTGGGGTAGTACAGGTAGATATCGTCAACGAGAGAGTTGGCGACCTTAATATTATGAATCATCTCAGAATATCTATACGTAGCGGAAGATGTAAAATCACGTTTATCATCTGTGGACCGCAGCACCATGTTCTGATTGTTCAGCATAAGTTCCGAAGCAGATTGCTGCAGGACGAGCAGATAATGGTCAATGCTTCGACTGACGGTGCCAATAGTCTTTTCAGATTCCCGGATCTTATCCGTCTTTATCAGATTAATTACTTTTACATTTACGGCCAAAAGAGAGCAGCATATAAATATAATTCCGGCAATCAGAGGAAATACCCAGTATTTTTTTAGATTTGATAAATAAAAGTGTCCGGACATTGTTTTTTCCTTTCGATGAATTCACGATAACTGCATTTATTATTATAATACATTGCCATTCGTTCTCTCAACTGATTTTTATTTCCTAAACCTAAATGGCAGGTCTTTTGCGGTTTTTTTACTATGGAAAGGAAGGATATGGTAAAATAAAGATAGAGTAAGGAGGATGCAAAAGAGAATGAGAGGGTATTTTATGACGGTACAGGAGTTCCTGTATGGCAGAATTTTGGATGAACAGATCGTGGAGGGGCTGGCATGGCAATATCCTGGCAGCAGCGACAGCCAGATCCGCGCATGGCGGGATCTTGTACAGAGACTGAGAAATTGCGACAGGCTTCGGTACCTGCCCGGCAGCTGCGTCATCGTGCTGGAATACGAGCTTCCTACATCCGATATGGCAATTGATCTCATGATATGCGGCTATAATCAGGGAGGAAAGAAACTGGCGCAATTGATCGAGGTCAAGCAGTGGGGCGATGACTATATCGGGAATCACAGGTTCAGCGAATACCGCGGGGAAGAAGGCAGAGAACTCCATCCGCAAGTGCAGGTATCCAGGCATGAATGTTCCTTTAAAGGATACCTGGATGTGGGAGGGAAGTACTTAAGCAAGGCCTATGTCTACCTGCCAAATGCTACGGAAAATGGGATTTGGGAACTTGTTGGAAAAAATCCCAATAAAGCGGACGCAAGGATACCATGCCAATGTAATCTTGATCAGATTCTAAGCGAGGTTCAGGGAAATACCCTGAATCATATGGCCGGCGGTGACAAGGAAATGATCAGAGAATTGATGGATGCAGCCTATCAGCCTTCTCATAGCATTATCAACGCTGTGAAACGGTCGGTGAACTGTCAGCCTGCATATCATCTGACAGAAGAGCAGGACAAGAAGATTAAAAAGATTATCGAGGTAATAAAAGACGGAAATAAAGTGATTCGTATTTCAGGAGCAGCAGGCTCGGGGAAAACGGCGATTCTTTTAACCTTGTTTGTAGAGATCGAGTCTCACCGGCAGGCCTGGGGGAAGACGGCAAGACTTTCTCTTGGCGCCCAGAATACGCATCTGTATCGGAATATGAACCAGAATGCTTCCCAGATATTCCAGTTTTCCTATAGCCTGTCAAAGGATAGGAGCCTGGGAGAAGGAGACGTGCTCCTCATTGATGAGGCACAGCATAATAAAGAAGGCTTGCTTAGCGGCCTGTTAAAAAAGGGCTGCCAGCTGGTATTATGCTATGACGAGCAGCAGACTATCACCCCGGAAAATTCTCTTAAGGAACTGAAAGAATTCGAAGACAGGGAGGACTTTGTAGAGATCCGGCTGAAAGGCAGCGTGCGTTATAATGGCTCGGAAACCTTCGAGAAAAAGGCGAGGGATTATGTGGAAGGAAATAAGGTGGACACCCGGGATGACAGATATGATTTCCAGATCGCGGAATCCTTTACCGATTTCCAGTACCGCTTACAGAGATTGATGGCCAGTCATCCCCAGGAAGAGACGGCGGTCATTGGCCTTCTGTCCGAGGATGCCAAAGATATATGCGGCAGGAACGGAAGCATTTTATACACGAAGTGGACGGAGAAAGGAGAGAAGGACTGGTTTAGTTATGTACTTCGGAAAGAGTATGATCCTTCCAATATTTGGGTGGGAACCTGGTGGATGCCTGGACTGGACGCAGACTACGTGGCGGTCATCGCCGGAGGCGATGTCACCTGGACGCCGCAGGGGCTGCATCTTAATATCGGGCAGTCCAAGCATTATAAACTGATGATTGACGTAGCGAGTTGCCTGGGCATTCCGATATCCTATGCTGGCAAGACTTACGAGGTTATGGAGCGCATCAAGGATTATCTGCAAAGATGTAATAATGCCGCGCTGGTGGAAGCCTTCCAGAGGGAATGCGACAAGTATGTGACGAATATCTACTATATTATGGCGACGAGGGGACGCAAAGGCCTGCTGATTTATTTTGACAACAGGAGGGTGACTTAAGGGATGAAAATTGCAGTTTGTGATGATGAGCTTACGGTCAGAGAACAGGCTTCTGATATCATAAAGACATATTTCGACGAGAGAAAGAGAAATGCAGAGCTGACGCTATATGAATCAGGCAGTAAGATGATTGAAGATAAAGAAGCGTATGATATCATATTTTTAGATATCGAGATGCCAGAAATAAATGGGATCGAGACCGCAGAAGCATTGCGGAAATGGGATGTAAGAAGCAAGATCATTTATCTGACCAACTACAGTAATTTTAAAAGCCATGCTTATAAGGTCCACGCATTTGACTATCTGTGCAAGCCTATAAAGGAAGAAGAGATATATGCTGTCCTTAATGAAGCCGTCAGGTATCTGGAAGAGGCAGAGGTATCGCCGGAAATATTTTTTAAGACAAGCCAGGGCGGCATCAATCTTAGAATCAATGAGATCTATTACTTTAAATATTGTGCAAGAGAACTATCGATCGTATGTGAAAGAAGGCGTTATACGTCGGCATCTTATAGCTTGAAGCAGCTGTACGAAAAGTTATGCCGATATCATTTTGAAATGCCGCATAAAAGTTTTATCGTAAATATGCTGCATATCAAGGATATAAAAGGGGCTGATATACGAATGGACAATGGGGACACCGTTCCGCTGGCCCAGAAGAGATCGGTTGCATTTAAAAATAGTTTCAATGATTTCCTGCAGACGACTTTCAAATTATTTTAGGTGATGGCTATGATTAATTATATAGGACTTTTTGGAATGAGCTGTATTTCTGCCTACATTTTTAACGTGTTCATGGAGACGCTGTATCCCAGGAAATACGATAATAGAAGAATGTATTGGCTGGCTTATCTTGCATATATCATGATCAGTTTTGGAATCGGCATATTAAAACTTCCTTATGTGAATGTAATCTGCACGGTACTTAGCATGGGAATGATCAATGGAACGCTCTATCATGTGAAGGGCAGGAATCCCGTCATTAACTTTATCCTGTTTTTTATCTATATTATTGCGGTAGATACGATTATCAGCGTTTTATTTTCCTTCTGCATATCAAGAAGCGGGTATATGACATCGTATGATGATGTTATCTATTTAACCTCCGGGATTGTGAACGCCCTTTTGCTTATATGCACGCATAAGAAGATCATTCAGTTTTTAAAAAATAATCCTATTTCCAAGTCATCCATTGCGTTAAGTATTTACATGATTTTTTTGCTAGGGTTTGAAACAGCGGTCATATCATATTTTGTAAAGATTCAGTTTCATACAGTCCCATTCTTAGGCATAAGCATCGGATTTGTCATTGTGGATATTGGCATCCTGTACTTGTATAAGATGATTTCCAGAATTACATATTTGGAAAAGCAGACCGAATTATTGAGTCAGCAGAAGGCTGCCACCAATAAGTTCTATCATGAAAGTGAGAAACGATATGAAGCCGCCCAAAAACTGCTGCATGACTTTAAGAAGCATCTGCAAGTCGTAGAAAGCCTGGCCAATGAGTCTTACAGCAATAACCAGGCATATATCGAGAACCTGGAGGAGACTATCAAAAGCCTTGAACAGAAGTTCCAGTGCAGCAATAAGATTATCAATGTGATCATCTGGGAAAAGATGCAGCAGTGCGAGCGGCTGAATATCAATTTTAATATTTCAATGCAGGATATAGACTGGGATTTTATGAGCGATATGGAACTTACCTCCTTATTTGCCAATCTGCTGGACAATTCTATTGAGGCCTGCGAAGACAGTGTTGCGGTAAAAAAGGATATCGACCTGCGTATTCATAAGTATAAGAAGTTTATTGTCATTAATCTAATGAATTCAATCGGCCAAAGGCCTGTTATAAAAAACAGAAAGCCTGTATCAACGAAGCCCGGGCACAAAGGGCTGGGGATGCTGATCCTAGAGGAGATCGTAAAGAAGTATGATGGAGACCTGAATTTTGATTATACAGAAGAATTCTTTATAACCAAGATAAATATTAGAGACTGTCGGGATTCGTGATGAAGGATTCCAGCGGTGGAAGAGAATTGACCTTGATAAGTTGGAGATGACTTATCAAGGTCAGTTTTATATATATAAAGAAGTGAAATTGGATAAGATTGTAATGCAAGTAAAGATAGAAAAAAAGAATATAAACGTTAGTTATACAAAAAAAGCGGCAGTTGTCTGTTTTGAGCTGTAAATAGTTGGACAATTATGGTAAAACATATATAAAAGTAAAAAAACTATTAGAGGAAAAGGAGAAAATTTTATGGACAAGAAAATGAAAAAAGCAATGGGAAATGTGGTGTTGAAGACTCTTTATAAACAGGCTGAAAAAAGTGCAAATTCAACGTGTCCTTTTATTCATGGCCAGCCTGAGATGCCAGATAGCGTCAAAGCATTAAAAAAGAGACATGATTAGAAAATTCCAACAAGGAATAGAAAGAGCAATTGACCAGTTCCATCCTGCCGACGACATAGAGATTTATACTTATGGCCTAAGGCTGTTATTAATAAAGGCAGGTCATATACTGACGATTCTTGTGCTGGGATATCTGGCGGGCGAACTGGTCAATACCCTGATTTTTGTAGGCGCATATAAATGTATCCGGGAATACTCGGGAGGATTTCATTGTAAATCTTCTTTAAAATGCTATGCATGTACTATTTTGGTAGTATTGCTTGCAATTGGCATGTTTAAGAATTACATAGTATATGAACCGGTCGTGAACACAATGCTGATAATAGCAGCATTTGTTATATGGTTCCTTTCGCCCAGCGAGAATCCCAATAATCATTTGGAACAATATGAGATCCAGTTATACAGGAAAAAGGCGAGGGGAATTCTGATTCTTCTTGGAGTTATATTCGGAGTGATGTATTATGCCGGATGTAATTACAGAGAAGGGATTGGTACGGCGTTAATAATACAGGCGGTGATGCTGGTTATGAATATAAGAAAGAGACAGACTGCTTAATTATTCTGTTGTAGATTGTAACCATAATTGTAAATATTAAAGGACATACATAATCTGTATGAGAGTTAGCAGTATCCATAAGGGTGCTGCTATTTTCAAAGAAAATAATAGAGATTTTAAGGGGGCGACGGAAGGAAATCTTATTATAGGGATAATTCAACAGCAGTTAATCAGGCGAAGGGGGGATAGAAAATGAGTGCGTGGATAAGGTCCATTATATATTTGAAGAGAAACAGGCATAGATGTATACTGCTTCTGTTAACTTTGACTGTAATCTCCTGTTCCCTCATCATATGCTTTGCGGTATGGAGGAGCAGCCAGGATGCGATAGATAGTCTTCGGAAAAGTTATGGCAATTCCTTTATTCTTATGCCGAATATAACGGACAGCAGCAAAGAGGATACGACGTTATGGGAAAAAGAGGTGACGGATAACGGCGTAGTGCAGTATCGGTATAAGGGGCCTTATCTAAGTGATGAAATAGTTGATAAGGTGGCTTCTGTAGAGGGGATCGAGGATTTCTGCATAGAGCAGGAAATTACACTCAATTTTGTGGATATAACATTTATCCCAGGCCTGTTTGCGGAATGCATAAAAAGGGAAAGAAAGGATAACGATCCGGAGTTATCCAATACACTTATAGTAGCGAAGGATAACTCGCTGGAGGGATATAGTAAGAGTGAATTTAGCAGTTATTTTCGGACGAATGCATTTGAACTTAGGGAAGGAAGGCATATCCAGGAACAGGATCAAAAAAAGGTGATGATTTCGGATGCCCTAGCAAAGAAAAACCATTTGAAAATAGGAGATAATACTCATGCAGTTTTAAATAAGCGCTCAATTGATGGAGGCGATCCAAATACTATTTTTTATGAGGTTGATTTAGAGATTATTGGAATTTTTCATGTAAATACGACTCAGATAGTCAGTGAATATACAGTTGAGCCAGATATTGCCGAGAATTTTATGTTTGCAGATGTGAATGTGACTCAGGAGGCTAGAAGAGCCTATTTTGAGGCGGTGGACTTACATAAGGAGCCTCCGTATCAGAAGGTGACATTTTTCGTGAAAGACCCGAAAGACTTGGATCAAGTCCTTGAAAAGGTTCAGAACATAGAAGGCATCGACTGGTACTATTTTGTCCTAAGGCCCGACGACACTGCCTATCAGTCAGCGCTTAAGCCATTGCAAAATATGACCAGAATCTCTCTTTTTATGATGGCATTTGTAATCGTGATCTGCATTATCTTGCTAGTCCTGATACTCCGGATGTGGATCGGATCGAGGCGCAAAGAGATGGGAATTCTTCTGTGTATCGGGAATAGTAAAAGAAGCATTGCAGGCCAGTTTATTCTTGAGGGAGTGATGATTCTGGCAGTGTCTGTGATGCTCGCGGGCGGGATGGCTGCCGGGGGCAGCAATGGAATTGGGAATTGGATGCTGTCAGGCATGAATGCCCAGGCGCAGAGGGTGGAGAATGCGAGAAATGAGGAAATCAGCACCCAGGAGTTGCCAGCGGCCGCAGAAGACATGCAGGCATTCATCCAGCAGTTTGAGGTGAAAGCAGAGGCAGAGGCTCCGGAGACGGTCGATTGCCAGGTGACGCTTCCTATAGTGCTTGGCTCTGCCGGGATACTTTCCCTAGTGCTGACCGTGGTCACGATTTTTTCGGCGAAGGAGGTTTTGAAACTGAAGCCGAAGGAGATATTGTCATTGTTATAAGGGGGCATATGGAGATATGGGCGTTTTGGCAAGAGCAACTTTATATATAAAGCGAAATAAGCGGAGATGCCTACTGCTTCTACTTATCTTGACGATAATTTCCAGCACGCTTATGATATGCTTTGCGGTATGGAAGAGCAGCCAGGATGGAATTGAGGAATTGAGGAAAACCTATGGAAGTAATTTCAATATGGAGATAAATAATAATTTCGAGGATAGTTCTTTATGGGAATCTTATACAGATCCGATAACTGGGGCGGAGGCTTATAATTATAAAGGATCACGGCTAAATGACGATGTCATAGAAAAAGTAATGTCTGTCCAAGGAATTAAAACTGTATGCAAAGAAGTGGAGACGACCTTATATTTTGGCGACCTGGATTTTATTCCTGGACTCCATACAAGCCTAGCAGAATTGAAAAAAACAGACCCGGAATCATTTGAAGGTGAGGTTTATAACCCAGATGTAACCGCAAAGGGAGGCCGGCTATTAGGATATAGCAGGAGTGAATTAAGTGATTACTTTCGAACGAATTCTTATGAATTAGTAGAAGGCCGACATCTAACAGAACAGGATAAGGACAAGATTCTAATATCGGATGTATTGGCTAAGAAGAATCACCTGGCTCTGGGCGATACTATTTGCGGCGAGCAGAATAAATATTTGACGGAATTAGGAGATCCGAGCGTAATTATATATAAGAAGAACTTTGAGATTGTCGGAATCTTTCATGTAAACGTATCCCAGGTTATAAGCGAATATACGCTGGAAGAAGAGATAGCAGAGAATTATATGTTTGCCGCTTGCAGTACGATACAAGAATTGCGCCAGAAGGATGCACAACTACAGGGAATAAATAATGGACTATTGTATGACAAGGCCTCATTCTTCGTATATGACCCAAGAAAGATGGATGATATTATAGAGAAGGTTCAGGAGATTGAGGGCGTTAACTGGGATTCATTTAAAATTAAGCCAGATGATACAACATATCAATCATCGCTCAAGCCACTACGAAATATGAGCAAGATATCTATCTTCATGATAGTATTTGTTTTGGTGATTTGTATTATATTATTAGTTTTGATTCTCCGAATGTGGGTCGGAACCAGGCGTAAAGAGACAGGGATTCTTTTGGCCATTGGGAATGGAGGAAGAAGCATAGCAAGTCAGTTCTTGATTGAAGGGCTGCTGATTCTGGCCATATCTGTGGCGCTCTCAGGCATGCTTGCTGCCGGAGTCAGCAATAGGGTTGGAAATTGGATGCTGTCAGGTATGAATGAACAGGGAAAGAAAGAGGCGGAGAATTTGGAGGAGAATTACCAAGAGCCGCCAGCAGCGGCAGAAGATATACAGGAATTCAGTAAGCAATTCCAGGTGGAATCGGAAGTAGAAGCGCCTGAGACGGTTGATTGCCAAGTTACGATTCCTATAATACTGGGTACATCCGGAATATTAGCCTTAGTGTTGGCAATGGTCACGATTTTTTCGGCACGAGAGATATTAAAGCTAAAGCCAAAAGAGATACTGTCCTTGCTATAAAAGTGAGGTGATGGTATAGAAATGAGGAGTTGTCGTATGCATAGAGTTGCAGTTATAGATACAGCTATTGACTCCAGAAAGCTGCATTGTCAACGGTTTGAATCGTATAATGTATGCAGGAGAGGCGGCGAGGCATTGACGGGAACCGGAATATCACACGGAACCATGGTGGCGTTGGTGCTTGATCATTGTTTAGAAAATTACGAATTGGTAAGTATACAAGTTTTGCCGGACGACAGTGGAAGAAAGGGAAAGATAGCCGGAGATATTAGAGATTTGGAGGCGGCGCTTAAGTTATGCACGCAGTTGGAAGTCGATGTAGTCAACTTAAGCGCAGTATCTTCTCTTTTATCAGATTCCAAATACTTATATGATGCCGCAAAGAGGCTTTCGCAAAAGGCAGTGATTGTATCAGCGCTGGATAATGACAGATATGTTACGGTTCCAGCCAGTTATCCATTTGTAGTAGGCGTGCAGTCTGATCGGGAACAGTATCTGCATCCCGGAGAATTGGCATATCAGGAAGGGGAGAGGCTTGGCGCGCAAGTGTATGCGAACTGCATGTTTGACTTCGTGCAACAGGCGCATTATATGCCGTCCAACAGTCTGGCCGCGCCAGTGACAGCAGCTTTCATATGTAGACAGTTGGGCTGTGGAATGAATTTGGAGCAGGTGATAGGGCAATTGAAATCATATGAAAGGGAGCAGTATAGGAAAGATGAGTTATTGCTCTACAGAAGCGCAGAAGTTCCTATTATTCTTGTATACGGAGAGAAAGAATGTGAGATCGTCAAAGGAGCATGTAAGGCGGCAGATCAATTTTTCGAATGCTATAAAGTCCAGGCGACAGGCATATCTAGCGTGACGATGGACTATGATATCCGATTTCGAAAAATAGGGAAACTGGATGATTTAGAGGATGAACTGTTGTTCATGAACTGCCATTATAAGACGGATTTAATATTTGTGCTTGTAAAGAAAGAGGAGATAGATGCAGCCAGGTATAAGGCTGCATTTGATATAGAGATAGAACTGGAAGGACACAGCCTTGAGGCGATATATGAGGAACGATGTATAACGGCGGATGTAGAAGACATAGCGGATACGATTTATCGAATCTTGACATAGATGCCGGATAGCGGGCAGGGGATGAATATGCGAAAAAGACAGATATTTCTTATATTTTTTTGCTACATAGTATTGATTGGAACGTCGTTTTACAGACCGCTGGTGATGAAGCGTATTATGGATCAGGGGATGATGGCCAAGGACTTCCAAGTGATTCTCATATTTTCAGGCGTGCTTTTCGCATTGGCGGTTCTTGAAGAGGCGCTCAATATTTTGCAGGCAAAACTATTTACGGATTTGCAGAATAGCGTCATATTAAACTTGTACACCAAGGTATTCCAAAGACTTCTTTTTGCCAAGATGGAGTACTTTTCTCATAATAATTCCGTAGAGATCATGAATCGGATTTCAACGGATATAGGCGGTGTGGGTACACTGGTAGACAGCAGCGTAATGAGTATAATCAGTTATGTCCTTCAGATTATAAGCGGGGTAATCGGGCTGTTCGTAATTGATTGGAAACTCGCAGTGCTGGTGCTTGCAATTGTGCCGGTTAAATATCTTCTAATCCGTTTCTTCTCAAAAAGGAAGGAAGAGGCTGTGGCAGAATGGATTCAGGAGTCCACCGATTTTTCCGCATGGTTTGGAGATACTATCAACGGGATGCGGGAGGTCAAATTATGGAATCTTTATAAAAAAGAGCGCAGGGAATTAAGGCGAAGGCAAAAAAAGGTCCTGGAACTGGGGAAACGAAGCAATCTGCTGGAAACGTATAATCTGTCTGGGGATTCTATCCTGCAATGGACCGTCACCTCGGCCCTGTATGGAATCGGCGGTTATCTGATCTGTGGCGGCAGCCTTACCATCGGCGGGCTAACGGCATTTATATCTTACAGTAATTATGTCATCGGGCCAATCGCGCTTGTATTCAATCTTAAATTCCTTTTTGCGCAAGTGAAGCCATCAGCCAAAAGGCTGCGTGAATTTTTTAAACTGGAGACCGAAAAGCCTTCTAAGCCTGGACAGGATATCAAGGAACTGAAAGAAGAGATACGATTTGAGAATGTGGATTTTGCATATGAAGATCAGCCGGTGCTAAAAGATATTAGCCTCAAGATACGCAAAGGAGAAAAGATTGCCATAATCGGGGATAACGGGAGCGGAAAGTCGACGCTTATCAGTCTGCTTCTGCGCTTTTTGAAACCAGGAAAGGGGAGCATCTACTTGGATGGGAAAGAGATAGAGGAGTATGACTTGGGGGAATACAGAGATCTATTCGGAGTTGTAAGCCAGGATATCTATTTATTTAAGGATACGGTGAAAGCCAACATTGCCATGGGTCGCAAGATAGATGATGAAGAAATGGACAGGACTTGCAAGATGATGAATATGCAGGAATTTATCGGAAAACTGCCACAGGGATATGAGACACGGCTTGAGAAAAATGGCGAAAACTTATCCGGCGGGGAACGCCAGAAGATTGCACTGCTGCGCGCGATCATCAAGAAATCTCCGATTCTTGTGCTTGACGAGGCAACAGCCAACATTGACAAAAAATACAATGAATTGCTGCATTATAATATATTAAAGGATTTCCCGGACAAGACGCTGATTGTGATTACACATAAGACAGAGAACCTTGCCGGGATGGATAGAATATATGAGATTCAGAATCATGCCATAAAGGAGTGCGACTATGCAGAATTGGAAAAGAGCGCTTTTGTACATCAAAAGAAAAAAGGGTAAGAGTCTGATGCTATTTGCCATTATGTGGGTATGCCTTTTAAGCGTGCTGGTGGCAGGCGCGGTCAGAAATAGGACTAATGAAGTCACGTCACAGTTAAAGGAGAAGCTAAGCGGATATTTTACCATCATCCCCGATCTGGATGTTGAGGGCGCGGCGGAGATGCTTACGGATGATTTTTGCAAAGATGTGTTGAAGGATACGAATATCATGGCTTATAATGGAATTGAAATCTATTATATGTGCACTCCCGAACTTCTGCTTACGCCGGGCCGGTTTGGCGCGCAAGGGAAGGAAGATCTGGCCCATGTGGCGAGATTTGTGGGAAGTACGGATACCCGGTATAATGAGCAGTTCTATCTGGGAGAGTTAGAACTGAAGGAAGGAGAGCACATACGGGCGGATGATGAAGGAATGGCCCTGATTTCTGAAAATTTTGCTAAAGATAACAGCCTGTGTGTGGGAGATGAGTTTGATAGCCTTGTCACACAAGGCTACCAAGGCAGAAACGACGAAGCCTTAGGGCAAACGTTTACATACAAAGTAAAGGGAATCTATCACATAAAGAATGCGACGAAGGATAGCAGTTCGATGGCTGAATGCGACATCCCGGAAAACTATATTTTTATAGATGCAAAGACGAGTCATAGCATCGTATCTATTCTGCGGGACGATGAAACAGACTGGTATCGCTATGGAGTGAATTTCTATATCCGGGATTCCGGCAATTTTAAGGAGATGGTAGAAAACCTTAAAGAAAGTCTGGGTCTTGATGAAGCTTATCGCATCGAGGAGAATAATGGGAAGTACCTGAAGTCGTCCGAACCGCTTGAGAAGGTCATACGGATGACGGGGATATTCATCATAACCATCCTTATATTAGGCGCGGCTATCCTATGTCTGATCCTATTCATGTGGATGAAAGACCGGAAGCATGAGGTGGGAATCTATCTTGCGGCGGGCCTTGGGAAAAAGGATATCCTGGTACAGCTTCTTATAGAAAGCATACTTTTGTATCTGGCAGCATTCGCGGCTGCCATGCTGTGCGCGAATGTGGTAATGGGAGGCGTAGGAAACCTGCTGTTTGCGGGGGACCTTATGGACATGGAAAATTCTGTTACGATGGGGATTAAAGGCGCGGATGTTCTGGCCGCGGCAGCATGCGGATGTGTGATACAGTTGTGCGCGGTTCTTGTATCATTTCTGACGGTAGCGAGGATGAGCCCCAAAGAAATCTTGTCAACTAATCAATAGGGAGGAATGGATATGGCAGTTTTAGAGGTAAGAGACGTAGGTTACTATTATTATGAGAATAAGAAGGTGCTGGATGGGATCCAGCTGGAACTGGAACCGGGAAAGTTCTACGCCATATCCGGCCCATCCGGCTGCGGCAAGACGACGCTTCTATCCCTGATTGGCGGGCTGGATGAACCAAAGGCCGGGCAGATACTCTATGAAGGGGAGGATATTCAGAAGAAAGGGCTGGCCTATCACCGGAAGCATCATGTAGCCTTTGTATTCCAGAATTATAATTTGATCGAGTATATGACACCGAAGGAGAATGTGCTGCTAACGGCAAAGGAAGCACCGATGCCGGTGCTTGACAGTCTGGGAATCAGCGAGGAAGAGGCCAAAAGGAATGTTCTGAAACTGTCTGGCGGGCAGCAGCAAAGAGTGGCAATTGCAAGAGCGCTGGCAAGCCAGGCGCCGATCATCCTGGCTGATGAGCCCACCGGGAACCTGGATGAGGACACGGCAGCGGAGATTACGGAGATCCTGAAGGATAACGCCCACAGGCTGAACCGCTGCGTGGTAGTCGTTACTCATTCAGAGGCAGTGGCGAAGGAGGCAGACGAAGTGTTCAGGCTGAGTCACGGGAAGGTAATAAAAGAATAATTTAGAAAAGATGATATAAACGTCCGCATCTGCGAGGGAAAAGCAGATGCGGACGTTATTTTTATGCAAGTTTCAATCGTAAGCGTTAGTTATACATAAAAAGCGGCAGTTGTCTATTAAGGCTTGTGAATAGTTGGATAATTGTGTTAAAACATATATAAATGTAAGAAAATTAGGGAGCATTCAGAGAAGAATGATAAACTTATCAGAGAATACGTGGGAGGAAATTGATGGAGAAGTCTATTATTTTTAGGACATTTAGAACCTACAGAAAAAATTACGTTTATGACAGGCATATGAATGCAGTGATTGCTGTTGATGAAGATGAGTTCAATGAACTGCGGAAAGTAGAAAAGGCAGAACTTGCGGCGGAAAAGAGCGCTGTGATAGCCAAGTACCAAAAAGAGGGGCTTTTCAAGCCCAATGTCGTTGAGAAAATATGGCATCCGCAGACGGATATTGTAGAGCATCACACAGAAAAGAAGTTGCAGCAACTGACCCTTCAGGTAACGCAGCAATGCAACCTGCGATGCGAATACTGCATTTATTCCGGAATCTATGATGGGAACCGTACGCATGCCAATAAAAGGATGAACTTTGAAGTGGCGAGAAAGGCGATAGATTTTTTCCTTGAGCATAGCATAGAGACTTCGGATGTAGTAATTGGCTTTTATGGAGGGGAGCCCTTGCTTGAATTCGAACTTATCAGAAGATGCGTGGAATATGCCAATGAAAGATGCGAGGGGAAACGGATTCAATACAATATCACAACAAATGCGACCTTGTTAAAGGGTGAGGTGGCGAAGTTCTTAGTAGAACATGATTTTGATGTAAGTATTAGCCTGGATGGCTCGAAAGAAGAACATAATGCCAGCCGGAAGTTCAAAAATGGCGAGGGGTCTTTTGATGTTGTGATCCAGAATTTAAAAACAATGATGGAGAAGTACCCGGAATTTGAAAAAAGGCGTATTAGCATACTTACTACAGTGAACCCCTACATGGATTTGGGATGCGTGCTTGACTATTTTAAGACAAGCGACATCCTCGGGGATAAAGCAATTATGTTTAATACGATGGTTCCAACGAATTTAAAAGAGGATATTCCATATGGAGAATCCTATTTTGAGATACGTAGATTTGAATATGTCAAGACATTATTCTACCTGGCAGGAAAATTGGACAAAGAATATGTCAGCAAGCTGACATCCAGTTCGGTAGATAAGGTGATGAAAATGAGAAAAGCATTACATGGCAGATTCGAGCTGCCACCAGTAATTCACCATGGAGGGCCTTGCATGCCGGGGGTATTGCGACTATTTGTAAGGTGCGACGGTGCGCTTTTCCCCTGTGAAAGGGTGAACGAGCAACTGGAGTATTATCAGATTGGCACAGTGAATGATGGATTTAATTTAAAAAGAGTAAAAGATTTATTGAATATAGGGAAGATAACGGAAGAAGAATGTAAAGAATGCTGGAATTTAAGACAATGCATTATATGTTCTAATCAAATTGAATTTCATGGAGCCGATCATCCAAGCAAAAAGAATAAAATGGCTGAATGTGAAAAAGGAAGAAAAGATACGGAATTCGACTTGTACGAGCAATGCGTGCTGGCTGAGTTTGGATATACAGATAGCAAGGAGGGATTGCGATTATGAAAAAAATAGTAATATTTCCTTACCATCCGGATATAGAGACCTTGCTTCAATGGCTGGGAGAATTAAAAGACGTCAGTTTATATGGAGTCTGCTCTTTTAAAGAGGATTCAATAATGACAGATAGAATCAATGCTGTTTTACATAATTCCAGACAGATGGAAGAGATAATGGATCAAGGCGATGTGCTGCTGATATTAGATAATTATAGAGACCTAAGGAACGACAAGTATTATGAAGTGATTGGCAAGGCTGTTGAACTTGGGAAAGAAGTATGGATAATGCCACAGATTGCAAAAGAATTATCTTTAGACTGCTACAAGGGTAAATATCAAATATTGCAGAAAAAGCCTAGATTAGATATCGAGCAGCCGGTAATGTATTTTGATAGAAAGTACCCCATTGACGTTCCGGTCATAGCGGTAGCGGGGGCAGGAAAAAACAGCGGCAAATTTGAAGCCCAATTACTGATAAACACATATTTGGAAAAGGAAGGGTATAAATCAACCTGGGTATCTTCGAATGACCTTGGCTGCATATTTAACAGTTATAGTACGCCTGACTTCTTGTATAGAGATGACTATTCCTTTGAAAAGAAGATTATCCAATATAATCACTTTATTCATAATCTTATAACTTTAGAAGAGCCAGACGTATTATTAATTGGTATTCCGGAAGGGATAGCGGCATTTGAGGTAAAAGAGACAAATCATTTTAGCGAATATCCTTTGGTTATTGGAAATGCGGTAAGCATAGACAGCGCGGCTTTATGTATGTATTACATGAATATCAACAATCGAAGCGCAGTTAAAGAGATCTGTGATTTCGCCAATACAAGATTCTCAATTCCTGTTGATGTTTTCTATATTGGAAGGAATACGTTCGAAGAGGATGAGGTTAAAAATGAACTCACCTTTTCCTTTCTGGATGAGGGGTATCTGGAACGGCATTATACAACAAAGGACAGTGTCGATGATTCAATCTATTGTTTATGGAAGAAGGATGCTGCAAATGCTTCCGTAAAACGTATAATTGAAAAATTACAGTCAAATATAGATGCACTATAGTCAGGAGAGAGCCAATATGCAATATACAAAAAAAGAGATAATAAGTATAATTCAGAATACTGTCAGAGAAGTAACGAAGGTCAATGTGGATTCCGATAATGTGAATCTGCTTAATTTACAGCTGGATATTCATCCTGCTGACTTTCTGTATATATTTGATGAGTTAGAGCGGAGATTAGAAATACCGGTCACAGAAGTTTTGAAAGGGTATGATTATTCTATTTTCAGAGTTGATAAGTTAAGCGATGCTTTTATGGAGATGCTGGAATGTAAAAAATAGTTACCGACACCATGTGCATAAAATCTCATAATAAAAAGGAGGAGGCAGAGAATATGAAAAAACTTAAAAAGAACTTTTTAGACAAGAAATCCACGGTTGAAGCCATGACAGACTCCTGTATAGGAAGCTGCTCGTGCAACACGATGTCCTGCATAGCCTGCGGCAGCAGTTCTACTCAGTATACCAAGGTTTTTACCAGTGAGAATAACTCTCGCAGAAATACGTTTAAAAATGCTGCATGGTAGAATAATATTTAATTCATGAATTAGAAAGAAAAGCACGTGGTGATGGGGCAAAAGGGCAAACTAATGCCCTTTTGCTGATTAATTCCCCCTTTATTAAAAGGATATTGATTTTGAGACGATTAACATCTTGCGGCAGTTATTTCTTATATTCAGATAGTATGCTAAAATAGAGGCAAGGCAGACGTGCAATGATTATTAGACTAATTTTACAATTGGAGGGAATGATATGGGCGTTTTCAAAAGGGCATGTCTTTATATCTCCAGAAAAAAGGCGAGAAGTTTTCTCTTGTTTCTGATTATGCTGCTTATGGGACTTTTTATGCTGGTGGGCGTTCTGATCCGTTCCAGTGCGGCAAAAGCCGCGGAAGACGTGAGAAAGTCCATAACCACGGGCGTTGTATTCCAGTTAACCGACATTTCAGGAGATTCTATATATCAGCTGGTTCCCAATGAGGAGGGGGAGATGGTACGAACCTTAAAGGTGCCATTGCTTACGCGCTCAAAACTTAAAGAAATTCTTCAGATAGATGGAGTGCAGGGCTATTATACGCAAATGGGACATGAAACGCTCTATACCGGGCTGGATGTCCATCCGGGAGGCTATTCGAATAGTCCGGACACTTTGGCGGAGGATGGCACAGATGCAGAGGGCCAGTCAGAGGAGGACGCTTACAACTTTGATGTATATTCTCATGTCAATGGCTTTTATCTGGTGGACGAGGGGAAGTGGCATCCCTTCTTTATTAATGGAGCGCTGGAGTTAGTGGAGGGACGCAATATTGAGGCGGAAGATAGTGGAAAAGCCGTCATATCAGAAGAACTTGCGCGCAGAAACGGACTTGGCATCGGGGATGCGATAGAATCCCGCAATTTTGATTTTGTGACAGGAGAATGTTTTGGAAATTCTTTTAGGTCAGAAATTATAGGGATTTTTAAGATTAACTTTCAGCAAGATCTTTCGGAATGGACTTCGGAGGATGCCATATTGGCGAATGCCATATTTGTGGATCGGGAAATGCGGTACTGGGCACAATCTGAATTCAATAAGCACATTAACCGGCAGGTGCTTGCCAAAGAAAGTTATGAGACGCTGGATAATCTGACGGTCTTTGTGGAGGATCCGCTGATGCTGGATTCCGTCAAAGAGAAGATATTGGCTATCGACGGAGTAGACTGGAGCTACTATGACTTCAAGGAATACGACCATGACTATAAGGTGGCAGCAGGCCCGTTGAATATGATGGTAACGCTGTCCACCATTCTGATAGCAGCCATGGCTATTGGCCTTCTGATCGTCCTGTCTTTGATTCTGACCATGTGGATAAGGGGCAGAAAGCGGGAGATTGGAATACTATCGTCGCTGGGGATAAAAAAGCAGGCAATATTGGCACAGTTCATCTTAGAAAGCTGCCTGGTGGCCGTGGCTGCATTTCTGCTGGCAGGAGTGCTCGCAAAGCCGGTGACAGGCGTGATGGGGAATGGTTTGGCAAAATCAGTGAACGCAACGATTGGCGATCAGCCCTATGAGGTGAAAAATGATAACCTGACAGAAATACAGGTAAATAAAGTCCCTACGGAGCAAGTGGCGTTAAAATATGATCTGATGCCGGGGACGATAGTTCTGGTATTTTTTGTTATGCTTCTGGTGACGATGATTTCTGTGAGCATCTCGTATCTGCGTATCAGCGGGCAAAGGCCGCGGGACATATTGAAGGGGGAATAAAGATATGAAGGCTTGGCGCAGGGCATTTCTTTATGTAACACGGAAAACAGGGAAGATGGTGTTGCTGTTGGTGCTGTTTTTGACGATCATGACGCTGGTTCTTGTGGACACGGCTATCAGCCAGGCGTCAGAGGGAACCGCAGCCAGACTCAGGGAAGAGATTGGCGGATACTTTAAGGTTGCGACCGACTATCAGAAGATGGACATCCTTCAGACGGTGGATCAGTCTCTGATCGATCAGGTGATGCAGATTGATGGCATTAAGGCTTATAATGCGATGGCGACCTACTACTTGACGGTTCCGGAACTCGTGCTTAAGGCGGGAAAGTTTTCAATGGAAGCGGACAGCAAGGCCCAGATGGCCCGTTTGTTGGGGAATTCGGACAGCGCGCTGAATGAGTATTTTATGCTGGATCTATTTCATCTGCAGGAAGGACGGCACATAGCACCTTCGGATGTCGGGAAAGCGCTGGTTTCCGGCGAACTGGCCCAGATAAATTCTCTGGAGGTAGGAGATTCATTTTCTGTGGCTATAACAGAAGATGACAATCCGGGCAGCAGTGCGTCCGGAACCACTTTCCAATTGGAAGTGGCGGGTATCTTTGAGGAGATGCAGGCGGAAGGAAGCAGCGCGGATACGCCGGAATGCGACCTACAGGCGAACTTTATCTTTATTGATTCTGCAACAAGCCAGGCTATAGGAAGCGCGCTTCAGGAGAAGAAGGAGATTGATTTCAACGGAGGCGCAGCATTCTTTGCAAAAGATCCAAAGAATCTGGATAATATAACAAAACAGGCAGAGAAGTTAAAAGGCATAAATTGGGAATCATTAAAACTCACTGTGAATAATACTGCTTACCAAAAGAGCGTGGAGCCTCTGGAGCGCCTAAGCGGCATAACTTCCCTTGCGTCATGGCTGATTATGGCAATCAGCATAGTACTGTTGTCCCTGCTTCTGGCTCTTTGGGAGCGGGATCGGATTCATGAGGCAGGAGTACTGATGTCATTCGGGATCTCCAAGAAAAATATATTCTGGCAGCATTTTCTGGAATGTGCGGCAGTGTTCCTGCTTGCGTTCTGTCTTTCCATAGGAGTATCTTATCCTTTGGCCGGGCAGATTGGGAAAAGGCTGTACAATGATTCTGTCGTCAAGACAGAGCAGCGTTTAGAAGAAGAGACGAGTTTTTCTTTTGATCGCCCGATTGATATGGATGCGGTAGACGTGGATGTGCAGTTGAATATGGAATTAAATCCACCAGCCGTTCTAGCGGCAGGTGGGATGGGACTGCTTATCGTGGCATTGTCAGCGGGCTTATCCTTTCTGGTGATTGTAAGATGCAGGCCCAAGGAACTGCTGACCGTGATGGAGTAAGGAAGCAATTTGCTTAAAAGAAGATAAGGATGATGAAAATGCTGGGCATTAAGTTCATATCAAAAAAAGTTGATATAACTATTGACAGGTTTCGTAAGAAGGTGTAGGATATATACATCAAAAAAAATTGATGTGAGGGCGGATTATGGAAAAGGAATATACAGAAGACGCAAAAATATTTAAGGCCCTATGTGATGAAAAGCGGCTTAAGATTATAAGCCTGTTAAGAAGCGGAGAGAAATGTGCCTGCGTTCTGATCGATGATATGGGCATAGGCCAGTCCGCATTGTCGTATCACATGAAGATATTATGCGAGTCAGGCATTGTGGACAGCAGGCAGGAAGGAAAGTGGACGCATTACAGGCTAAGCGCCTCAGGAAGAGACCGCGCCTTAAAACGTCTGGCAAAGCTTACGACGCCCGACTTGAATAGCGAGGCATAAGGTTATGAAAAGGCCATCTGAAGATGGCTTTTCTAAAGCCCTATACATCAAAAAAAGTTGATATGAAAATTGGAGGTACAATTGGAGGTACAATCATGGAGATATTAAAAACAGTTCTGCTATTTATACAGGATCAGATTCTTGGCATGGAATGGCTGGGGGAAATGATAGGCAGCCTGCTGGCTGGCGCAGGCATGGACATTAACGCAAGACTTGGAGGGAGCATTCAGTTCTTTCTCTATGATGTGATCAAGATTACGGTATTGCTATGCTTTTTGATTTTTGTCATTTCTTATATCCAGAGTTATTTTCCGCCGGAGAGAAGCAAGAAAATATTGGGACGTTTCCACGGCATTGGTGCAAATGTGGTATCAGCGCTGCTGGGGACGGTGACGCCTTTCTGCTCGTGCTCATCCATACCGCTGTTCATTGGATTTACCAGCGCTGGGCTGCCCCTGGGCGTTACGTTTTCCTTCCTGATTTCCTCCCCGATGGTGGATCTGGGAAGCCTTGTACTGCTGATGAGCATATTTGGAGCGAAAGTCGCAGTTTCTTATGTGGTAATTGGCTTGGCTATCGCAGTTATTGGAGGAATGCTGATTGAAAGAATGCATATGGAACGTTATGTGGAGGATTTCATTGCACAGGCGGGAAATGTGGATATCGATTCGCCAACGCTCACGAAGAAAGACAGAATCCAGTTTGCCAGGGAGCAAGTAGCAGGCACCTTTAAAAAGGTATTTCCTTACATCCTTATTGGCGTAGCCATAGGAGCATTCATACACAACTGGATTCCCCAGGATCTGATAGAAGCAGTGCTGGGGAGCGATAATCCATTCGGAGTAATCCTTGCCACTTTGGTTGGAATCCCCATGTATGCCGATATTTTTGGCACCATTCCGGTTGCGGAAGCGCTGCTTTCTAAAGGGGCGCAGCTGGGGACAGTGCTTGCGTTCATGATGGCAGTCACTACATTAAGCCTGCCATCCATGATCATGCTTAGAAAAGCCGTCAAGCCCAGGCTGTTGGCGGTGTTTATCGCAATCTGCACGGTCGGGATTATTGTTGTAGGATATTTGTTCAATGTGTTTCATGCGATGATGATTCTCTAATTATAACGGGAATTAACGGTATTCCAGGTATTCCAGGAACCGACGCACGGCCAGAGAAGCAGTTTTTCTATTCCTCACCGCAAAACAGATATTGCGGCTGGCAGGTACATCCAGTTCCTTTGTGACAATATGATATGGAGTTCTTTTTAGAATCAGCTGATGCAGCATACTTATGCCGAGGCCATTTTCCACCATGGACATAATGGCATAGTCATCCCAGGTAGTAATACGCGTCTGAGGCTTTAAGGAATACTGGGAGAAGACGATTCAGGTGATTTTTGACCAGGAAGTTGCAGATTCCGAATATTATGGCTGCAGCGACGGGACGACAACAGGATATATGAAGGTGAAGACGGAAGATATATTAACTAAGATTCTGCCGCATTCCAGGCATAAATATAAAGTGATAGGTATTTAAAAGCACATAATAATGAATTGACAATGGATCCTGCCATAATTTATTATGAGAATAAATATAGCGTGGAAGAGGAGTTTACCTTCCTTTTTTGCCAGGATACCGTATGTTAGTGCCCTCCTTATTGTATAGAGACTTTCATTTTCCTAGAATAAAGGAGAATCAAAGATAGCAACGATGAGACATTATGGAGGGTAACTATATGAAAAAGACAACGGTATTAACGATCATCCTGGCATTGATCTGGTGTATGATAATCGTGCTGGCAACCTTATCTCCCCTTGCGCAAACCGGCGGTACTTCAAACCAATTTGGAGACATGGGGATGTGGGCTGATATCGGATTGATTTTAGTCCTTTTCCTTTTGCCGCAATATTTTTATGATAAGGGGAGCAAAGGGGCAAAAATAGTTTTAGCTGTTATAATTGGAACATTTATTTTGGGAGTTATGGTAATTTTCGGATTAGTTGGTTTATTTTTGCTTAAAGGAGTCAGCATTTCGCTGATATTGATTGCTATATTGAGCGTATGCTATCTTCTGCTCAGTATCGGCTGGTATATACTTTCTTTCCGGAATTGACAAATGCTCGACAACAGAGGGGGATCAAGATATGACGTTGACACAATTGAGATATTTCTGCGAGGTTGCCAAGACCAGGCATTTCACTGCTGCCGCAAACAACCTGTACGTCGCGCAGTCAAGTTTGAGTTATGCAATCCGCGAGTTGGAAGCCGAATTGGAAGCGCCGCTTTTTATCCGGCGTCCCAATAAGAGGATTGACCTGACCGAGTTTGGGCATGCGCTGCTTCCGTATGCGGAAGCGGGAATCAAGATGCTGGAAGATGGCAAGAACGAGGTGGCCAGCATGAGAAGCCCTATGCGTGGAAATGTCAAGATAGGGTTCTTCTTCAGCATTGTATTCACGGTGATTCCGTATCTTGTACAGCAATTTAAGGAAGATCATCCAGACAGCCAGATTGAATTTGAGACGGAAGTGTACCATAACTGGGCGGATCTAAGGGAACTGCTCCTGCGGGGAGAATGCGATCTTGTCATATCCGCGGGAAACATTGGATCGGGGTGCGAGTCTGCGCTGATTGGCAGACACAGGATCGTGCTGATCGTCCCGAAGAGCCACCCTCTGGCACAAAAGGAGTCTGTTTCCTTGTCAGAGATTGAGAATGAGAAACTGATTGCTATCGATGCGAACAGCAATATGGATCTTGCAATTAAGGAGATGTTCAAGGAAGAAGGACTGACCCCTCGCCTGACTTACGTATCCGACTGGACCTCCCAGCAGTTGTCCGTATCCGCGGGAAACGGGCTGGCGCTTTCAGCAGATGTTCCGGTGGACGAAAGGTATCTTACGAAGGTGAAGCTGGACAGCCCTAAGTCTGTTCTGCCTTTATACCTTACCTGGCCGTGCAACCGGAAACTGTCTCAGATCACCGCATTCGTAAGGGATTACTTTAGAGAATTGTCCGATACGCTGCTGAAGGATATTATCTTCTGACAAGTACTGAATATGGTAATGATAGACAAAAGCAGGTTGGAAAAATCGTTTTCCAGCCTGTTTTTTTGTGCATTTTTTGAGGATAGAAATTTTCGATGGCGGGCCGCTAGTTTCTATATTGGACTTTTCCGCCGGGCCAAAATTATAATGAGGGTACAAAGTGTTAAGGTTTTATCAAATACACGTAAGCTTCGCGAATGCTTATCATTTCAGACTAGTGAAAAAATGTCCAAGAAAGGGAAAAGAGAGGAAAACAAGATGACAAAACAACAAAAACAAATTACATGGGCGATGAACATATACGTTTCATCCATCCTGATGTACTACATCACGCAGAATGTAAAAGCATACATAGGCCTAAGCTATCCGGAGGTCTCTGATGTGACGGTAACTTCGCTGATCACGATTCCTACCATGTTTGCCTTAGTATTTTCATTCATAATCGGGCCATTGGCCATGCGGTTTAACAAGGTAGCGCTTATGACTATCGTCATGTGCTGCATGGGAGCTTATTCATTGATCTTCTTCTTCAACGGGCTGATGCACGGGCCATTCTTCCTGTATACAGTCGCATGTGCTTTGGCGGGATTCGCCCAGGGAGGGTTTGCGCCGCTGATGAATACGATTATCGGAGAAAACTTTGAGTCAGATGCCAGGGCCGGAAGAATCGCGGTCTATAACGTTGCCAACAACTGCGGGGCATTCGTGATCTTATTCTTAAGCGGTAGGATCGGCGCCGGAAACGATGGCGGGAACTGGCCGTTTGCGTATCTGCTCGGCCTGTACTGCTTCGTGACCACGGCAATCTTCCTGGTGATGATTAAAAAAGCCGGATACAGCGATAATAAGGCCGCAAGAGCGGAGAGAAGAGCAATCGCGGTAGAGAATAATGTGCCGGCGCCCAAGTTTAGCGAGGTGCCTAAAAAATCTTTGATGTTCATCATCGGCATCGGGCTGCTGCACTGCATTTTCTATATTGGGATTAACGCCTACTACACCAATGTATCCAACTACATTATTACAGAGCATCAGCTGGGCTCGTCCGTCCAGGCAGGCAATGCTACCTCGCTGGTAAGATTTACGCTGATCGTGATGACATTCTTATATCCATTCTGGAACAAGATTCTGAAGGATTGGATGATTCCATGCGGATACGCGCTTGCAGCCATCGGCCTGGTATTCATGCTGACCATGGATACCACCATCTGGGGAATCTACATCTGCGCGTTTTTCATCGCATTTGCCACCAGCATTGCCCACAGTACCATCTATTCAAAGGCACTGAACTATGTGCCGGACAGTATTGCGGCCATATCCTCGTCCCTGATGTGGGGGATTGCCAATGTAGGGCCATTCTTCGCAACCTATATCCTGGCAGCAATCTCTGCCACGCTTGGCGGAGGAATGGCAACGCAGATCAAGGCAGGCATCGGAATCCTTATATTCACAACGATCGTAGCGATTCTGGTATTTGTTGTTAATAAGCCAAAAGAAAAGTAAAGGAGGTTATGATTATGAAATCATTTCGTTATGACACGCAGACGTGTATCTATTATGGGAGAAACTGCTTAAAGGAAAATGCAGATAAGCTGGAAGAGTTCGGAAAGAAGGCAGTCATCGTCACCAGCAGATTTGTAGAAGGCTGCAGGAATATTGCCCTGGAAGATCTGAAAGAGGTCTTTGAAGGCCTGGGGGTAGAGTATGTCGTCCTTGACGACGTGATGGAAAACCCTCCGGTAGAGAATATCGTATCTATGCATGAGAAACTGGATGGATTTGTTCCGGACTTCGTATTCGGAGTAGGCGGAGGCTCGGCAATGGATGCCGCAAAGGCTTTGACCCAGTATATCAATGACGGGCCGGGCGATGCATATGAGATCTTTTTCTGGCCAGGAAAATTGCTGAACAACTATAAGAATATGTGCGATATTCCGGTGTTTACCATCCCTACCACAGCAGGAACAGGCTCCGAGGTAACCGGCGGCGCCGTGCTTACCAGGGCAGATAAGGATACAAAAGAGTCTATGAATATGTGGCTCTATCCGGAGATATCCTTTGTGGACCCAAGATATCTGGAAGACGCCCCATTATTCCTTCTGGATACCGGAGCGATCGATGCGCTGGCACATGGCGTGGAAGGATGCCTGCACAAGGACGCCAATGTGATGAACCGGGCAATCTCCAATGCGGCATTCGCGCTGTTTGCCGAGTTCAAAGATGACCTGCTAAATAACACGCTGTCAGAAGAGCAGTATGATAAGATGAGCGCTCATTCATTGATGCAGGGCGTGTCGTTCATGCAATCCTGCACCACGGTGCCCCATGGTCTTGGATATCCGCTGTCCCAGTATAAGCATGTATGCCATGGGCTTGCCTGCGGAATCTTCCTCGGGGAATATCTCAAATCCTTCAAAGACCAGTCGTTGGTACAGCCAATCGTGGAGGCTTGCGGATTCAAGGATACCTCTGACTTTGCAGACTATGTGAGGAAGCTTACCAACCGGGATGTACAGATTGAGGTGACAGAAGAAGAGATCCAGAAATGGACGGATATGTTTATGAAACAGCAGACTTGGCGTCTGGAAGCGAATCCGGAAGAATTGACAAGAGAAGATATTTACCAACTGTTCAGGACCTCTCTGGCAGCATACATCAAGGATTAAGAAGGAGTGGCAATTATGGGAAATACATATGAACATTTATTTTCACCGATTAAGATAGGAAACAGGCTTACGCTAAAGAATCGCTTTTCTGTGGCAGCCATGGGTACCGGAGATATGGGCGGTACCCGCGGCGAATATAGGGATAACACTATCGAGTATTATCTGGAGCGGGCTCGGGGAGGATTTGGGCTGATCGTGCTGGGAAGCGTCATTGTGGATATGGAGACCGATAAGCCGAATCTGATTGACGGCGTTGTTCCGCCGTCTTACGCTCCTGGCAAATGGCGGGAGAGCGCATGCAGGCTGGTGGAACGCATTCACTATTACGGGGCGAAGACCTTCATGCAGATTGGATTCGGGCATGGGCGCATGAGGCCTGGCCAGAAAGCGCCATCCCCAATTCCTAGATATGCGGATCCTTCCGAGATTACCGGCGTGCTGACGGCAGAAGAGATTGAGACGAAGATAGGATATATGATCAAGACTGCCAAAATGGCAAAGGAAGCCGGGTTCGATGGCGTGGAGGTTCACGCCATGCATTGGGGATACCTGCTGGACCAGATGGCCATGGAGATATCCAACCAGCGGGACGATGAGTATGGGGGGACCCTGGAAAAGCGTCTGACATGCGCCCGTAAGATTGTGGAAGGGATCAAGGCTGAATGCGGGCAGGACTTCCCGGTTGCTATGAGGATGGGAATGAAATCCTACATCAAAGGATTTAACCAGGCATCTATCGACGGAACCGAGGAGGCAGGAAGAACCATCGAAGAGGCGGTGGAAATTGCGAAACTGCTGGAGCGTTTTGGATATGATATGCTGGATGTGAACTCTGGAATCTACGATTCCTTCTATTACTGCGTAGCTCCGGCCTATATTCCGAAAGGATATAACCTGTATCTTTCAAAAAGGCTGAAGGAGGCTGTGTCTATCCCGGTATTTACGGCGGGACGGATGGACGATCCCAATCTGTGCGAGGAGGCAGTCAGAAACAACGAGACGGATGGCGTGGCTCTTGGAAGAGCGTCCCTAGCAGATCCATATTATGTCAAGAAGCTGCAGATGGGAAGACCGGAAAAAATCCGTCCCTGCATTGCCTGCGGCAACTGTATGGCCTCTGCGTTCAACAAAGGCTCTGCCACCTGCACCGTGAATCCGCAGGGAATGAAGGAAGGCCTGTATGGAATGACGAAAGCGGTTCAGCCGAAGCATGTGGTGGTGGTTGGCGGAGGCGTCTGCGGCATGGAAGCGGCGCGAAATGCCGCAGCCCGCGGACATGAGGTAGAACTGCTGGAGAGAGCGGATAAGCTGGGCGGCCGTCTCTTTGATGCAGGGGTGCATTCCTTCAAGGGCAGCATTCGGGCGCTGAATGAATGGTATATTGGCGAACTGAAGGATCTTGGGGTGAGAGTAAGGATGAATACGGAGGCAACGCCGGAACTGCTGAAGGCAAGCGGCGCGGACACCGTCATCTTTGCCATTGGCTCCGAGCCGCTGATGCCCCGCGCTATTGAAGGGATCGATTCGAAGAAGGCAGTGGCATGCACGGATATCCTTTTGGGCAAGAAGGAAGCGGGGCAGAAGGTAGTCATCGTAGGCGGCGGACTGGTAGGCGCGGAGATGGCATATGATATGGGGGCAGAAGGCAAAGAAGTATACCTGGTAGAAGCGCTTGACGATATCTGCGCCAACGATCCCAACGGAGTTCCGTTCTGGGTAAGGGATATGCTCAATGAACTGCTTTCCAGAAACCATGTTGAGAAATTGATGGGCCACAGGCTTGACCGTATCACGGATAAGGGGGCCGTGGTGCTGGATAAGGATGGCAATCAAAAGGAGATCGAGGCTGATGACGTGATCATAGCCATCGGCTTTCGTGCGAGACCGTCCATCTGCAAGGAATTGAACGGCTGTGGAATCGAGACCTTTGATATTGTAGCGGGCAACGGCATTGGAAGCATTACTACGCAGATTGGCGCGGCATACGAAATAACAAGGAAGTTATAAGCAGTATTTATATAATAAGGAAGCAGTAAAAGGAGGAAAAATGGTAGAGTTTAAGTTTCATCTGGCGACAGAGATTCATTTTGGAAAAGGCGTATTAAAAGATCTGCCGGAAACAGTCTTAAAATATGGGAAGAGGCTCTTCTTCCTGTATGATGAGATTCCGGCAAAGGCTACGGGCGCATATGACTATCTGTATGCGCTGTGCAAAGATAACGGGATTGAGGTGACGGAGTTTACGGGCATTGAGCCAAATCCCAGACATTCTACGGTAGATAAGGCAGTGTTACTGTGCAAGGAGGCAGAGGCCGACTGCATCGTAGCCTTGGGCGGGGGCAGCACCATAGATTCCGCAAAGGCAATGAGCTTTTCTGTGTTCCATGACGGCAGCTGCTGGGACTTCTATGAAGGGAAGGCGGAAGTAACAAAAGCGCTCCCCATTATTACGGTTCCCACCATAGCTGCCAGTGGTTCGGAAGTGTCCAATGTAACCGTAATGGCCAATTACGAGGAGCATAAGAAAATGGACTATCGGACGAATCTAGTAAGGCCTGCGGCAGTGTTTGCCAATCCGTCCTATACCTTTTCCGTGCCGCCATTCCAGACGGCCTGCGGGATTGTGGATATTATGAGCCATTCTTACGAGGGATATTTCAGCAACAGCCTGGGAAGCATCCAGGATGGATTCTCCGAGATTCTCCAGAAGACTTGCATCGAGCATGGCCGGAAAGTCATGATGTGTCCGAAGGATTACGAGTCGAGGGCGCAGCTTCTGTGGGCGGCGGAACTGGCAATCACGCACCTTGCGGATCAGGGACGCGATTTTGTCGGGAATCTCCATTCCACAGAGAAGATGCTGAGTGGATATTTCAGCCTTCCTCATGGTGCGGGAATCGCGATTGTCTCTCTGGCATGGTTTAAGTATTCCCTGAATGATGCGACGGCCCCGAGATATGCAAGGTGGGGAAGAAACGTATGGGGAATCGACGGAAACCAGGATGAATTCACGATCGCAAGGCAGGCGATTGCCAAATACGAAGAGTTTGTGGAGGAACTGGGCCTTCCGACCAGGCTGTCAGGCCTTAAGAACAAGGTGGAGGCGGAAGTCCTTCCTGAAGCAGCGCACGCATTGTTTGGGGCTGTTGACACGAAAGCATGGTTTAAACCCTTGGAAAACGAGGAAGAACTGCTGGAATTTATACGTCTGGCCTATTAGAATAAAAGAATGCTATATGCTCCATTGACCGGATAGAGCGTATAGCATCTTTTTTTATGTCAAAATAGACAATATTATTTTTTTATATTGAAAAAAAGCCAACAATATGCTATAAATATTATAAACAAATATATCCGGGATATTTAAGAAAAAAACAAATATGTTTAAAAGAAGGGAGATATTATGGACGAAACAAAAGGAATTTTATTTGATGAATCATTCCAGAAAGAACTAAAAGGCAGGTTCTGCTATCCAGATGGTGATCCTAAGTATGGAGAGCGGTTATTTTTTGACAACTCCGGCGGGTCATTGCGGCTGAGAAGCTGCGTAGAGGCAAAGGCGGAACTGGAAATGTTCCCTGACTGTCCGGAGAGGATTCATGCGAGGGGCATGGGCTTGAAGGAACTGGCAAAGGAGGGCGCCAGAGAGATTCTGGAAATCATCTTCGGAGCGAAAAGCGGCGCGTTAATGACGGAACTTACCGCCTCGCAGACCATGTTCCAGATGGTTGGCATTATCATGGAGAACACGGGAGGCAAAAATGCCGTTACATCCGCTATCGAACATCCGTCATCCTACGATGCGATGGAATACTACTGCCGGAAGACGGGAAAAGAAATGCGGGTCGTTCCTGCAAATCATGAGACGGGAGGAATAGACCCGGACGAAGTGGTAAAGTATATCGATCAGGATACCTGCCTTCTGAGCATTATGGCAGCGTCAAATATATCGGGTACGATTATGGATCTGGAAGAGATCGCCAGAAGAGCCAGACAGATCAACCCGGATATCTATATCATCAGCGATGCGGTTCAGCACGCGCCGCACTGCACGATGGATGTAGATAAGCTGCAGATAGACGGAATGAATTTTGCGCCTTATAAATTCTTTGGAGTACGGGGATGCGGATTTGCCTATGTCTCAGATCGCGTGGCCAATATGCCGCATCACCGGCTGCTGGCAAAAGAACAGAAGACGTTCGAGCTTGGCACCTGTTCTCCGGGAAATTTTGCGGCGGCGATGGAAATTATCAATTATGTATGCAGTATTGGGAAGCATTTTATAGATAGCGATGACCGAAAGGCATTATATAAGGAAGGAATGAGGAGAATCCATCTCCAGGAAAGAGCGCTTTTATACCATATGCTGGAAGGAACCGAGGAGATTCCCGGGCTTCGGCATATAGAAGGCGTACATATATATACGGATACGCAAGACCTCACTTGCAGAGATCTGATTGCGGCAATTGGAATCGACAATATAGATTATACACAGTGCGTAGCCGAATACCAGAAGCGGGGCGTTACGGTCTACGAACGGATCAATACAAGCATATATTCCAAACGAATTGTAGAAGCATTGGGACTTACAGGGGCGATCCGGGTATCTCCATTGCATTGCCACGGAACGGAAGACATTGATAAGTTCCTGAAAATAACCGGCGAGATAGCCAGAGAATATGCAGGTTAAGGAGGAAGAGACATGGGGAAATTAAGAAAATTATCATTGGGGAAAAAGATATTGATCGGTATCGTGATCGGCCTGGCTATCGGGTTCATCTCGCCAAAGGCAGCCGATACTTTGAAACCGTTGGGGGATATATTCCTAAGGCTTTTGAAAATGCTGATGGTTCCGCTGGTATTTTTTAGCATTACCAGTGGCGTCTGCAAGATGGGCGACATCAAGCAGTTATATACGGTCGGATTAAGATTTATATTATATATCATTGTTACTTCTGGAATTACGGCATGTATCGGAGTCCTGGCCGGGTTCATCGTGCAGCCGGGAAGAGGGACGACGGAATTCTTGGATGCGTCGGCAGAAGTTGAGAGCGTATCCTATAGCTTCATTGATAATATCATTTCGTGGGTGCCGGAGAATATCGTGCAGTCCATGCAGGAAGCAAACATGCTTCAGATTATTATATTTGCGATTTTCTTAGGAGTCGCCCTTCTTGCGCTGGGGCAGAAAGCGGAACTGCTGATCAAGGTGATTGACCAGGGGAGCGAAGCAATGCTGAAGATCACGGAATTTGTGATGGCATTCTCGCCGATTGGAATTGCCTCCCTTATGGCGACGATGGTAGCGACGATTAGCGGCTCTACTATGAAAGAAGTGCTGGTGTTCATCGTGACGGATTATGTATGCGCGATTATAGTCCTGATTGTATTATATCCAGTAATCATCAAATTCCTTGCGAAACTACAGCCGCTTCGGTTTATGAAGAAGATTGTCGAGCCAATAATCGTGGCAGCCTCCACCACATCTTCTGCCGCAACGCTTCCGGTCTCGATCAAGACGGCACAGGAGAAGCTGGGAATCCCAGAGAATATCTATGGATTTACCCTGCCGCTTGGCAATACTTGCGGTATGAATGGATTTTCATTATTTATCGGACTTTGCTGTATCTTTGCGTCCAATCTTTATGGATTCGCGATTACGCCTGGCAGAGTCGTCCAGTTCATCTTCCTTGGAATCATCCTGTCTGTAGGCGCAGCAGGAGTAAAGGGAGCGGGAATCGTCATGTCTACGGTGCTTCTTGAAACGATGGGCATGCCGCTTTCCTTGATTCCTATCCTGGCGGCAATCTGGCCGGCGATCGATCCGGCTCATACGGTGCTGAATAACACCAGCGATCTGGTTGGCACTACGGTAGTATCCTGCCAGTTAAATAAGACGGATATAGCCATCTATGATAAATAGAAGCAAAGAAGAGCAGACGCGCTGATCACTGCGCGCCTGCTCTTTCCTGTCGTTATTGTAAAGAATCTAGTACAGTTCCAGTGCGGAGGTAAATCTGTCAATCAGCCTCAGCTTCTCCTCGTTTTTATTTCCTATTTTTTTGCAGATGTATGTGCACAATAATTCCGCTGTGAACAGGGCAGGAATCTGCGAATTGAAAAACGCGAGGGAATCCACGGAATTTGTAAGGAGATAGTCTGCATAGCGGGCAAGAGGAGCCGTGGGCGTATCCGTTAATACGATGATGGTGGCCTTTGCCTTGGCAGCCATCTCTACTGCAAGATAAGTAAGTTTGGAATAGCGTGGGTAACTGATTGCGATCAGACAGTCTTTTCGGCTGATGTCGGACAGAAAATCGAACGTATTCATAATGCCTGCGGGCTCTGCAAATACCATCGGCAAGGTATCCTTTAATATGATGGAAAGGAACGCGGAGGATGCGGCACATCCCCTGGAGCCGACGATATATTTTGACTGGGCGGCTATGATGGCGTCGCTTGCATTTTCAAATAGATCCGATGGACTATGCATAATGACAGACTGTAAATTGTTGCAAGTAGTCTCATATACGGCTTCCCGGATGCTTGCGCCGGTCAGTTTCTCCAGGCTCTGCGTCAGTTTGACGGTAGGTATCGTTGGCGCATCAGAATGATTGTCAATATAGTCGTTGTACTGTGCCCTGATTGCACGCTGGAATTCCGTATAGCCGGAATAGCCGAGATCCTTTGTGAAACGGATGACGGAGGAATGGCTTATCTGCAGTTTTTCAGCCAATTCAGTCGAGGTCATAAAGCATACTTCCCTGAAATTGTTGAGAACATAATCAGCAATCTGGCTTTCCTTTTTCGTTAAGGTGGTATTTTTAATTAAATCCTGAAAGGCTGATGTCATAGTCAAGACCTCCGTGAACATTTTTGTTTATTATAACAAAATATAAATTATTTATCAATTGAAGGATATATTATGTTGTGTGGCAGAACCAGGAGTGCTAGTATATGGGTAGCAAGTTATCCAAGGGTAAAGGGGCAGGAAAATCATCATGAAAAAAGAAGCGAGCTGGAAAAATTATCTTTGGATCGGCCTGATTGGATTCCTGGCATTTCTTCTGGAATATTTCACTATATTTGTGATAGATGGATGGCTGCTCAACGTTGATATCTTTAATTATACGCCGCACCAGAGAGGCGTTCACTGTATCATAACGGCAGCAGTATGGCTGGCGGTGATAATAGGAATGCTGGCATATACAAGAACGCAATATGGATTTCCTGTAAGAATAGGAGGCCGGACTGAGAAGATCGCTGCCAGGGACTGGGCAGCTGCCCTGGCCTGCTTTGCGGGATGCAAGATATTGACGTTCCTGGATTGGCATACATGGAAGGTGATCGGAGAAGCCAAGGGAAAGGATGTGTTCCAGTTCTGTTCCCAGTATCTTTATTATTTGCTGGAAGTGGGGCTTGTCCTGCTGATTATTGTATATGGACAGAAGGCGTCGGAGATGCTGCTGGGAAGAGAGAGTAATTTTCCCTTTGGGGGCATGCTGCTGGCGCTGACTTGGGGTGGATTCCACTTTGTATCAAG
The DNA here is from genome assembly GCF_019597925.1 of [Clostridium] scindens. Classification (NCBI taxonomy): domain Bacteria; kingdom Bacillati; phylum Bacillota; class Clostridia; order Lachnospirales; family Lachnospiraceae; genus Lachnoclostridium; species [Clostridium] scindens. The sequence goes on along the minus strand of NZ_CP080442.1, from coordinate 3,088,303 downwards.
AGGCGTGGGGATCGAAGTGTGGAATGGCATCTCCTGCATGATATTTTCTATTCTGGCGGGAATTATGTATTTAAAGGTAAGAAAAAATATAGGCTATAGTTATCTGCTGATAGCGCTTGGCTATTTACTGTAATATTTTTTTGTTTTTTTAGAAAAAGGCTTGAAAAAAGTGTGCCCATGTGATAATATATAACTCGGTCGCTCAAGGAATTATTTGTCGATATTTCCGGGGACAGGCTGTAATGGCTCCGTGGTCAAGCGGTTAAGACATCGCCCTTTCACGGCGGTAACACGGGTTCGATTCCCGTCGGAGTCATTTGAAATTCGCCGATGTGGCTCAATTGGCAGAGCAGCTGATTTGTAATCAGCAGGTTATCGGTTCGAGTCCGATCATCGGCTTAGTCCTATAAGGGACTTTTATGATTTTGGACCTTTAGCTCAGTTGGTTAGAGCAATCGGCTCATAACCGATCGGTCCTGGGTTCGAGTCCCCGAAGGTCCATTATCTGGCCCAGTGGCTCAGTTGGTTAGAGCGCCGCCCTGTCACGGCGGAGGTCGAGAGTTCGAGTCTCTTCTGGGTCGTCGGCACGATCATTTGGCAAGAGTAAAAAGCCTGATGAGAGAGTCGCAGCCTGCCGACTTGACAAAGTTAGATTAACTTTGAGGCGAGGCTATTATGTTTGTTTTTATGGGATCTTAGCTCAGCTGGGAGAGCATCTGCCTTACAAGCAGAGGGTCATAGGTTCGAGCCCTATAGGTCCCATATGCCGCAGTGGCGGAACTGGCAGACGCACAGGACTTAAAATCCTGCGGGACTTATACTCCCGTACCGGTTCGATTCCGGTCTGCGGCATTGGTGTGAGGTGCTTCAAATCCTTGTAAACAGAGGATTTGAAGCACTTTTTGCTTATTCTTTTAATTTCTGATGTTTCTGGAAACTGTTCTAATCGACAACAATTTTAATAGGGGAACACTTTCCGCTATTGCATTTGCTTTCGGAAACACTGCAAGCGCCTTATTGATATTATCAAAGCAGCTGGGGTGTCCTCCGCCGTTTTGATAAAAGAAGTCATACATTTCCGGTCTGCAACATGGATGAAGCAAATCGTGTTCTCCCACATCGTCAGAAAGTACCTTCATCATGGGTTGATATAAATTGGTATAAATTATGCTACCAACATTTAACTTTAGAGACTCGTTACAGTCTATCGTCACACCGGTTGAAAGAAATTCATTTACATTTCCAGTCGCTTCGGCAAAAAAATCTACCACTTGGCCGCCTTCAATATCGATCACTGTAATGCTTTGACCCTGCTTAACATCGATTTTCATTCCAGAACAGGCTGGAATAATATACTCTTTACTCATTGTATTCGCCTCCATAAATTCCAAGTTGTTTATGCGATCATTGTATCACTGTACATAAACTTTATCCAATTCTTAATACTATCAACTGAATAAAAGATCACCGCCACAGAAGAAATGATCTAAATTTTTATCATTGTAAGGAGAATTCGTATAGACATTGGACAGCGTTTTTGGGTTAAAGAATTGTGGATTTGTTATATTTACTGTATAATAATGGATTGAAAGTAAGCATAAAACGAGGTGTTTTTTGTGTACCATATAGCAATTTGCGATGACGAAAAAGAATTTATTCGTGAGATTACGAACTTGCTGCGCAGATATGAAAAAGAGAGCGGAAAAAAGTTTCGAATCACGGAGTTTTGTGACGGAAGTGACTTGCTCAAAGGCTACCAGACGGATACTGATTTGATTTTTATGGATATTCAAATGGAAAAACTAGACGGCCTGAATACGGCAGAGGAAATCCGTAAGATGGATGATGCCGTCGGCCTGTTCTTCCTGACTTCCCTACCTCAGTATGTATGGAGAGGCTATGAATACGGCGCGGTCAATTATTTGCTCAAACCAATAAAATATGCCCGGCTAAAAATAGAACTTGACCGTTTCTTCAGCCATTATCACGGAAAAGACGAGCCATACCTCTCGTTTTCAAACGATATGGGGAAATACAAAGTTCTTTATAAAAATCTGCGTTATGCAGAAACCTGCAAACGCAATGTACTGCTTCATTTTGAGGGACAGGAACAGGTCATATATAAAAGTATGAAAGAAATCTCGGCTCTTTTGGAAACACAGAGACTGTTTGCCAAGTGCCATGCAAGTTTTATCGTGAATATGGCGTATGTAAAAAGCGTGGAGAATCTCGAGGCGGTACTCGCTACCGGGGAGCGGATCCCAATCAGCCAGCCGAAACGCAAAGCGTTTATGGCAAGATTGGCAGACTTCTGGGGGGATATGCTATGATGTGGATCTATCAGGCACTGGATATAATAACGACTTTCTCTCAATCCCTCATTATTTTTGTAATGGGCGAAACTCTGTGCAGAAAGCCGCGTGCGAAGTTTTCAAGATGGATGCCGCCTGTAATAATTACGGCAACGACCTTTTTATGGACCTGGTTTATTGTGGATGCGACGTATAAACTCCCCTGCGTCCTGCTTTTGCTGATCATCTTATATATGCTGTGCTACAAAGTATCTATCCGTAATTCTATGATTGCTGCGTTCATGTCCATTGTCTTTGTAGGTACAATAGAAATAATTTCAACCGGAATAGCAGAAATATTTCAATTTCCGCAAGCAGTTCTCGTGGATGATATAGCAATGGCTCCGATTCCTATCTACTTGGTCTGCCTGTCTTTGACGGTGTCTGTTTCCGCTGTATTGTACCTGATGTTTAGAAATTTCCGATATCGGCTTAACAACAAGGATTTTATCATTGTATTGCTTTTTGAAATAGTCGCTTTTTTACTATATCACATAAGTGTCATTCAAAAGATAAAAAATAATTTAAATGCCGGATTTGATCAAAGATTTGATATGCTTTTAATTGTCATAAGCGTTTCCTTTGCTGTTGTTTTCCTGTATATAAAGAATAACTATTATCTAAAAGAGCAGGAACAGCAGTCGAAAATACAGCTAGCGTTACTAGAACGGCAATACAAATATTACCAGGACAAGCAAAAAGATGAAGAGCGCGTATGCTCGCTCTACCACGATATGAAGAACCATCTGCTGTTGCTTGAGGGTGGCCAAGGGACGGATGCCATGCATCAAATGGCAGAGCAGCTCCGGTCGCAGATAGCGGCTTATGAGGATTATATCCACACAGGCAATCGGTTTCTGGATGTCATTATCAAAGATAAGGCAGAAAAGATGCGTGAAAAAAAGATTGACTTTTCAGTTATGATAGATTTTGGCGGAATTGACTTTATCAAGCCTTTAGACATCAGTACTTTGTTCGGCAACGGAATAGATAACGCGATCGAGGCGAGTGAAAAACTGCCGCAAGAAGAGCGGATTATTCTGGTTAAGGCGGGACGGGTGCGGGATTTTGTATCCATTCTAATTGAAAATAACTGTATAGAGGAGAAAGCCGAGCATGACAGAACATCAAAGCCAGATGATTTCCTGCACGGCTTCGGCATTCCCAATATGCAGAAAAGCGCTGAAAAGTATGGCGGAACTTGTATCACAGTACGAAAGGGCGGGAAATTTGCTTTGAAAATATTACTGCCCGTTAAGGAAGATTAAAGCGAATACGAGCTTGTTTTCGAAAGGAAAACAGGCTCTTTTTTTATGCTTTTCATAGATATTGCGGCGTGGATATTAGATTTTGCGGCTGCTATTGTCATTTTTTTGCGGCTGAGTATGATGAGGTTATCACTAAAATGTAGAAACTTAAGGAGGATATTAGCCATGTCAATATTATGTACATCGCATTTAAAGAAGTACTATGGAAAGGATGAAAGCCTTGTCAGGGCATTGGACGATATCAATGTTTCCATAGAAAAGGGACAGTTTGCTGCTATCATAGGAACCTCGGGCAGTGGTAAATCCACGCTGCTCCATATGCTCGGAGGACTTGACAGGCCTACATCAGGCAGCGTACAGGTGGAAAATAACAGTCTGGAGACGATGCGCGAGGAGGATCTCGCGGTATTTCGCAGAAGGCGGATCGGCTTCATTTTTCAGAATTACAATCTCATTCCTTACCTTACTGCCTATGAAAATATTGTACTGCCGGTGCGTCTGGACGGGAAAACAGAGGATAAGAAGCTTTTGGAGGAAATTATAGATTTTCTGGAATTAGACGGGAAACTTTCTAACTATCCGAATCATTTATCGGGCGGACAACAGCAAAGAGTTGCGATTGCGAGAGCCTTGATCTCTAAGCCTGCGATTATTCTTGCGGATGAGCCGACGGGTAATCTTGACAGCCGTACCAGTGAAAAGGTCATCGATCTCTTAAAAATGACAAGCGAAAAGTTTCACCAGACTATTGTTATGATTACCCATAATCCTGAAATCGCAGAAAAAGCGGATATGCGAATTCGCATTGAGGATGGAAAAATCACACATAAGGAGCGTTCGAAATGAGTAGTAAAAGGATAAGGACAGAAATGTTAACACGGATGTCAAAGCAGAGCCTGAAGTATAGCCGTATGCGTAATACATTCGTGATGATTACGATTGCTTTGGCATCTGCCCTGCTTATGGGGATTCTGATGTATGCCGCTGGCCAGAAGGAAGATACGAAAAGACAGCTTTCCCACGCGCAGCAAGTGGGCTATTATAATCTGTCGGCCAGTCAGGCAGAAGCGCTGAAAATGGATGAGAGGATTGCCTATCAAATACAGGTAAAGACAGGCGCGGTTTCTGATATGGATGGATTTAGCGTAATACCTTATTATGTCAGCGAACTGTCGGACGAAATCAGGATCGCGGAGACAAAAAGCGGAAAATTGCCCGAACGGGAAAATGAGATCGCCGTGCAGGCGGCCATGCTGAAAAAAATGGGAATACCCATACAGATTGGAAGCCAGATAACGCTGGACTTTTGTGATGGGAATTCGGAAACCTTTACGGTCACAGGCATCTTAAGTGGCGAAGAGACAGCAAAGCGGTTTGCTGTATTTTTTTCAAAATCTTATGCCGATAGCGGAAGCCAGTTAAAGGATATGCCCTACGAGGTCTATGCCAAACTGCGTGGCGCAGCAGCGATGGGCCCGGAGGAGTGCAAGGAAGCAATGTACCTTATCGGAAGAGAGGCAGGAGTTGAAAGAAAATATGTAAGTCCGTCGAAAGCGTATCTTGAGTCATTATCTGCGGACTCCCGGGATATATTGCTGTATGCGCTGGCAGGCGCGATTATCCTGTTTGCCTGCATTCTGGTGATTTACGGCGTGTTTTATCTGTCTGTGATTGGAAAGATCCATCAGTATGGCCAGTTGCGTACGATAGGAATGACAAAGAAGCAGATGAAAAGTCTGGTTTCAAAGGAAGGCAGAAGACTGGCTGCGTTTGCTTCGCCTATCGGGCTCTTGGCGGGAGGCGTTGCAGGGTATTTGATCATCCCATCAGGATTTAGCATGGTCAACACGCTGCTGATAGCGGCCAGCGTCTTTGCGGTCATCTATGTTATCACAATGATTTCAGTCCGCAAGCCGGCTAAGCTGGCGTCTGCCATGTCTCCGATGGAGGCCCTGCGCTATATACCGCAAGATGATAAGAAGCAGACTGCAAATAAGAAAATGTGCCGCAAGTTGACGCCGCTTTCCTTAGGCGCGATGAATTTTACCAAGAACAAGAAAAAAGCAGGTGTTACAATGCTATCCCTTGCGTTTGGCGGTATTCTGTTTATGACGGCAGCGGCCTTTATGACCTCGTTCGATAAAGAAGGGTATGCACGGCAAGGGGTATTTGAGGATGCGGAATTTGATATCCGCTATAGCGATGCGGCTGTCGAGTCGGACGAAAACGGGATGAGCGGCTTGCAGGCAAATAAGCCGTTGGATGAAAAAATGATTCAGGACATCATTGCTTTAGACGGCGTGAAAAGTGTGGCGCAGATTAAGAATTTCGGCGTGCGTTTCGATTACGCGCAGCAGGATGAATATGATAATGATGATTCTATATACCCTCTGACAGAAAAGGAGACAGAGGAAATCAGGAAGTATGTTGAGGATGGGGATGCGGACTATAGCAAACTGATGAGCGGCGATTATATCCTGGTATCTGATAATGCGAATGCAAAGGAAATCTATGGCTGGCAGTTTCGCGTGGGGGATAAAATTACCCTGCGCTATTATGATGGCAGGCAGATGGCGGAAAAAGAGGTTACGATTCTTGGTACTCTGAACCGTCAGTTTACAATGGATAATAAGTTCGTGGAGGGCTGGTTTTTAATGCCTGAACAGGCAATATGGAAGCTTATTTCCTATGAGAGCCTGAATTCGCATCTGCTTGTATCGACTGAGCCTGATAAGGAAGCGGAAGTAGGAGAAATCTTAACACAGATGGTTGAGGAAAAATCGGAATTAAGCATGGAAAGCCTTGCGGAAAGAAAGGCCTTCTATACGAAAACAGCAGATTCCGTGTTCGGTGCCATCAGCGGGCTTGCCATCTTTATTATGATGTTCAGCATACTGAGCATGATGAATACGCTGATCACAAATATTGTTACAAGAGAGCAGGAACTGGCAGTGCTTGAGTCTATCGGTATGGCAAAAGGGCAGATTAGAAAAATGCTATTGTGCGAAAGCCTGATCTTAGTCCTTGCGGCTGTGGGTGTGACAATGACTGCCGGCACGCTGCTTGGATATGTGCTTGTGAGCCTGCTTCGTAACGGCGGGGCCTATTACATGACTTTTGCATTCCCGTGGACGCTTTTTGCCGTTTATGCCGTTGTTCTGATCGTGGTTCCTCTGCTTATAACGCTGATATCTATGAAAAACTTTTCGAAGGAGACGCTTGTCGAGCGGCTCAGAGGGGCAAAATGTCTGGGTAAGGGGGAATAGCACGTGGCAGCGCGAAGTTTAGTCACCCAACTGTAACTTTATCCTGCTATAATAGATACAAAAAGACAGGATGGGAGATTGAGATGATCGATTTATACTATGCTGAAGATGACCCCAATATTGCGAATACTGTAAAAGAATATCTGGAACAGAAAGATTTTAAGGTGACGATATATGATACGCTTGCCAGCATTAAGCAGGCACTGGAAATCCATGTGCCTGCAATGGTTCTTCTGGATTGGAATATGCCGGATGGACGAGGGGATTATTTGTGTAAATGGATCCGCGGTACATGGAAGGAACTTCCAATCATCTTTCTTACGGTCCGTGGGGATTCCTGTGATATCGTATCAGGGTTTCAAAACGGTGCGGATGACTATGTGGTGAAGCCTTTTGAACTGGTAGTGTTGTATTCGCGGATATTGGCTTTGCTTCGCCGGACCCGCAATGCGGCTGGGCAGTATCTTTCCTGCGATGGGATTATCATCGACCAGAACCGCAGGACAGTTACCTTCCATTTGGAAGAGATCAATTTGAGCGTGGCGGAATACCAGCTGCTCTTGTACCTGATGCAGAACAAGGGAAAGACTGTAACCAGAGAAAAAATCTTAGAACAGGTATGGGATGTGAATGGAAACTATGTGAATAACAACACGCTGACAGTCACAATGAAACGTCTGAGGGATAAATTAGACCAGCCATCCTGTCTAAAGACGGTCAGAAGCGTAGGATACCGTATGGAGGATACGATATGAGCGGACGAAAAAACATTTTGATCACAGTTGGATTTGTGCTATCTATCAGTTTGATCTCTTCTGCACTTACTGCCATGATGATGTTCCATTATGACAGCCGGCTTCAATTTAATCTGTTAAACGCTGTTTGCGGAGAAGTGTTAGAGCAGGATCCGCAAGCAGAAAAGATTATTTCAGCCGCATTGAAGGAATATACAGGAGGGAATGCCGACGGAACGGCCCGAAAGGATGTCTTATCCGTATGGGGATACCGAATTGCTGATTTTTCGCATTCGCTTCACAGGACAGGTGATTTAGCTGTGGCAGCAGGAGTTCTGGCGGGCTTCTGCCTTCTGCTTGTTACCCTGCTGTATCGAAACAAAAAGGAAAGCATGCGTATCCAGGGTCTGGCAGAGTATTTGGAACAAGCGAATATGGGAAAAGCAGTCATCCTTTCTACGACTGGAGAGGATGATTTTTCTAAATTGGAAGATGAAATTTATAAGACGGTGACGTTCCTTTATCAGACGAAAGAGGCCGCAGTACAGGCGAAAAATGATTTTGCGGAAAATCTGTCCAATATTGCGCATCAAATCAAGACGCCGATTACTGCAATCTCTCTGTCTTTGCAGACCATGCAAAGAGATAATAGTAATAATAAGGTGGAGCAGATACAAAAACAGCTTCTGAGGCTTAGTCATTTAGAAGAGGCCCTGCTTGTGTTATCCCGCCTTGATTCTGGCACGCTGATTCTTCAAAGGGAAGAGGTTGATGTTTTTACCGTGCTTGTTCTTGCGTCGGACAACTTGCAGGAACTATTGACGGCGACAGGTACTTCTGTTGATATCCCGGAACTGGGCGGGATGGCGATAACCGTCGATCTGGACTGGACGATGGAGGCGGTCATGAATCTGATGAAAAACTGCATGGAGCACAATCCGGGCGGAACTATCCACTGTGCTTATGAACAGAATCCGCTCTATACGGAAATTAGGATCTGGGATGAAGGGGCGGGATTTCTTAAAGAGGATATGCCCTATCTTTTTGAACGATTCTATCGCGGCCGCAATGCCCATGAAGGAGGCATCGGTATCGGACTGGCACTGGCAAAAGAGATTCTTAAGCGCCAGAATGGCACGATACGGGCTACAAACAAGCAGGGGGCAGGGGCGTGTTTTGAGATTCGGATTTACAGTCACTAAGTTGTAATTTTCATTTGCTATACTGTAGATATAGTGATATACAACATGATGGCAGGAGGTAAGAATCAAATGAACATTCTAACATGCGAAAGGGTCCGTAAAGTATACGGTTCCGGGAACAATCAGGTAACCGCGCTGGACGGGATTGACCTGACAATCAGCAAAGGAGAATTTGTGGCGATCATCGGAGCATCCGGCTCCGGAAAATCCACGCTTCTGCATATCCTGGGCAGTGTGGACAAGCCGACCAGCGGAACGGTAACCATAGATGGGACAGACCTTTCTAAGTTAAATCCCACACAGGCCGCCATCTTTCGCCGCAGAAAGGTGGGGCTCGTGTATCAGTTCTATAACCTGATCCCTACGCTTTCGGTGCGGAAAAATATTCTTATGCCCCTTACGCTGGATAAAAAGAAGCCAAACAAGGAATATTTTGATAAGGTGGTCGGTTCTCTTGGTATTGCTGACAAGCTGGAGGCCCTGCCAAATCAACTGTCAGGCGGGCAGCAGCAAAGAGTTGCGATTGCACGCTCTCTTATTTACCGCCCCGCGTTACTATTGGCAGATGAGCCGACTGGGAACCTGGATCAGAAAAATTCCAAAGAGATCATTGACATGCTGAAACTCTCCAATCGGAATCTGGAGCAGACCATTCTGCTGATTACCCATGATGAGAAGGTGGCCCTGGAAGCAGAACGCATTATAACTATCGAGGATGGACATATCATCAGTGATGAATGGCGGAGGTAAGGGCTATGTGGAAAGATTACTCATCTGGATATATTAAAAACAACCGTTCCTTAAGTATTTCCGTTAGGGTTGCGGCGTTTATCTCGGCCCTGCTGCTATCCTTGCTCTGCAGTTTGTTTTATAACGCATGGAAGTATGAAGTGGAGAGGATCAAACTGGAAGAAGGCGGCTGGCAGAGCCGGATCGCAGGGGCAATTGATTCGGAGGATATAGATGCCATAAAAAACTTTGCCAATGTAAAAGACGTAGTGGTTAACGAGAAGGCAGCACAGGGGCAGGGAACCGTGCTGGATATATACTTTGATGATATAAGTACGGTTTTGGAAGATACGCCGCGGATTGCCGAGATAGCCGGGGTTTCTCCGAAAACAGCCGTTTATAACTATGAACTTCTTGCCATGTACTTGATCCGCAGCCCGCAGGATACAGCGCCAAGACTGCTGTTCCCCTTATTTCTTGCGATCCTGGCAATGGCATCCATTTCCCTGATTGTTATCATACACAATTCATTCGCGGTATCCATGAATGCAAGGATCCATCAGTTTGGTATTTTCTTCAGCATTGGAGCCACGCCGAAACAGATACGGGCATGTCTGCTACAGGAAGCGGCGGCACTTTGCGCCATACCGGTCATAGCAGGAAATCTGCTGGGAATTGCAATCAGCATGGGGCTTTTGCAGATGGTGAATGCCTTGCTGGGAAGCAATGTGGCAGGCAGACATCAGGCAGTTTTTGGCTATCATCCGCTTGTTTTGATCTTGACACTGCTTGTGACAGTGATCACGATCTGGATATCCGCCTGGCTGCCGGCTAAAAAGTTGAGCAGGCTTACGCCGCTGGAAGCGATTAGAAATACCGGCGAACTGCAGCTTAAGCGGAAAAAGAACTCGCCTGTGCTTGCATTTTTGTTTGGCACGGAAGGAGAATTGGCGGGAAATGCTTTAAAAGCACAGCGAAAGGCTCTGCGGACGGCATCCTTATCCCTGATATTCTCGTTCATGGCGTTCACGGTTATGCAGTGCTTTTTTACAATGTCAAAGATCAGTACGGCAGAGACATATTTTGAAAAATATCAGGATGTCTGGGACATCATGGTTACCGTACAGGATACGGAAGTGGATTCTTTTGCGGAAACAAAAGAAATACAAGATCTTCCCGGCATAAGAAGCGCCATCGTGTATCAAAAGGCAACGGCCAAAGCAATCATCGCAGAGGAGGAAATGAGTGATGAGATGAAATCCATTGGCGGCTTTTCTCATGCTTCGGATGACAGTGCAGTGAAGACGGATGCAGGCTGGAGCGTTAATGCTCCTATCGTTATATTGGATGATGCCAGTTTTGAGGCTTACTGTGAGGAGATTGGCGTTACGCCGCGACTTGACGGGGCTGTCATACGAAATCAAATCCGCGATGTGACGAACCCGGATTTCAGACACCCCAAGTATATGTCCTATGTAAAAGGCAGGAATGCTGCCAGCATTTTAAGAAAGCCCGGAGAAGAAGGAGCGGCGCTGGAAGTCCCTGTCTTGTCCTACACGGAGAAAGTTCCTGATTTAAGAGAAGAATACGCGGCGTCTGATTATTATGAATTGGTACATTTTATTCCGGCGTCCCTGTGGAAGGAAATCAAGGGAAAGGCTGCGGAGGGTGGGGAAGATACCTACATCTGCGTTCTGGGCAGCGAAAACGCCACTTTAGCGGAATTGAATACGCTGCAGGCAGATATCGATCAGATTCTTGCCGGATCTTGTGAGGCAAAAAGCGAAAACCGTATTCTCAAGAAGGAAGCCAACGACAGGCAGATACAGGGAATGATGGCAATCTTCGGCGGTTTCTGCGTATTGCTTGCAATCATTGGCATTGGGAATGTGTTTTCCAATACATTGGGATTTGTCCGTCAGAGAAAAAGAGAATTTGCCAGATATATGTCTGTCGGACTGACGCCGGGAGGAATTAAAAAAATGTTCTGTATCGAAGCCTTGGTCATCGCAGGCCGCCCGATTGTATTTACCATTCCGCTGGCAGTTATTGTGGTCGGCTATCTGTTACAAACAAGTTATCTTGAGGCAGAAGTCTTTCTGTCCGAGGCTCCGCTGATTCCGATTGCTGCTTTTATGCTGGCCATACTTGGAACGGTGGCGCTGGCTTATTGTCTTGGCTACAGGAATGTACGCAAAATCAGTCTGGCTGAGGCCTTACGGGATGATACGATGATGTAGGCTATCAGTTTTTTTTCGAGATTATAGAGGAAGAACACAATCTCTTCATATCACTGTTTGGAACAAGCAGACGGTATATGCGTGAAGAGTATGAAAAAGGCGTTCTTTAGAGATGGCACCACGGCGAAGACGACATCATGAAATATGTTAGCCGTAAATAGAGTCACATTCCATAATACTTGACAATCGTGCTATAATTAAGATAGTGCATACAGAACTTCCAATAAGAAAGCTCCCAGCTACACTTACAAGGTAAATGGGAGTTTTTTTGTTTTTGCGTGTACGGAAACCAGATAACGCCAAGTAGGAGGTAGCAGATATGATCACGTTAAAAGCAGAAAAAAGAAGCCCGCTAATGAAAGCAAAAAGATTAAGACGTGAGGGATTCGCCACCGGCGTACTGTTTGGAAGCGACTTAAAGAAGCCCATATCTCTCCAGTATGCCCAGCAGGATGCCTTGCAGCTGATCAAAGAACACGGGGAAGGAACTCAGGTCACTCTGGAATTAAAAGACCAGAAGATTGCCTGCGTCATTAAGAATGTTGACTATGATTCTATGAAAAAGCAGATTATGGCGCTGGATTTCCAGACATTGGTCGCGGGAGAGAGCATATCCATAACAGCACAGATCAGATTTGTCAATGAGGCCTGCGTCCGGGGATTCGTCAGCCAGGAACTGTCCGAGATCCATTATAAGGCAGATCCGGCCAACTTGCTTGATGAGATTGTGATTGACTTTGAAACACTTTCCCCTGAGATTAAAAACTTCTATGTCAGAGATCTGAAGTTGGAGCAGAAACAAGGGGTAGAACTGATCACCCCGGAAGATATGCAGATCTTCCATATTGGAGAATCCGCTGGTACAGATGACGAGGCAGAAGAGTAAGGCAGCGCGGTAACAGCATCATAGATGATCGTGTCATGGGAAACACAGGGCAGGCCATTTTTGGCCTGCCCTGTGTGACATTCTGATATCTTTATTTTTCATTAGATAAACCAAGCATATAATCTGCGGAAACGTTATAAAACTGGCAGAGTCTGATAATATATTCTACTGGCATGGAACGTTTGCCAAGTTCGTATTGGGAATAAGTAGTCTGACCAATGCCGAGATAATCCGCGATCGTTTTCTGTGAAAGATCGCTATCTTCTCGCAGCGCCCTAAGACGATCTCTGTAAATCATATACAAGTCTTCGTGATACGTCATACAAATTCCCTCCTGTTGGAAACATATTATTATACTTGAATCAATCACGTTGAGATTTAACTCAAAATGAGTTATCATATATTAAAAGACAGTAGATGGTGGTATAAATATGTGTATGAATAAGATATGGATTTCTTTAAGCAAAATTAAATATTATATACGCGTAGTATTTGCGTATAGGACAAGGACTAATCGTAATCATGGCCTTTCTTTCAATGGATACATGAAGACGGCCAGGAGGCTGCTGGAAGAAGACAGGATTGTTGAATATACAGAATTTATGGAGCAGTATCCGGAGTATGCCAGCCTGGAAAGGGAGTATTTGGAAAAGTATGTCATTTTGGAAGAGAGCGTAGAGGAGACGGAGTATAAGGCGATGTCGGAAAGAGTCTGGGAAAATATTAAGAAAGAAATCGATAAACAGGATGAATAGCATGCATACAGGAGGAGATTATGGAGACACGCGAGATACTGGAAAAGTTAAAGAAGGGCGAACTGACCCTTGAGGAAGCCGAAGGCGCCTTGAGACGCCAGCCTTTTGAGGATCTGGGGTATGCCAAGCTGGATACCCACAGGAAGATACGCTCCGGTTTCCCGGAAGTCGTGTTCTGTGCGGGGAAAGCAGATGCGCATCTCCTTGCGATCTTTGGCAGGCTGTATGAGGAAGAAGGGGAAGTCCTTGGCACCAGGGCATCCAGGGAACAATATGAACTGATAAGAGGCAAGTACGCACAGGTGCAGTATGACGAGACATCAAGGATACTGAAGATAGAACATGAAGGAAAGGCAAAAGCAGGCTGCATCGCGGTCTGTACGGCAGGCACGGCAGATATTCCGGTGGCAGAGGAAGCGGCCCAGGTGGCCGAATATTTTGGCGCCTGCGTAGAGCGCGTTTACGATGTGGGAGTAAGCGGGCTGCACAGGCTGCTTGCCAGGCTGGAGACCATACAGCGGGCAAACTGCGTGATCGCGGTGGCTGGCATGGAAGGCGCTCTTGCCAGCGTCATTGGAGGCCTGGTGGATAAGCCGGTCATTGCCGTCCCGACGTCGGTTGGGTATGGCGCCAGCATGCATGGACTGTCGGCCCTTCTGACCATGATTAATTCCTGCGCCAATGGCATCTCGGTGGTGAATATTGACAATGGCTACGGGGCGGGCTATATCGCGGCCCAGATAAACAGGCTGGGATTAAGAGGAAGGCAGGAAGAGGAAAAGGAATGAAGAGGAATGAAGAGAAGATACAGTGCCTGAAAAGGCAGATGGAAGACTATGCGAAGAAGGACGTGATCGTAGCATTTTCCGGCGGAGTAGACAGCAGCCTGCTGCTGAAGCTTGCCTGCGAAGCGGCGTTAAAAAGTAAGCGGAAGGTGCATGCAGTCTTCCTTCATACGGCGATGCACCCGTCCGGTGACGCGCAAAGCGCCAGGAGGGTGGCCGAAGAGATTGGCGCTGATTTCAGGATACTTCAGATTGACGAACTGGAATCCGCGCAGATTGCGGATAATCCGACAGACCGGTGCTATCGCTGCAAAAGGCATTTGTTTGAGCAGATCCAGGGCGAGGCCGCTAAACTGCAGGCGGGATGGATATTAGAAGGGACCAATGCGGATGACCTTAAGGCCTACCGCCCGGGCATCCGCGCGATAAGAGAATTGGGGATCATCAGTCCTTTGGCGGATGCCTGCATTACCAAGGAAGAGGTCAGGCTGCTTGCGAAAGAATATGGGATCTCCGTAGCGAAGAAGCCTTCGACGCCTTGCCTGGCCACCAGATTCCCTTATGGAACCAGGCTGACTTATGCGGATATGCGCAAGGTGGAAGAGGCAGAGTCTTATCTTAAGGAACTCGGGCTTTATAATATACGGGTCAGAGTCCATGGCGATATTGCCAGAATCGAGGTAGACTGCCAGGCTATGGACGTGGTCATGGAATATAAAAATGAGATTGCGGAATATCTCAAGAGCCTGGGCTATGTCTATATTACGCTTGATCTGGAAGGATTCCGGTCCGGGAGCATGGATCAGAAATTAAGATACTGATACGATAGAGAGAAGGCCGGTGCTTATGCATCGGCCTTTAAAGAGGTATGAAATCTATGTAAATTTTACGTATTGTTAGGCGAAGTCCAGCAATCATACAAAGTAACTAAGCACAACCGCCGTCTTCTTTAATTGATATGATTATTATAGCCGGAAAATGTGAAGCAGATATGTCAGAAGGTGGAAATGTTTCTAAAGAATCTTAAGAAAAACGGAAGAAATTATTGAAAAAAATATCCTGCATGTACCAAAAGAAATGTACTTGCAGGATAAAACGCAGCAGGAGGGATTTGAACCCCCGGAGCCTTTCGGCTCTTCTGCTTTCGAGGCAGACGCCTTCAGCCAACTCGACCACTGCTGCATAGTGTATGGCTCCGGATAGGAGCCACGTATTGATTATAGCATAAGAGATTCGCCTGAGGGAATACCTTATGTAAAAATTATTCATTTTTTTACGCAGAGAGAGGGCCGGCACTTATGCGCCGGCCCGAGAGGGGGATGAAAAAATCTATGTAAATTTTACGTATTGTTAGGCGAAGTCCGGTAATCATACAGACGCCTCAGTACGACTACCGTCTTCTTTATCTGATAAGTTTATTATAAGGAGTAAATGTGACGTAAGTATGTCAACAGTCAGAAAATTTTCTAAAGATTCTTAAGAAAATCATAAGCCCTGGTAAAAGGCCTGTTAAGGTTTAGGGATCCAGCACCGATTGCATGTCCTCGGGCAGCGGCGCGATGAATTCCATCTCCTCTCCGGTAATTGGATGAGGGAATGAAAGCTTATGGGAATGCAGCGCCTGTCTCCCGATATATTCCATGTCAGGATTATACAGATAATCCCCAATGAGCGGATAGCCCAGATGTTTCATATGAATGCGTATTTGATGGGTGCGGCCAGTCTCCAGGCGAAGTGAGACGAGGCTGTGTCCGTTCTTTTCCTCTACGACGCGATAATGGGTGATGGCCGTCTCTCCCTGCTCCCAGTCTACAGTGCGCTCGATGATGGAGCCGGGCTTTCGTGATAAAGGAGCATGGATGGTTCCGGCAGAGGGCGTGATATGGCCTCTGCAGATTGCCAGGTATTCCCGGTGAAGCATTCGTCCGGCGGCCATAGATGACAGAACATTGCCGCTTAGCATATGCTTGGAGACAACGGTAAGACCGGAAGTATCCCGGTCCAGCCGGTTGGTACACCGGAATACGAAAGCCTTTCCCTGTTCTTGATAATACCAGGCGAGGGCATTGGCAAGAGAATTCCTGTAATTATTCTGGGAGGGATGGATGGGCATTCCGGCAGGCTTATTGATGACGATGATGTCCTCATCCTCGTACACGATATCCAGAGGCAGGTTTACCGCAGGAATATGTTTGGAGGACTCATGTTCCTGTATGTGGATTACCAGTTCGTCGCCAGATGTAAGACGGCGGTTCAGATGAAGCCACTGGCCATTTACAAGCACGCTTTCTTTCATTTTCTTTAACTGGGTGAGATTCTGAAGCGAGTATCCCCTGCGCCGGAGAAACTGCTCAATCCGTAGCCCTCCCTCGGAAGGGCCAATCTGATAAGTTAATATTCTGTCCATATTCCATCCCCGTATTTCGCAGAGTGCTGTTAGGCATATCTGCGTATTCTTAGTGGTATATCCAGCGAGGCAGCCAATTTCTTGCATGCCTCGATTTCCTCCTTGGGCAGTACATCTACAATTGTAAGTTTCACCGAAGGAATTTGTCCCTTGCATTCTGTTGCGAATTGAAGGAGTCCTTCAAACGCGTTGTCAAGCTGTGGGCGGGAAACTTCATTATACTGCTCGCTGGTTGGCGCATTCAGGCTGATGGATACGGAATCCACGGCCTGTGCAAGAAACGGAATGACATCTTTGCCATAGTATAGGTTTGCTAACCCGTTGGTGTTTACCCGGATGGACAATCCATATTTTTCTTTCGCATATTTTGCCGAGGCGACCAGGTTATCGATCGCGCAAGTGGGCTCTCCATAGCCGCAGAAGACCAGTTCCTTGTAGCCGGTAAAATCAAAGGCGTCCATAGCTTCCTTGATCTGCTCGAGGGTGGGATCAGTCTTGTGCCAGAGCGTGTCTGCGTCGCCTACGCCGTCTTCGTGGCTTCGGATGCAGAAGCGGCAGCGGCAGTTGCATTTGTTGGTAATATTAGCATATACCTGGTCTTTGTAAGTGTATAAAATATCAGCCATCGTATATCCTTCCTTTCTATAATCTTAGTGATTGCTGAATAAAAGCTGCTGTGTCTTGGCTTTTATATGGATCCGATCAAGCGCTGCTGCGGTAAGAAGAAAGATAACCGCGCTTCCGCCAGACTGTATGGCGCTTCCGGCAAGAGAAGCCAGCGGCGCTGCAAAAGAGCCGAAGAGGATGCCCTCCGCCAGATAGTAGCCTGTTGCGGACAGGAAAAGGGCAGGGAGCGGAGCGATTATATTGCGCATCTCCAGCATCTTTGTGCTATGACTGGTAAATGGAAGCGTGATAAGCATCTTGATCAATATGGTCGCGGGCGCCCACATTGGCGCGGTCATGAGATCCGCAAGCCCGCCTCCGATCGCCGCTGCGGCCAGGGCATACGGGCGGGGCAAAAGAATGGCTGCGATATAGATCAAGGCATCTCCGAAGTGGATATATCCTCCGTTCGCGCCATATGGTATGTGAAAAATATATGCGGTCATTAAGGCGATCATTGCTGCGAATAGGCCAGTGACGGTGATGAGGGCAGCGGGCCTGTTGTTCGTTTTCATAATTCATCATCCTTCCTTATGATTAAAAAAATGGTTACATTCCGGAATCAGGCAAGACAGGTATTTCTCGTAGTTTACGCCATCATTGCGGGGGATTCCCTCTGCTACGGTATCCGTGATGGCCAGTTCCAGAAACTGTCCGGCAGTTTGCATAATGTCTGGGAGAGGAATGCCTCTGGCCATCCCCGCGCTGATGCAGGAGGCGAATAAATCCCCGGTGCCTGAGTAGCTTCCGCCAACGTAAGGCAGAGAGCAGAAAAAAGAATCCTTATGATTCATGTATAGGTTGCCTACCTGCTGCGTCCCGTTGGCATCCATGAAATTGATTCCGGTGACCACGATGTCGCGGGGGCCGTCCTGGCAGAACGACTGGCCCAATGCGCGGATGGCGGACAGCTGCTGGTCTATCTGTGCGAAACTGGCGATCTTGTTATAATCTGCTTCCGCCAGAAGGCAGAATTCCGTAAGATTAGGGGTGATGATATCTGCCCTCATAGCAAGCCTTCTCATCTGTGACAGGAGGGGAGGAGTAAAGATAGAATAGGTACGTCCATTATCCCCCATAACCGGATCTACCAGCAGAAAGGTATCCGGGCTGTCGAAGGTGTCTATGAAGTTGAAAATCTGCCGGATCTGCGCTTCTCCGGCTACAAAGCCGGTGTATATTCCGTCGAAATGCTGCCCCATCTTTTTCCATTCGGTGCGGTAATGCTCCATCTTGTCTGTGTAGTCATCACAGTAGTAGCTGGGATAGCCGGTCTGCGCAGTCAGGATTGCGGTTGGAAGCGGGCAAGCCTGGACGCCCATGGCTGAATGGACGGAGATGGCCGCAGTGAGAGAGCAGCGGCCGAATCCGGACAAATCATTGATTACAGCGATTTTTTTCGTCAAGTCGGTTCACATCCTTTAATGTATTAAAATAGCAATTGCTTTTCTGTAGACTATACTATCACTAAAGTGGATGGCTTGAAAAGTCCAGATACGAAGAAAACAAACAGGCCAGTTTTTTGAAAAGTTTCTATTTACTTTTAAAGGAATACATGATATAGTAATAACTGTAATCGGGTAATGTATGAATCGGACCTATGTTTGTAAGTCGTTTCCACATGATTTACGAATAAAGGCCGTTTTTTTATTATCCAAAAAGCACAAAATTAGAATATGGAGGTACCGCTTAATGAACAATGGTACAGTAAAATGGTTTAACTCAGAAAAAGGATATGGATTTATTACAGGAGAAGACGGCAAAGATGTATTTGTACACTTTTCAGCTATTATGTCCGATGGATTCAAGACTCTTGAAGAAGGTCAGGCAGTGACTTTTGATGTAGAGGCAGATCCAAAAGACAGCAGAAAGCTGAAAGCAGTTAACGTTTGTGCTGCTTAGTCGTTTATAATATACAGAACGATCTTTTTCAGGGCAGAGTTATCTGCCCTGTTTTTTATATAAAGCATACTTTTCCTCTTTTTTATAAAATGATATTGACATTAAGGACAAACTAGGATATAATTAATTTCGCTGTGAAAATGATTCATAGTCGTGTGGGCGTAGCTCAGCTGGATAGAGCGTTTGGCTACGGACCAAAAGGTCGGGGGTTCGAATCCTCTCGCCCACGTCAGGTAGGACCCTTGCAGGTACATTCTGCAAGGGTCTTTTTGCGTCGGAATAACGCCGGACATACAAAAGGCTTAAGTTCGTTAAATATATATTTATAGCGCAATTAAATTGCAGAAGGATTATAATTAATTAAGGAGATGATGATATGATAAGAAAATTGACTGAGGTGAAGAAAAAATGCATTTTCAGAGGAATGATTCTATTTGAGAAGATAATCCTGTTCTTCCTCTATCGCGGAATGAAGGTGTTATACAAATATGATACCAGAATCCGTAAGGAGATTTCAAACTGGCCTGTCGGTAGCACCATTGTCCTGGCGGCCTGCAAATCCGGGCCGTATCTTTGTATCAGAAGAGTGTCATGGGGAATTGTAAGAGTCAGCAGTATTCCAAATCCGGATATTCTGATCACTTTCAAAAGCCTGGAAGGGGCATTCCTGGTTTTCTCCGGGCAGATCGGGATCGCCCAGGCCTATTCTCAGCACCGTTTTCTCGTAAAAGGAGAGATCGCCCAGGTGATGTCTATCGTACGGTGTATTGATCTGACGGAAGGCTATCTGTTCCCGAAGATTATGACAAAAAGGATACTTCGGAAGGTACCGGAAAAGCAGATAGGAAGTATCTCGGTTTATCTTCATGCAATATTAGGAATATAGAAGGAGGAAGAGCATATGCTGCCAACATATTACGAATTTCAAAATTCAACGAAAATACTATCCGGGAAAAATGCCCTTGAGAATATTTCTTATGAATTGTCGGGCCTTGGCGCTTCCAGGCCCATTGTATTATCGGATAATGTTCTAAAGAAGATCGGCTCCCTGCAGAAAGTGCTGGACGCTATGGAGTCTACTGGAATGGAGCCGGCTGCCATATTCACGGATATCCCGTCGGATTCTTCCGTTTCGGTGGTGAACAAAATAGGAAGGATCTATCAGGAAGCCGGGTGTGACAGTATCGTTGCAGTGGGAGGCGGCTCTGTCATTGACACCGCAAAAGGCGTGGAAATGCTAATCTCCCAAAACGTGAAAGATCTTCTGGAACTTCAAGGCTGTGAATCCATGACAAGAGGAAGCCATATCCCATTCATAGCAGTGCCCACTACATCTGGGACGGGCTCTGAGATGACGCTGGTTGCGGTAATAAAGAATATAGAGAAGTCGGTAAAGATGGAATTCATCTCCAATTACCTGCTTCCGGACGCGGCCGTATTAGACCCGCGGATGACGGAGACGCTTCCGCCGAAGACGACAGCGTCCACAGGCTTCGATGCGCTGTGCCATGCGATCGAGGCATATAGCTGCAACCAGAAAAATCCATTGAGCGATGCTTATGCCACAGCCGCGATCAAACTTGTCGTGGAGAACATAGAGACCGTCATAACAGACGGAAAGAACAGGAAGGCAAGGCTTGCCATGGCAAATGCATCCACCATGGCCGGAGCCGCATTTTCCAATTCCATGGTGGGCATGGTGCACGCCATAGGCCATGCGCTGGGAGGCGTCTGTAAAGTCCCCCACGGGGATGCCATGACAATCCTGCTTCCCTACTGTATGCTGTATAATTACAAGCATGTCGGCGATATATACGGAGAACTGCTTCTCTATCTGGAGGGACCCGATGTATATGCGCGGACTCCGGCCCAAAAGCGGTGCGAAGCAACCATTAAGTCCGTGAGGCGTCTGGAACGAAGGCTGAATCAGCTGTGCGGCCTGCCTATGACGCTGAAAGCAGTGCATGTTGACAAGAAAGATTTTGACGCAGTGGCAAAAACCGCCCTGAATGATGGGGCGATGCTGGCGAATCCGGCTGCCGTTGAGTATGAAGATGTAATCCGGATACTGAATCAGGCCTATGAATAATAGTGAGAGGTGAAGGAATGTCTTATTTTATAACGGAAAAGTGCATCGGATGTACATTGTGCAAAAAACTGTGTCCCGTTGGCGCGGTCGAAGGGGCGTTAAAAGAGAGACATCGCATTAATGAGAAACGCTGTGTGGAATGCGGCGTCTGCGGTAGAGCCTGCGGCCAGGGAGCCATTCTTGACCAGGACGGGAAACTGGCAGAGCAAGTCCCGAAAAACAGGTGGAAAAAGCCGGTCATCCTGAGAGAAAAATGTAGTGCCTGTTCCATGTGTGTCTGGAACTGTACAAAGGACGCGCTGAAAATAGCGGATCCATCCTACCGGGGGGACATCAGAGTATTTGCCGAACTAGCGGCTCCGGAAAGATGTGTGGGCTGCGGAATCTGTGAGTCGGCATGCCCGCTTCACGCAATCTATATGAAAGCAGGTGAGGCCGAATGAATCTGCCCATTTATCTGGAAATAAACCTATCAACGAAAAAAGTACGACGTTTTAAAATTGATGCTGAGATGTTTCGATATTACATCGGAGGCAAGACATTAGCGGCGAAGCTTCTCTATGATCTGACACCCGCCGGCATAGATCCGCTTTCAGAAGAGGCTATGATTATTATCAATACAGGACCGGCGAATGGAACGGGAGCGCCGTCTTCCAGCAGGTTCAATATGACGTTCAAGAATGTGATGACCGGAGGCATCGCATCCTCCAACTGCGGCGGGAATTTTGGAATGATGCTCAAAAAGGCCGGGTATGATGGAATTATTCTGACCGGGAAGTCGAAGGCTCCTTCCTATATTGAGATCCTGGATGGAAATGTCCATGTAAAAGAAGCCGGGCATCTCTGGGGGATGGATACAGAACAGGTACAGAAGGAATTCCCCCGGCAGTATGGCACCATTGTCATAGGCCCTGCCGGAGAGAATCTGGTAAGCTTCGCGGGAGTCCTGTCGGGCGAAAGAGTGGCCGGGAGATGCGGAGCCGGCGCGGTCTTAGGCTCTAAAAATATTAAAGCGGTGACGGTGTATGGCACAAAGTCTCCTTGCATCTATAATAAAGAAAAATTTGATCAACAGATAGAAAAATGGGTTCATTTCTTACAATCCCACCCGATGACCGGAACCTCCCTTCCCAAATATGGAAGCGCGGGACTGGTTACGAAGGCCAATGCCACCTGTTCCCTGCCTACCAGGAATTTCCAGAAGGGATTTTATGAGAAGGCCGAAGATATCAGTGGAGAGACATTGGCTGATACGAAGCTGATCAAGAATATGGGGTGCGTAAGCTGCCCGATCCGGTGTGAAAGAAGAGTCCGGGTCTATGACAAGGATGTGAAAGGACCGGAATATGAGACGGTGGGCCTGTTTGGGGCAAATATAGAAAGCGCGGATCTGGATGCGATCAATGAAATCAACTATATCGCAGATATTATGGGAATGGACACCATCTCGCTTGGCGGGACGATTGCATTTGCCATGGAACTGAAAGAACGGGGAATCGCGGACTTTGGCGTAAGTTTTGGCGACGTCACCGGCCTTCCGGAAATGATTAAAAAGATTGCCCGCAGGGAAGGAATCTATAGCGAGCTGGCCAACGGCTCCAAATGGCTGGCTGAAAAATATGGCGCTAAGGATGCCGCGATTCATGCCAAAGGATTGGAATTGGCTTCCTATGAACCGAGAAAATCTGTAGGCATGGGACTTGGCTATGCGACTTCCAACAGGGGCGGATGCCACCTGAACGGAGGGTATCTGGCGCTGCTGGAATCGGTAGGAGTCTTATCCGCGGATCCTCTTGAGACGAAAGGCAAGCCCGAACTTACCGTGCTCATGCAGAATGCCATGGAGGCTGTCTCTGCGTCAGGATTCTGCCTCTTCACTGCCTATAGCATGATTCCGTCTTTCTTATTCAGGCTGGGGCCGTCCCACTGGTTTACAAAACTGTGCGGGAAACTGCTTATATGGGTCAGGCCGGTTCTGGGCGTCATGTGGAAATTCATGCCGTGGATCCTGCCGTTTAATTCCATGTTCCTTCTGCCCCATGCAGAAGCGCTGAAGCATATCACCGGGCTTAAGATGACGACCGGACGCTTCATGCAGCTGGGGGAGCGAGGGTACAATATTGAGCGGCTTTATAATTACAGGGAAGGCTTGACGGTGAATGACGACAGCCTGCCGGACCGCCTTACAAAAGTTCCTCAGGATAAGGATCCGAAGTCGGTAGTGCGCCTTGATAAAATGCTTCCTAAGTATTACAAGGTCCGCGGCTGGAAGGAAGATGGAACTCCGTCGGCGGCGAAATTATGGCAATTAAAGATACATCGATAATAACTTTGCAAATTTTTGAAATCAGGTGATGGATCATGTCAAAGATATTTTATTATGGAGCGCTCCGTGAGATTACGGGCAGGAAAGAAGAAGTATTCGATATCCATGATGTAAAGGGCTGTCTGGCTTCCATCCGTGAGAAATACGGACGCCTGGCCTATAAAGAGGCCAGGCGCAGCCTGATTACCCTGAATGGAATCAGTATTGTGTCCCTCGATAATTATCGCACAAAAGTGAAGCCAGAGGATGAAGTGCGATTTCTGACGGTATGCGGAGGCGGGCAGGATATCCTCATGCCATGCCGGATGCGATGGTTTTCTCTAGTTCTATTCTTGGAGTTTCTTCCACAGGGTGCTGCGGCTGATGCCCAGCCGCTTCGCGGCCCTGGTCTGATTCATATTCTCCTCCTGCAGCACCAGATTTATGATATCTTTCGTGATATCATTCAAGGATTGGCTTAGATCCAGGGTGGGATCTTTTACCGGGGCGATGTCGGATGGGCCCAGGCTTTGAAGGAATGCCCTGACATTGTCCGCGGTGATCAGCCGTCCGTTGGATTGGATGGCCAGCTGCTTCAGCACAGTCTGGAATTGGGCGATGCCAAATTCCCAGTGGTGGCTTTCCAGAAGCTTTAGAGCCTCCGGCTCAAATCCTGCCAGCTGGATCGGCAGTTCCTGGTTCAGCTCGTTGAGGTAGGATCTGGCAATGGGGACAATCAGTTCCGGCCTGGAGTTGAGGGTGGGCAGCTGGATGGTAAAGCCAGAGATGATGTAGCTCAACTGCTGGGAAAACTGCTCCGAGGCGATCAGATCCCCCATATCTCCGGTAAAGGTGCAGATGACCTTGTTGCGGGAAGTCAGGTCCAGATTCTCGAAGTAATAGCAGAACTCGTTCTGGAGCGAGGCGGATAGAGCGTTCAGGTTCTTGAAAAGAATCGTGTAATTGTTTTCAAATAATGGAGAGCGGTCATCCTTGAAGATCTTCTGGCATTGCTTTTCACCCAGGTGGAAGCAGTCTATCTCGATCAACGGGCTGTCCTTATATGGACTGGAGGCATACAAGGCGTAAGAGAATATGGTGCGGCCGCTGCCCGGGCTTCCGCAGATGACCACTGGGGTCTTTCCCGCCATGACGCTTTGTGCCTTTTTCCAGTAATCTCTATAAATAAGATTGCCTTTGACCATCGGCAAAGAAGATTTTGCGGTATCATAATCAATGGTATGCCAGTATTTTGTCTGTGCAAAGACCGAAGGAATGGAATCCGATACGTGAAAAAGGTAGTAAGGAGAGTTCTCATGATAGAAAACGTCCCCTGTCGCCTTCCAGGATGCCTCCTGGGAGGAAATTACGAATTTGATATGGCTGTGAAGCTCTAATTTGGGAATGCGGCTGCGCAGCTCGTCGTGTATGGTATCTTCATAACTGGAGGTGAAAAGCCCCGAGTAGATAAGTTCCTTGCTTGAATTGTAGATGGCAAGCGGCAAGGAAGACTTTTCGATGACAGTCTTGTAAAAATGATTTTCGGCGATGACGGATCGTCTCATCTCGCAGATTTCCACGGCGTCTGAGACGGCTTTCTGCATGCTTTCCGGGCCGGTGGTGACAAGGACGGACTCGGCATTCAGTTCCTTGGCACAGTGCACGCAGGCGCCATCCCCGACGAAGAGGGAAATATGCTCTTCGTAATATAGGGTGTTCATAAGCGCCTCCATTTCCTCGGGATTCTTGGGAGAAGGAGGAACGATGATCTCTGCCTTGTAATTTAACAGTTCACAGAGAAAATGGATGTTGTCGCTTAAGTCGAAATAACTGACGAAAGCGATTCTTTTTTGCGTGGTCAGCATGGCCAGCTGTAATGCGCGCAATATGTCAAAACTGGAAAAGTCTACATTGATCACAGGGATTGGGGACATTTCCTTGATGATCCTGCCGGATCGTCCCCGGCAGATGATGGCTTCATAGCGGGATAAATCCAAAGTGCTAATCAAAGGCTCCGTCTCCCGCAAAGTTGCAAAATAGATATCCGCTTCGATGTCGTTCCGTCTTTGGATATCCTGAAGAAAGAAGTCTCGAAATCCCTTGAATGGAGCGATGGCTAACAGTCTGTACTTTTCATTTTTCATACAATTTGATCTCCTTGAAATTGGTTAAAAAATAAACGATTTGTGGTATAAATGTATTATAACATAATAGGGTAAAAAATAAAAACAGAAAACTGTACGAAAATAAAACAGTCAATTGATTGAACAGTACTGAAATTATACATATAATAGCCACATAAACAAACAACAATGTTAAATTCAAGGAGGAAGAAAGATGTCAGAAGTAAGAGTAAATTATGCATGCGGAACAACAGGAAAGATGATTGCGGCCAGAATACTGCCGGGGACGGATCTGCTTACCGGGCTGGAAGAGATATGTATCAAAAATGAAGTGAAGTATGGCGCGGTAAATTGTTTTGGAAGTTTCTCAGCCGCTGGCTATATGTATCTGGTTCCGATGGATGCGAAAGTCGGAGCAGGCTATGGGGATGTGATCAAGAAGGACGGACCAATCGAGTTCTTGTCAGGCACTGGAATTATCACTCAGACGGATAAAGGAGTTACAGAACTTCATTTCCATGGCACTATGTGCGACAAAGACGGTGTGGTATTTGGCGGACATATCGTAAAAGGACAGTGCCCGGTCCTCACCACGGTAGACGTAGTGATCCAGGAGGCGTGCGGCGTGGAGATGATCCGCAAGTATGACGAAGAGACAGACCTGACGCAGGTATTTGTAGAAGAAAAATAAGGGATGGGAGGATGACAGATGAGAGAGTATAACAAAGTAGGACTGATCGGCCTGGGCGTTATGGGCTATGGAATGGCAGAAAATCTTCTGAAGGCGGGATATACGCTGATTGCCTGCGATGTAAACCAGGAAAGAATCAAGATGCTGCCAATGCAGGAAAAAGTGGTTGCTGTAGATAAGCCGTGCGACATACTGAAACATACAAACACGGTGATCACAATGCTGCCGAATTCCCCCCATGTACTGGAAGTGCTGGAAGGGGAGAACGGACTGCTAAGCGGCGATCTGCCGGAGGATTTCTTCATGATCGACATGAGCAGCATATCTCCGGATGTCACAAAGGAGATTGGGAAAAAACTCGAAGGCATGGGCATTAAATTTGTAGACGGGCCTGTAAGCGGAGGCCAGTCAGGAGCCATGAACGGAACGCTGACGATTATGGCAGGCGGCAAAGAAGAGGATGTCAAAGAAGCAATGCCGATCTTCGAAGTGGTCGGCAAGAATATTATCCACTGCGGAGAATGCGGCGCGGGACAGGTTGTAAAGGTCGCAAACCAATTG
Source organism: [Clostridium] scindens (assembly GCF_019597925.1). Lineage (NCBI taxonomy): Bacteria > Bacillati > Bacillota > Clostridia > Lachnospirales > Lachnospiraceae > Lachnoclostridium > [Clostridium] scindens. The sequence goes on along the minus strand of NZ_CP080442.1, from coordinate 3,061,343 downwards.
ATGTCCGCGATCAATCTGATCAGCATGTCGGAAGCGTTTACGCTAGGGACCAAGGCAGGGGTAAATCCGGAGATCATGATGAATGTAATCCGGGGAGGCTCAGGCCGGTGCTGGGCGGTAGAAGACCGTATGCCACATATTCTTGAGGGAGATTTCAAGCCGGGATTCACGATCAACCTACATACGAAGGATATCAAGCTGGCAGTAGATATGGCTAAGAATATGAACCTTCCGCTCTATGCTACGAATCTTGTGGCAGAATTATTTAAGACTGCCCAGGTAAAAGGATATGGTATGGACGATAATTGCGCGATCATTAAGCTGTATGAAGAACTTGCGGATGTAGAAGTGAGGAAATAAAGGCAGCCAAAGGCAGGAGAGGAGAAGAAGACTTGAAGAAAAAAATAATGCGGATGACGGCCTGTTGTCTGATGCTTGCGCTTCTGGCCTCAGGCTGCGGGGCATCGCAGGAGGAAGATAACAGCAAGTATCCGAAGAAAAAGATTCTGCTGTCTACTACCGTCAGCGAGCAGTCCAATGCAACGGTGGTAGGAAAATTATTTGCGGAGCGGATAGCGAAAGAGACAGATGGAAACATCCAGGTGGTAGTCTATTCCAGCGACCAGCTGTCCGGCGGAAATATGTCAAAAGGCGTAGAGATGCTGACCCAGGGAGCCATTGACTGCGCGTTTGAGCCAGTGGATGTCATGGCGGTATTGGATAAGCGCCTGCTGGCGCTTAGCACGCCATGGATATTCGATTCATATGAAGAGGCAGAAGAATGCCTGAATACGACGGGCGGAGAATTTATACACGAAGCGCTGAAGAAAAAGGACTTGGAGACGCTTGGATTCATCCATAATGGCTTCCGCCAGCTGACCAACAGCAAGAAAAAGGTGACTTCGCCGGATGATTTGAAGAATCTGAAACTGCGTGTGCCTGGCGGAGACGTGTTCATGAAATTTTTCGAGGCGCTGGGAGCGGATCCTCTTTCTATGAGTTTTAGCGAATTGTTTACCGCATTGCAGCAGGGAACAGTTGATGGACAGGAAAATGGGTTTGACTTGATCACCGCAAATAAATTCTATGAAGTCCAGGAATATATTACGAACTGGAACTATAGTTATGGGGCTTTCGCGATGGTATTCAGCAGCGATACCTGGAATGAATTGAATGAGGATACCCAGACGCTTTTCCGGGAGACGGCAAAGGAAGTCTGCAGCATTGGCTGCGAGAACGTCGTGAATAATGAAGATAAGCAGAAGCTAGAAATCACTGACTATGGCTGTGAATTGACAGAATTAAGCGATGAAGAGATTCAGGCGTTCAAAGACAGGCTGAGCGGCTACTATGAAGAGGTCACGGCCCAATATGGAGAAGAGGCCTGCGAAGCGTTTGATATCGAATATTGATAAGAGCCGGTAGAAGAATCAGAAAAGAATGCCAGGCCAATTGCGGCCTGGCATTTTTATACCTGGATTAGGAGGTTTAAAGAGTGAAAATCTTAGACAAGATTGTAGTAAAAATAGAAAATTATGTGTGCATCGTGACATTTATCATAATGATTTTCCTGACATTTGCCAATGTAGTATCCAGATTCCTGCTGCACATGTCGCTGTCCTTTACAGAGGAGATCGTGACAGGACTATTTGTCATAGCATCCCTTGCCGGAGCATCGGTTGCAGTCAGGAACCAATCCCACCTGGGGCTGGACTTCTTTATCGGCTTCATGCCGGCAAAGGTGAGGAAAGTGCTTTCTGTCGCGGCAACGGTGCTGGCGATCATCCTGTGCGGAACGATGTTCTATTATGGGGTGCTGATGGTGCGTCAGGAGATGTTTCTTGAGCAGGTGACCGCGGCCATGCAATGGCCGGAATGGATCTATGGACTGACAGTGCCTGTAGGAGCAGCGATCCTGGTGCTTCGGTATCTGATAGGCCTTGTGAGCCAGATCGCGGGATGGAAGGAGGAAAAGTAATGCTGAATACGTCTTTGGTCTTATTTGGAATATTTATCATTTTATTAATATGCAACATACCCATTGCCGTCTCTCTTGGGATTGCCAGCATTGTCAGCATCGTGGTCACAGGACTTCCGATTGAAATGTTTCCCATCAATGTATTTTCGGCATCCAGCAAGTTTTCGTTACTGGCGATTCCGTTTTTTATCGTGGCCGGCAACATTATGGAGAAGGCGGGAATATCCGAGAAGCTGATTGATTTTGCAAAGGCCTGCGTGGGCCACCGCAAAAATGGGGTCGCGCTGGTGTGCGTGATCGTGTCCTGTTTTTTTGCGGCGATCTCCGGCTCGGGCCCTGCAACGGTAGCGGCGCTCGGCGTAATCCTGATTCCCTCCATGGTAAAGGAAGGGTATCCGGTGACCTTTGCCTCCGCGCTTATGGCGGCAGGCGGCGCGATTGGCGTTATCATTCCGCCGTCAGTAACGTTTATCGTATATGGAGCAAGTTCAGGGGCGTCCATTGCCAAGATCTTTATGGCAGGCGTAATTCCGGGACTACTGATGGGGGCGGCCCTGGTATTTGCCACCATCTTCTGCGCAAGGAAGTTTGAATTAAAACAGATGCCCAAGGCCAGTGGAAAAGAACGATGGAGAGCCTTTAAGGATGCGGTCTGGGGACTTATGATGCCGGTCATCATCCTGGGAGGAATCTATTCCGGAATCTTCACGCCAACGGAAGCAGCGGCGGTATCGGCAGCGTACGGGCTGATTATCGGCATATTCGTCTATAAGAAGATCCGACTGGCCGATATGGCAGAGATGATCGTGAATTCAGGCAGCCAGACAGGAGTCGTCATGTACGTGATCATAGCGGCCTCCTTATTCGCGTGGGTCATATCGGTGGACGGCATAGCTACGGACATCGGAAATTGGCTGATGAACGTTACCAATGGAAACCTGTGGGCATTCCTTTTGATCACCAATATCATCCTACTGGTTGCAGGATGCGTGATGGATGCCACATCCGCGCTTTATATCTTTATTCCGATTCTTCTGCCGGTTGCCACGGCTATGGGATATGATACGGTTGCTTTTGGTATTGTCATGTGCGTAAATCTTGCCATTGGACTGGTAACCCCTCCGGTGGGCGTGAACCTGTTCACCGCATGCAGCATATCCAAGATTACCATAAAGGATATGATTCATGATGTGATTCCAATCATCTGCGCCTTGCTGGTCGTGCTGCTGCTGGTTACCTATCTGCCGCAGATATCCATGGCGCTTCCGCATCTGCTGGGACAATAAGAGAAAGGAGCAGGCAATATGAACAGAAAATTATTATTCGGCTGTATCGCGGATGACTTCACGGGAGCCAGCGATGCCGCCTCTTTCATAGCCAAGTCGGGGATGAGGACCATGCTCTTTAATGGAGTCCCCCATAATATGGAGGAACTAGATATTGATGCGGCTGTGATTGCATTGAAGACCAGGACGATAGACCGGGACCAGGCCGTCACGGATTCTCTTATGGCGGCGGACTGGCTGATAGAACACGGCGCAGGCCATCTATACAGCAAGTATTGCTCTACATTTGACTCGACGCCGGAAGGGAACATTGGCCCCGTCATGGACGCGCTCTTGGAAAGATGTCAGGAGGAATCCAGTATCATATGCCCTGCGCTTCCGGTAAATGGAAGAATCGTCAAGCAGGGGAAACTGTATGTCAATGGCTTGCTTCTGGAAGAAAGCCCTATGAAGGATCATCCGCTGACTCCGATGAGGGAATCTCATGTGGGAAAACTGATGGAGGCACAGAGCAAATATCCCTGCATCATGCTGGGAGAAGAATCGATGCGCGGAACAAAGGAAGAAATAGAGGCTTACATTAAGAGACAGGCTGAGGGCAAGGAACATTATTATCTGGTGCCGGATTATAGAAAAGACGAAGACGCCTGCAAGATTGCAGAGATTTTCGGGGAAATGAAAGTCTTAAGCGGAGGTTCCGGGATACTGACGGAACTATGCACAAGGTATATGGAAGAAGTCACGCAGCAAAAACTGCCGGAATCCGGCGTCCCCGGACGGGCGATCATACTGGCTGGAAGCTGCTCGGCCGCGACGCTTGGACAGATAGCAGAATTTAAAAAGGCCGGGCATTATTCCTTAAAGGTAGACCCTTACAGCCTGGCAGAAGGCAAAGAGACAGCAGAGAGTATCTGGAGGCGGGCTATGGAGGATAGCAGCGGACGGGAAATCCTGATCTACAGTTCGGATTCTCCGGACAAGGTAAAAAAAGTACAGGAATGCGGAAAAGAAAAGATGGCATCGATCATTGAAAGCACGCTGTCGGAGATTGCCGTCAAGGCAGAAGAAGCGGGTGTCAGAAGGATCATCGTAGCAGGAGGAGAGACGTCAGGAGCAGTAACACAGGCATTGGGCTATGACGCGTATCTGATAGGCCAAAGCATCGCCCCGGGAGTGCCGGTCATGATACCGGCCAAGAATGAGGGGGTAAGGCTGGTCCTTAAGTCTGGCAACTTCGGCCAGCCGGATTTTTTCCTTCGTGCGCTGGAGCAGACGGCCAATGAATCGTGGAGGAAATGATATGAACGAAGAAATCGCGAAAAAAGCAGAACAGGCAGTCTGGGCCGCGAAAAGCCTGTTTGAGAGAGGAAAGACGGCGGGCTCGACCGCTAATCTAAGTTTCCGGCATGAGGGATGCATCTATATCAGCGGAAGCGGCACCTGCTTTGGCACGCTCAAGAGTGAGGATTTTGCTGTGATGGACATGGATGGAAATCATGTGGGCGGGCCAGCGCCCAGCAAGGAATATCCGCTTCACAGGCTTCTGTATGAAAAGAAGGGCGTAGGCGCGGTGATCCATGTCCATAGTTTTTATGCCACTTTATGGTCCTGTCTGAAGCACCCGGACGAAGCCGATGTAATACCTGGATATACGCCGTATCTGAAGATGAAGACAGGAAGGATCGGCCTGGTTCCGTATGCGCCTCCGGGAAGCCGGGAACTCTTCCAGGCATTTGAAGAGCATATTGGAAGAAGCGAGGGGTATCTGTTGCAGAACCATGGCCCGGTTATCGGCGCTTCGGATATATTAAGCGCTTTCTATTCGATCGAAGAACTCGAAGAGAGCGCCAGGATCGCATGGCATTTGAGACATGAGCCAAAAGATATGGTAAACGTGATTCCCGGATAATAACGATTTCATTGAAAGATTACATTTTCATCATACTTTCGCCAAAACCATCCTTAAATGAGGATACCGAATGCCAGAATACAGGCGGGAACATGGCAGCCCGCAAGGCGACGCCTATGGAGGGCATCTTAAGCCCATATAAGTAAGAAGGATACAGACCTTCCGCAGTCTACAGCTGCGGGAGGTCTGTTGCATATGAGAATACATTTCTGTGGGAATGTCGCGGCAGGCTAGCCATTATGCCGCCGATTTGGTACAATGGATAGTAACTTACAAGAAGTGCTAAGAGAGGTGAAGGATATGGCAAGATATATTATGGCATTGGATGCCGGGACTACAAGCAACCGCTGTATACTATTCAATGAAAAGGGAGAGATATGCAGCGTGGCACAGAAGGAATTTACCCAGTATTTCCCAGAACCAGGATGGGTGGAGCATGATGCGGACGAGATATGGTCCACCCAGCTGGGGGTAGCGGTTGAGGCGATGAATAAGATCGGCGTAGATTCTAAGGATGTTGCCGCGATCGGCATCACGAATCAGCGAGAGACGGTGATCGTATGGGATAAGAATACAGGTGAGCCCATCTATCATGCAATCGTGTGGCAGTGCAGGAGGACGGCCCAGTTCTGCGATTCGCTGAAAGACAAGGGCCTTACGGAGTTCTTCAGGCAAAAGACCGGCCTGCTGATCGACGCCTATTTTTCCGGGACGAAGATCAAATGGATCCTGGATCATGTGGAAGGGGCAAGAGAAAAGGCGCAGCGAGGCGAACTCTTATTTGGAACGGTGGAGACATGGCTGATCTGGAAGCTGACTAAAGGAAGAGTGCATGTAACCGACTACTCCAATGCATCAAGGACGCTGCTCTTTAATATAAATACTCTGGAGTGGGATCAGGAGATTCTGGAGTTGCTGGATATTCCTGCCTCTATGCTGCCCCAGGTGAAGGAGTCCAGCTGCGTCTACGGGGAGGCGGACCCTTCTTACTTCGGCGGTCCTATTCCAATCGCCGGGGCAGCCGGCGACCAGCAGTCGGCCTTGTTCGGACAGACCTGCTTTCAGGCAGGGGAGGCAAAGAATACATATGGAACGGGCTGCTTCCTGCTGATGAATACCGGGGAGAAGCCGGTGTTCTCGAATAACGGCCTGGTAACCACCATTGCCTGGGGGCTGGATGGCAAGGTATATTATGCGCTGGAAGGCTCCATATTCGTTGCGGGAGCGGCAATCCAGTGGCTCAGGGATGAACTGCGCCTGATTGACTCTTCGCCGGACTCGGAGTATATGGCGCAGAAAGTAAAAGATACCAATGGCTGCTATGTGGTGCCGGCATTTACCGGACTTGGCGCGCCGCACTGGGACCAGTATGCGAGAGGAACCATCGTAGGGATCACAAGGGGCGTGAATAAATACCATATCATCCGGGCAACGCTGGAATCTCTGGCCTATCAGGTATACGACGTGCTGAAGGCTATGGAGGCGGACTCGGGAATTTCCTTAAGCTCACTGAAGGTGGATGGCGGCGCCAGCGCCAATAACTTCCTGATGCAGACGCAGGCGGACATCATGGACGCGCCGGTAAAGAGACCCAGCTGTATCGAGACTACAGCCATGGGAGCAGCTTATCTGGCAGGCCTGGCGGTAGGATACTGGAAGAGCAAGGAAGAGGTCATAAAGAACTGGGCGATTGACCGGACTTTTGAGCCAAAGATTGAGGAAGACGAACGAAGGAAAAGAATTAAGGGCTGGAACAAGGCGGTAAAATATGCATTTGACTGGGCAAAGGACGAGGAGTAGAGCATGTATGACGTAGTGATAATCGGAGCTGGGGTATCGGGCTGTGCCATTGCCAGGGAACTGGCAAAATATCGCGGAAGAATCTGCGTGCTGGAGCGCAGCGAGGATGTCTGCACAGGAACCTCCAAAGCCAACAGCGGCATCATCCATGCCGGGCATGATGCAAGGCATGGGACGATGAAGGCAAGGCTGAATGTGCGGGGAAATGCGATGATGGGCGAAACCGCAAAGGAACTGGATATTCCGTTTATACGGAATGGATCTTTGGTGGTCTGTACGGACGAACAGCAGATGCCGGAACTGAAGCGCCTCTATGAGAACGGCATTGCAAACGGCGTCCCGGGATTAAGGATCGTATCTGGATCCGAGTTAAGGCAGATGGAGCCCCATCTTTCCGATACAGTCGTAGCGGCGATTTATGCGCCCACCGGAGGCATCGTATGTCCGTTTGAATTGAACATCGCGTTGGCGGAAAATGCCTGCATGAACGGCGTAGAATTTCTCTTTCATGCAAAAGTGGATCGGATACGCAGACTGCCGGGAGGCTACGAAGTGCATACGGAATCCGGCCAGTCTTATGAAGGAAGGACGGTTGTGAATGCCGCTGGCGTCTATGCGGATCAGATCCACAATCTGGCCTGTTTGCCTCCGATGGAGATTGTTCCAAGGAAGGGAGAGTATATGCTTCTTGACAAAGCGGCAGGCAGCCATGTCTCAAGAACCATATTTACGCTGCCAGGGCCCTACGGCAAGGGCGTGCTGGTTACCCCAACCGTTCACGGCAATCTGCTGGTAGGGCCTACGGCTTTGGATATCCAGGATAAAGAAGGCATCCAGACCACCAGGGAAGGGCTTAAAAAGATTAAGGAACAGTGTGGCCGGGCGGTTAAAGATATCCCCATGAATCAAGTGATTACATCCTTTGCGGGCTTGCGGGCCCATGAAAAGGATGGAGACTTTATTATAAGGGAGGCACAGGACGGGTTCTATGACTGTGCAGGGATCGCGTCCCCGGGACTGTCCAGCTGCCTGGCAATCGGCGAATTGGTGGCAGGCATGGTAGAAGAACGGCTAAAACTTCCCAAGAATAAGGACTATATAGCAAGGCGGGAAGGAATCGTGCGCCCCGGTCAGATGTCCATGGAAGAGAGAAACGCTTGGATTCGGAAGAATCCGGCCTATGGCAATATTATCTGCCGATGCGAGATGGTATCAGAAGGCGAGATTATAGACGCGATTCACAGGCCTCTGGGAGCCAGGACCATGGACGGGATCAAGCGAAGGACCCGTGCGGGCATGGGACGGTGCCAGAGTGGCTTCTGCTCTCCGAAAGTTATGGAGATACTGGCGCGGGAATGGAATATGGACCTGCTGGAAGTGAGGAAAGCATCTGATGAGTCCTGGATGCTTAAGGGCCGGGACAAAGAGGAATTATAGGGAGGCAAAAGGCATGGAAGAATACGACATCGTGATTATCGGCGGCGGGCCGGCAGGCCTTGCTGCAGCCCTAAGTGCCAGGCATCAGGGAATCGAGCGTCTTTTGATCCTGGAGAGGGACAAGGAACTGGGTGGTATCTTGAACCAGTGCATCCATAACGGATTCGGCCTCCATACATTTAAGGAGGAACTGACCGGCCCGGAGTATGCCTGGCGCTATATCGAGCAGGTGCTGGAGCAGAAGATCCCATACTGGCTGAATACAATGGTGGTAGACATTGCGCAGGAAGACGGATGGAAGATCGTGACAGCCATGAGCAGAGAAAAAGGAATGTCAATGCTTCGCGCCAGAGCAGTCATCCTGGCAATGGGATGCAGGGAGCGCCCCAGAGGAGCCCTTAATGTCCCAGGCTTTCGTCCGGCAGGAATCTATACGGCCGGTACAGCCCAGAGGCTGGTGAATATGGAAGGCTATATGCCGGGCAAAGAGATCGTGATCCTGGGTTCGGGAGATATTGGCCTTATCATGGCCAGGCGTATGACTTTGGAAGGGGCCACGGTAAAGGTGGTGGCTGAGATTATGCCGAAGTCCGGCGGCCTTACCCGGAATATCGTCCAGTGCCTGGAAGATTACGGGATTCCGCTGAAGTTAAACCATACGGTGATCGATATCAAGGGAAAAGACCATATTGAAGGGGTAACGCTGGCGCGGGTAGATGAAAACAAAGACCCCATCCCGGGAACGCAGGAAGCATATCGCTGCGACACCCTGCTGCTGTCGGTAGGCCTGATCCCGGAGAACGAACTGACCAGGGGACTGGGGGCCAGAATGGATGAAAAGACCCATGGACCCGTGGTGGATGAACGGCTGCAGACTACGGTGGCAGGCGTATTTGCGTGCGGAAACGTGCTTCATGTGCATGACCTGGCGGACCATGTGTCCCAGGAAGCCGCGGAAGCGGGAAAACATGCTGCAGATTATGTAAAGGAGGCTATATGAGGTGGAGAAAATGAAGATGACATGTATCGTATGTCCCAACGGCTGCCAGCTGGAGGTCCTTGTAGACGAGGATGAGGTGGCAGATGTGTCGGGAAATCGCTGCATGAGGGGGTATGCCTATGCCCAGAAGGAGGTTTTAAGCCCAACCAGGACGGTAACAACGACGCTTGAGGTGGAGGGAGGGGAACTTCCCAGGGTGTCGGTTAAGACGGAACGAGAGATTCCCAAAGACCGGATCATGGATTGCATGCAGGCATTGAAGGATATTACGGTCAAGGCGCCGGTACAGATAGGAGATATCGTAGCGCAGAATGTGGCCGGAACCGGCATAGATGTGGTAGCCACGGTAAATGTGCATAAAAAATAAGAGTTTTTGTGGACAATTATGTTAAAATATACTAAAATGGTAATATCGACAGCAATTCAAGGAAGGAAGGGAACTAGTTTATGGAAAGAAATGTTATCGTAGGACAATCCGGCGGACCCACAGCAGCGATTAATTCAAGCCTTGCAGGAGTCTACCGTACAGCAAAGGACCGTGGAGCGAAGAAGGTATATGGAATGCTTCATGGCGTACAGGGGTTATTAGAGGAAAAATATATTGACCTGGCAGACCACATCAAGACGGAGCTGGATGCAGAATTATTGAAAAGAACGCCAGCCGCATTCTTGGGATCATGCCGATATAAACTTCCGGAGATTCATGAGAATCGCGACGTATATGACAAGATATTTGCCATACTTGACAAATTGGATATTGAAGCATTCATCTACATCGGTGGAAATGATTCCATGGACACCATCAAGAAGTTATCCGACTATGCGATCATCACAGGACATCCAACCAGATTCATTGGATGCCCGAAGACGATCGACAATGACCTGGCGCTGACAGACCATACGCCTGGATACGGAAGCGCGGCTAAATACATCGGCACGTCCATGAAAGAGATTATCCGTGACGGATTCTGCCTGGAATATGAAAAAGGCATCGTTACGATCGTAGAGGTTATGGGACGAAATGCAGGATGGCTGACCGGAGCTACGGCGCTGTCAGAAGGCGAGGACTGCGAAGGGCCGGATCTGATCTATCTGCCGGAGATTCCATTTGACCTTAAGAAATTTGGCGATAAGGTAAGGAAATTATTGGAAAAGAAGACGTCCATCGTAGTTGCGGTATCCGAGGGGATCCGTACCGATGATGGCACGTATGTATGCGAACTGGGCAACAGCATTGACTTTGTGGACGCATTCGGCCACAAGCAGTTATCTGGAACCGCATCATACCTTGCAAGCTTTATCGCAGGAGAGATCGGCTGCAAGACCCGTGCGATCGAACTCAGCACGCTGCAGCGTTCCGCATCCCATGCCGCTTCCAGAGTGGACATCCTGGAAGCATACCAGGTAGGCGGCGCGGCTGTAAAGGCAGCGGATGAAGGCGATTCCGGCAAGATGGTGGTGCTCCAGCGACTGTCCGATGATCCATACCAGTGCGGAACAGAAGTAAAAGACGTGCATAAGATCGCAAATGACGAGAAACTTGTTCCAAGAGATTGGGTGAACAAGGAAGGCACGTATGTGACGAGCGAGTTTATATCCTATGTCAGACCTTTGATTCAAGGAGACGTATCTCCGGTTATGGTAGATGGTATTCCGCGGCATCTGTATACGCCGAAGGAGTTGAGTCATAAGTAGGAATTTGGGGTAATTTTGTTTGGTATTTTGAGGACGGCCAAGGGAGGCGGGGTGCGGGCTGGCATCCTGGCTCTCTTTGCCTTGTCTTTGTAACTTCAAAAGTCGCCGGAACGTGGCAGCCGAGTCTATTCGGCGTGAAATCCTGAAAGGATTTCGCACCTCAGAGACTCTTAGAGATTTTATTTGTGACAAAATCTCCATGCCACGTTCCGGCGGCTTTTTCAGCAACAAAGACTACGGCTCGTTCGACAGGCACCAGCCAGCACCCCGCCTCCCTTGGCCTGTTCTTCGAAAGCGGCAGGCAATATTACGTTGAGGGGATTCCTGGAATTGTAGGATAGCCCGGGAATTCTGACTGGAGTAGGATGAAGAGTCACAGAAAGTTGCATACGGATATCGCAAAATAAGGATAAAGCCGGAAAATTTGCGCAGGCACACATCACAGGAATTGCCAACAAATTGCGGCAGCAGGGGAGACGGGCGGGGGATTGCGCAGGTAAGAGCAGGCGCCCGTCTCCCCTGCGTCCACAACTCCAAAAATTCCCCCCAAAAAACACTTGTAATTTTCCTCGGAATCAAGTAATATATGTATTACTCTAATTATTCAAAAGAATCTTTTATATCTGACGTATCAAATTTATTTATTTCCCACAGAAAGACAATGGAAAAGGCAAGAAAAAGAGGTGATGTAAATGTCATCAAAAGAAGGTTATGATGTATTGCGCCTGATCGAGCATGGGCAATCCTGCTATATTAGTTCGGAGTATGTAAAGGGGTGCATTTTAGCTGTCTGGCTCAGATACCATCCGAATCTGTCTAAGGATAGGCTTCTAGAGTGGATTCAGGATATTACCAGGCAATTGGGACTGATTCACAGATGCCGGGGCAATCCCTGCTATCGGTATGTGAACCCTTACAGCATCATTGTGACGCAGGAAGGCCAGCTGCATTTTCTGGATATGGATGCCAAGTCCAATGAAGAGCAATTAAGATTTATGCAGAGAAGGGTAATCAGGGAGCATTTCCTTCCGCTGCAGCAGGCCTATTACCAGAAGGCAAGCGTCCGCCTGGACATCTACGGGCTTGGAAGGACGATCCAGTATATATTGTCGGAGGCAGATCCCGAACCGCAGCTTAAAAAGCGGGAAGAAGCAAGGTTCCATAAGATTATATCAAGGTGTCTGAAAGACACATCCAAACATTCCTATCAAGACATATCTGACATTCGTAGACAAATCCCATCTTACAGAAAAAGAAAAGAATCCTATCCCAAAGCAAGAAAAATCCTGGCTGTAGCCGGAGCTGCCATACTATCTGCCGCAGTTGCAAAAACGGTGCTCTGGGGAGGGCGCAAGCCGGAAGAATCCCATGAGCCCGCAACAGAAATGGCAGAAAAGAGAACTATAAATAAAAGCGCGGCCAATGAGGGCGCGGTCAATAAAGACGCTTCCGATCAAGAGACAGCGGGCAAGGAGGCATATCTGGAACTTGCAATGGCTTACTGTCTGGAACTGAAAGATTATAAAAAGAGCCTTCAATATCTTGCGCTCGTATCGGATGACTATGCACCGGCCAAACACCTGGAAGCCATCGTAAAAGCGCTGGATGGAGGCGGAGGCACTGGGGAAGCCGCGGGAGCAGGCCGGGAATTGAAAAAGCATCTTCTCGAACTGGAAAAGGAGGCTCCGAAAGATCAGAAAGAGCGCTATGATCTATGTCTGATCAAGGGATACAGCCTTCTGGAAACCAGAGACGGGGCAGAAAATATCCTGAGGCTAGGAGAAGAATGGCTTGAACGGGAAGACTTGGAGAACCAGGAGGTAAAGGAAGTAAAAGAGTATATGGCAAGCGCCTATGAGCAGACGGACGCGTTTGAGGAGGCGGCGCATGTCTGGGAAGAAATATTGGAATTAGAGTCAGAGGAGAAGAAGCGGGAAGAAGTGTACAAGAAATTGACATCCCTTTATGAGACATGCGGGCAGAAGGAGATGGCGCTCAATACCTGTATAAAGGGCGTCGGGGAACTGGAAGATTCAAAGGACCTGGGATTCCTTCATATCCGGCTTTTGTGCAAGGATACAGCCATCAGCCGGGAATTGTGCGCCCAGACGATCCGGGAATATATTGGCAGGATGCCAGAGATTCTTGAGAAAGAAGAGTTTCAGAAGTTGCAGAAGGAATATGAGATTCGAGTGGAAGGGGAAGAAGTATGGGTAGGAAATTAAAGAGTATTTTAGCATTGGTCATCGTATTAGGAATGATATACTGGCAGCAGTCGTCAATCCTGCATGCGGAAGTCCCAAAGGAGGCAGGAAAGTTAAAGGGAGAATTATCAGAGGCAGGAACATGGAAAGCGTTGGATACTTCCAGGGGGTTAGAACGGCCAGAACAGCCAGAAGCACCAGAGGAGCCGGAAAATCCAGAACAGCCAGAGGTACCAGAAGAGCCAGAGCCTCCGGAGGAGCCTATCGAATGCTTTCATGTATCCATTCCTCCGGAAGATGGGGAAAATGGATACTATATTTCGAAGCCGGAAGTCGAAATTACGCATGTGAGCGGGGCGGGAGTTACAAAATACCAGTTTGCTGACAGCGAAGGCCAGATGATGGAAGGGGAACTGGCGCAGAAAGACGATGCGGCCAGGATAGCGGGGGAACAGTTTAAGGAGGGAATCAACAGACTGTCAATCTGGATGGAAGATGGAGAAGGGAAGCAGGTAGAGGAGTACAGACTGGATAAGGATTTCCTTATTGATACGCAGGCGCCTGCTATTTGGCTTGGGGCGCCCCGGGGATTTGAGGCCTGGTATCAGGAGACGGCTTCGATAACGGTAACGGGAGAGGATGGGGAGTTGGGAAGCCAGATTGAAGAGGTGGTTTGCGCTTCTGGCAATTCCCTGATTGGAAAGAGCAAGGAACTACCGGCCACCTTCCAGGTTGCTTATGCATCCGCCAAAGGAAATTCCATAAAGATTACGGTGACAGCAAGGGACCGGGCGGGGAATACGGCCCGCCGTTCCTGCGGTCTTTACATCGACCGGCAGCCGCCAAAGGCCAGGATAGAGGGGATAGAAGATTACATGATTACCAGCAAGCCTGTGGAGGTAAGATACTTTGTAGAAGAGGAAAATGTAATGGAAGATATGAGGGCATGGGCCCGCCGGGAAGACCCGCAAGGAAATGCCGGAGAGATTCCGGTATCGGAATGGTCGGAAACAGAATCCGGGAAATGTGCCAGACAGGTACTGGCTGATGACGGCATCTATCAGTTGAGCCTGTCTTGCACGGACAAGGCCGGATATGAGGCAGGGAAGGCAGCCCGGTTCATTATTGATACGAAGAGTCCGTTAATAAGCTACGTAGACCGTCTGGATAATCAGTATCTGAAACGTTTCTGCTGGAATTATCCTGCCAGCGAATGGATCCGGGACTTTACCAGTTATACATACACCACACTTTTGGATGGAAGAATCTATCCTATGGGACAGGAAGTCCTGGAAGAAGGAAGGCATACACTGGAGGTAAAGGCCATTGATGCCGCTGGCAACACCGGTACGGCAAAGGCCAGATTCGTCATTGATCATACCCCTCCCCAAGTTGTGTTTCGGGATGTGGAAGACGGGAAGGACTATGAGGAAGAGAAGACTTTCCAGGTAACCCTCGAAGATCAGGAGGATCAGATTGATGAGATAAAGATTAACGGGGAGGCGCAGAAGACGAATAAAAGGAGCAGGATTTATCAGTTTACGGTACAGGACTTAAAGAATTATGAGATCGAGGTCAGGGCATCTGACCATGCAGGCAATCAGGCTGTCGGTCATATGCAATTCCAAGTGTCGCCTAAGAAGACGGTATTTCAAAGGCTGATTAAGCCGATAGAAAAGAAACTGAAGGCAGATGCTAAGGAGAAAAATGAGAAAAAACCAAAAAAATGGCCAATAATATGCATGATTTTTATCCCGTTTTTGGCAATCGCAGTGTTAATATACTATAAAAAGAGGAAAAAGAACGGCTTTTTCTTGCGATAATCCGGTAAATTTTGTATAATAAGAAAGCGTGTGAATATGCAGATAAATGTATATTCTTGCGTCAGAATACGAAGGAAAGAAAAAGAAGGTAAAGATAATGAAGGCAGGTATATTAAAAGATATCAAGATTGGTGAAAACCGCGTGATCGCAACACCTGTGGAAGTGGCCAGCCTGATTGCGGATGGACATGAAGTACTGGTGCAAAAAGGCGCTGGTGTAAAGGCAGGGTTTGCAGATGAAAAGTATGCAGAAGCCGGCGCTGTCATGGTCGATACGGCAGAAGAGATTTACGGCACCTGTGACTTTGTGGCTAAGGTAAAGGAATTCGAGCCATCGGAATATGGCTTGTTAAGAGAAGGGCAGATTGTATTTACCTGTATCCATCCGGCTGCGCATCCGGAAGAAGTGCAGGCACTGCTGGATCAGAAAGTCATTGCATTCACAGCAGAAGATTCTCACAGATATGGCTCTCCGAACTGTGAGGCGGCAGGCAAGCAGGGGGCTCTGATGGGGCTGGACTCCATGCTTACCATTCATGGAGGCAAAGGAAAGTTCGTAAGCGGACTTGGAGCAGCGCCTGGAATGAAGGTTCTGATCTTAGGAGGCGGAGTGGTAGGACAGGCTGCGCTCGCCGTCCTGCACGCATTAGGCGCCTGGGTTACGGTGGCTGATATTAACATCGGGACCTTAAGGAGCCTGCAGAATCAGTACAGGCAGAACATCAATACTATGATTTCCAACAGGGAGAATATCCGCCAGATCCTGCCGGAGACCGATATGGTGCTCAACTGCGTGAAGTGGCCGAAGGGAAATACGCAGTATCTGATTACGAGAGAGATGGTAAGGACGATGGAGCCGGGATCTGTCATTGTGGATATCAGCAATGATGAGCAGGGGGCTCTGGAGACCTTCCATGAGACCACGCATGAGAATCCGCGGTATGTGGAAGAAGGGGTGGTACACTACTGTGTCAGCAACATTCCGGGGGCAATTGCCAATTCTACGTCCGTTGCCTATGCGGCATCCGTGCTTCCGCATTTTCGCAGCATCCTGAACCTGGGAGTTGCAGAAGCCTGCGCAAGAGACGGATTCTTAAGACGGAGCCTTACCGCATATCAAGGCTACCTGACGCATGAGGAGACCAGCGCGCTTCAGAATCGTCCGTGGATCCGTCCGGAAGATATCCTGGGCATAAGCGATAGGGCTTTGGATCCGGCGCCGCCGGCTACGGTCAGCCGATCCGATAATTTTATAAAGTTATAGACAAAAGAAAAGGGGGACTTTTATCTAATGGAAACAATGGGATTTATATCAATCATCCCGGCAATCCTGGCAATCGTACTGTCATTCGTAACGAGAAATACGATCGTTGCGCTGGCAATTGCCTGTATTACCGGAACACTGCTGTCCGGACAGGGCCTGTTCGGATTCCCGACGCTTTTAAAAGAGAGCCTTGGCACCACCAGTTTTTCCTGGGTTATGCTTCTGAATACCTTTATCGGCATTCTGGTGGCTTACTTTCAGAAGACTGGAGCGATCCAGGGATTTTCTCAGAAGGTGCATGACAGGAATTTAAGCCGCAAAGGCGCACAGCTGATGGCGTGGATTCTGGGCATCTTCATCTACTTCAGCGACTCTTTCAGCCCGTTATTCGTAGGTTCGGTTATGCGAAGCATTACGGACAAGGCAAAGGTATCCAGAGAAAAACTGGCCTATATTGCCGACTCCACATCCGCTCCGGTCAGCGTTCTGATGCCGATCACCGGATGGGCAGCCTACCTGATGGGACTCGCTGTAGGCGTGGGATGCATCGCGACTGACAAGGATGCGTCCGCGTTATTCCTGAAGGCGATTCCGTTTAACTTCTATCCGATCTTTGCGGTTCTGTTCGTAGGACTTCTGGCATCCGGGATCATTAAGGACTTCGGACCGATGAAGAAGGCTGAGCGCAGAGCCCAGGAAGAAGGAAAGGTACTGCGGGATGGGGCGACTCCGCTGATTGGCAAGGAACTTACGGACATGGAGGCATACCCGGGACTTAAGCCAAGGATATTCCTGAACTTCATCTTCCCGGTTCTGATGATCATCAGTATTGCGATCGGTACATATATCGCTTTTAGTTCTGCCAAGACCATGGAAGCCTTTCTGATGGTAGTCATCTTTATGACCGTCAGCATGATGATCCAGGGAATCCCATTCAAAGAGGTGATGAGCACTCTGACAGACGGCGTAAAAGGCGCGATTCCGGCAGTCATGCTGCTGGCGCTGGCTTATTCCGTAAATGCATTAAGTTCGCAGATGGGTACCGCAAACTATATCATCAATATGACGGAAGGCTTGCTGACGCCGCATCTGCTCCCGGCAATCATCTTCCTGGTATCTGCCGTTATGGCGTTTGCCACAGGATCTTCCTGGGGAACTTTTGCAATCTGCATGCCAATCGCGCTGCCGCTGGCATTTAACTTTACCGGCGGAACGCTTACAATTCTGGTAATCGCAAGTTTTGCGGCAGTAGCAGGCGGCGGAGTATTTGGAGACCACTGTTCTCCGCTTTCCGATACGACGGTATTGTCGTCTACAGGAGCCGCCGCAGACCATATCGACCATGTTAAGACCCAGCTTCCTTATGCGCTGGTATGCGGAGCGCTGGCTATGGCTGCTTATCTGGTAGTAGGTTTCTGTTTTGTATAAAGTGTTTGAAAATAGTTGAATATGATTCAGTGATGAAAGAGAGAAGAGGATACGACATTGCTGCCTGAAAAGGGAGCGTACGTATCCTCTTCTTTTCTGCAAAATTAAGTTGAACAGTCAAAGTGCCGGGGAAGGCATCGAAGTTCCCTGGCACTTTTTTGATGGAAAATATTGGAAATGAATAAAAAACGCGCCTGAGATATACTATATGCGCTGGCATTAGTAAGAATATAAAAAAATTAATGTGACGAATTGTTGGAAATGCACAAAAAGATTCTGAAAAAAATAAAAAACTATACAAAATAACAGATTGCTATTGACTTTGCCCTTGGGGGAATCTTTTACAATGTGTTCAAACAATTTAAACATATGATTCAGGCGCTAGGAGGCGAGGATATGTTTCGGATTGGACAATTAGCAAGTATCTACAAAATTTCTGGAAAGACGTTGAGGTATTACGATGAATTAGGGCTTTTGAGGCCTAAATATGTGGATGAAACCACAGGATATCGCTATTATACATCATCGCAGATTCCCATTCTGAATGAGATTTTTCTTCTGAAGGAGATGGGATTGTCTTTAAAGGAAATCACTTATTTGATGAAGGAGGAGATCGATAAAGACCATACTCTGCTAAAAGGGGTGCTGGAACTCAAGCAGTTGGAATTTGACCGGCAGATTAAGGAACTGAACGAAAAGAAGCAGACAATTGAACTATTGAAGAAAAAACTGGATAAAAACGGAGGTATTGAACTGTCATCCTACAACGTGGGGATCAAGCCGGTGGAAGAGATGCAGGTAGCAAGCCTGAAAGCCTCCATCAGCACCTATTCCACCCAGGAAGCGCTGTGGTCCGAACTTCTGGAATACCTGAATAAATGCAGGGCCAAGACAGGAAATGAACGGTTTACCATTTATTATGACTCCGTATATAAGAGTGACGAGATTCAGGTAGAGATTCTCAAAAGGGTTCTGGCGCCGTTCCCGGAGACGGACAGGATCCGCTGTAAAAAGCAGGAGGGCTACAGGGAAGTGGCATACCTGCTGCATACAGGAGAACACGAAAGCGTGATCGACGCTTACGAGGCGATACTTACATGGATTGAGGAAAATGACTATAAGATAGTCGGAAATATCCGGGAAGAATTCCACATGGATGATTTTACAACGGATGATCCAAAGGAATTTGTAACAGAGATACAGATTCCGGTCGAGAAGAGAGGCCAGGAGTTTGTCAGATAGAAAGGAGGATATACAATGAAATTTATTGACTTAACAAGGGAGATTAACAACGAGACGCAGGTGTGCCCTTGTGACAAAGTGCCCGTGGTAGAAAATTATGCGACCACAGAAGAAGAAGGGGTTAACGTGAAGTTTATGAAGATGGGGACGCATACGTCTACGCACATTGATGCGCCTTATCATATAAGCAAGAGCGGCAAGACCTTGAATGACTTTCCGGTAGAGCGTTTTATCGGGCAGGGAATCGTACTTGACTTCAGCGATAAGGGAGACATCTATGAGATTACGCGGGAGGATATCATGGCCCATGCGGATGAACTGAAGAAAGTGGATTTTGCAATCCTGAATACAGGGTGGGCAAAGTATTACGGAACTTGGGATTTCTTCCGCCATCCTTATCTTTCAGGGGATGCGGCACTGGCATTGGTAGAACTTGGAATTAAGATTGTGGGAACGGACGGAAGTTCTGCCGACGCTGCATATGGATTCTCGACCGCAAAACGTCTGGAAAATCCGACATTCTCAGAGATTCTTGAAAATATTGAGCGTGAGAATATTAAGAATGAAGCCCATGCGGCGCTGCTGGGAAATGAGTGCCTCATAGTGGAATATATGTGTAACTTAGAGCAGCTGCCGAAAGAAGCCGCAACCTATTCTTTCCTGCCGCTGAAACTGATGGAAGCAGATGGATCTCCTGTACGGGCAATCTGCATGATCTCGGAATAGGTCCGAGGAGAGAGAAGGAGGGTATTTATGGGAAACACCAATGAAGCAACTGAGAATGTCAATGTAAATGAAGAATATACTACCAAGAAACTGCGCCGGGTATTAGGCAAGAAAGAATTGATATCCATGGGCTTAGGCCAGATCATCGGCTCCGGCGTATTCTCGCTGACTGGCGTAGCGATCGGCTTTACCGGACGATCCGTCGTATTTGCGTTCCTGTTCGGCGCGCTGTTCTCTCTGGCGGTTACCATCCCCAGCATTTTTGCAGGAAGCGCGGTACGCTTAAGAGGCGGACAGTACACGATGGCAAGCCTCTTGCTTGGCGAACGGTTTTCAGGTTTCTACATAATCATCTATATCGTAGGTAATATTTCGATAGGAATGTACGCGTTGTCGCTGGCGGATTATTTGCTGGCTCTTGTTCCTGGCATCCCCAGGGTACCGCTTGCGGTAGCGGCGTTGACATTGTTCTTCGTTATCAACCTTTTTGGCGTAAAAGACGCGGCGTTTATACAGAATATACTCGTTATTATTCTGGCGGCAGCGCTGGCAGTATTTGCGGCAGTCGGAGTCTTCCATGTACAGCCGGGATATTTTACGGGAACCGAGCCTCCGTTATTCATGGGAGGATGGAAAGGATTCTGCATGGCGGCAATCTTCACCTCATTTGCTACAACCGGTGGCGGTAACCTGGTAAACTTCTCAGGCGAGTGCAAGAACCCGACGAAAGACGTTCCTTTTGCTATCGTGCTCTCTACTCTGATTGTTACGGCGTTATACGCTGTAATCGGATTTGTAGCAGCTGGAGTCATTCCGGTAGAAGAAGTTATGTATCAGCCACTTAGCGTTGCAG
Organism: [Clostridium] scindens; assembly: GCF_019597925.1. Classification (NCBI taxonomy): domain Bacteria; kingdom Bacillati; phylum Bacillota; class Clostridia; order Lachnospirales; family Lachnospiraceae; genus Lachnoclostridium; species [Clostridium] scindens. The sequence goes on along the minus strand of NZ_CP080442.1, from coordinate 3,040,698 downwards.
CAGCAGCTTTCCTTCCGAAAGGACTGTATGTATTCTTCGTAACAGGAGGAGCCCTGCTTGCCCTGTCCACAACCTTGAACGCTACATTCGGATGGGTTACCAAGCCGGTACTGCAGGCATGCGTAGACGGATGGTTCCCAAAGAAACTTGGTACTATCAATGATAAATATGGAACACCTCATTATCTGCTGATCTTATTCTATATCGTAGGATTAGTTCCAGTTATAGCAGGACTTGATATTGACAGAATTGCCAACATGTCCATGATCCTTATGAACATTACGACTTTCCTTGTAGTTATAGCTACGGCAAGACTTCCGAAACTGCTTCCGGAGGCATGGTCCAAATCAACCTTTAAGATATCTGACGGCGTTCTGAAGGTTGTCTGCTATCTGTGCGGCGCCCTGCTGATTTTCCAGAACTGGCTTCTGATCGAAGACAATACGAAGGAAATCATCATTGGCAACATCATACTTCTGGTTCTTACCTTTATCTTCATGGTAGTGCGCTACAAGTCAGGCAAGGTAAAAGTAGAAGTAAGCTGGGAGGAAGAGTAGAATGAACGCAGCCTCTATGGATGAGAAGGATGTATTGAAAAAATATAAAGAAGAGTTCTATCTTCCAGATTATCTATATTATGAAGCGAACGGCCTGGGACCTATGTCCCGCCGTTCGGAGGCTACGCTTAACCGCGTGGCGGAAGAATGGAAGAATCTTTTGGTTGCAGGCTGGTTTGCCGGGGAGGTTCCCTGGTTCTATTATCCGGAACGAATTGCGGCCATGGAAGAAGAACTGGTAGGAGCGAAAGAAAAGGAACTGATCATCAATGGAACTACCACCACGAATATACACAGCGTGCTGGCGGCCTTTTACAAGCCTTGGGGGAAACGGACGAAGATTCTGTGCGACAGCCAGATATTTTCCTCAGACAGATATGCTGTGGAGGCGCAGATCAGACTGAAGGGACAGGATCCTGACGATGATCTGATTTTGGCAGGGATAGGCAATCCGATCATCAGCGAAGATGAAATCATCGACTGGATGTCCGAAGAGGTCGCATTAATCTTCCTGCCCTCTGTGGTGCACTCCACGGGCCAGCTTCTGGATATGGAGAGACTCGCGGCCGAGGCGGCCAAGAGAGGAATCCCTATCGGGTTTGACCTGAGCCATTCGGCAGGGGTCGTGCCTTGCAAGCTTCATGACTGGGGCGTGGATTTTGCCGTATGGTGTAACTATAAGTATTTGAATGGAGGGCTGGGATGCCCATCTACCATATTTATCCATGAGAAGAACTTTGACGTGCCGGTGGCAATGCCAGGATGGCACGGATATGTCAAAGATCTGCAGTTCAGGAAGCTTCCTCATTTTGAGGCAGAACGAGGGGCCGGAGGCTGGCAGCATGGTTCGCCGCTGATCCTTAATATAGCGCCGTTAGAGGGAGCCTTGGATATGGTGCGGGAGGCGGGGATAGATGCGATCCGCAAGAAGTCTCTTGCCATGACCGGATACTTTATGGAACTGATCGATGAGAAACTGGCAAAACTAGGCGTTGAGATTCTGACGCCCAGGGAGGATGACCGAAGAGGGGGACATGTGACGATTCTGCATGTGGCGGCTTCTGAGATTACGGATTTCCTGGACAGTGGTTCCAGGATAACGGATGAATTGAAGTCTGCGGTAAGGGAGAAGATGGCTTCCGGCAAGCCGGCAGGGAAGGATGACCAGGTTAGGATATCATTCTCGCCGCTTTATTTTAGTTTTGAAGATGTGTATATGACTGCACAAAACCTGGAGCAATTATTAGGAGATTGAGTCTTGACCTTGCCCCGAAGGGAAAAGTGTAGAATAAAAGAGGAAGAAACAACATGTGATTGGAGGTAAACCGTGAACAGTCAAATAATTAGAGAACCAGAATATGAGATCAGGGTGGAAAAGGACCGCCCGATTGTAATGAGAGATGATGTCCGTCTTTACTGTGACGTATACAGGCCGGACGACAAGGAAAAGCATCCGGTATTAGTAGGCTTTTCCCCATTTGGAAAGGTAGCCCAGGAAGCGGGTAGAAGACGGGATCCGATTCAGCTTGGAAAGTTCATGTATGAGCAGGGGATTGAAGTTGGAGGAATTGACTTCTTTGCATCCCGGGGCTATATCGTCGTAGTCGTTAATCCAAGAGGAATCCAGAATTCAGAAGGCATATGGACCGGCGTGCTGAGCAGGCAGGATCAGATTGACTGCTGCGAGGTAATCCGCTGGGCAGGCCATTATCTATCTGATGGAAATGTGGGAATGATCGGATGCGGCTATGCAGGAAAGATCCAGCCTCTGGTAGCGTCAATGAATCCGCCTTATCTAAAAGCGATCATGCCGATAGACGTTATCGACGACATGTACCTTGACTGTTATCCAGGAGGAATATTAAGCGATATCAATTATCCTCTTTGCAGTTATATTCCGCATACCAATACCATATCTGAGGCAGAGATGGAGCATAGCGAGGAAGAGTTGAAAGAAATGCTGGCTGAGGCAAGAAGACAGCCAGAGATTGCTACCAACTCTTACTATTACAGAGGACTGGACAGTTTCCCGCCAAGGCATTATACCTGGAATATCGATATTATGCTGCATCCGTTTAAGAGCGAGTGGTGGGACAGAAGAAGCTTCAAAGACAGGGTAGTATCCATACCTACTTATATTGTAGGACTTTATTATGAATATGGATATGCTACGATTTCATCCTATGATATCTATAACAAGATTGACAATAGCGTGCCGAAGAAACTGCTGATGCTGGATCCCGCAACAGCCAAGACTTCTCCATATGAGAAGCCGGTACCGGAGCAGCTCAGATGGTATGATCACTGGCTGAAAGGCATGGATACGGGAATCATGGATGAGCCGCCGATCAAGATGCTGGTTATGGGCGAAGACAGGTATCGCTATGAGACTCAGTGGCCATGCGAAAGCACGGAATATAAAAAACTGTATTTCAGGAAAGAGAACGGACTGACGCTGGAGAAGGCAGAAGAAGCAGCCGCACCGGATCAGATCCGCCATATACCTCCGACCAAGCTGTCACAGATGCCGGAAGACGTGCCGGCCCTTACCTATACATCTGTGCCTCTTACCGAAGAAATAGAAGTATGCGGGCCGATCACGGGATGCCTTCAGGCAGCGATCGACACGGATGATGCCCATCTGGCAATGAAGTTATGGGATAAAGATTCGGAAACCGGATACAGGACTTTGCTATCCTGCGGATATCTGAAGTGTTCCCACAGAGCGCTGGACGCAGACAGTACGGATCACAGGCCGAAAAATGTACATACGAAGGAAGAACCGGTAGAGCCAGGAAAAGTATATGAATATATATTCGAACTGGCGCCTGTGGATAATCTGTTCAAGAAAGGCCACCAGATTGAAGTAGAGTTCAAGACGATGGATCAGCAGTTCTTTGACTTTAACGAGATGGCAAGCCTGCCAAGACTCTATACATCCGGAAGAGTAGCAGGACCACATCCGCTGGCCAGGGAAGTGAACTTCGAGATCCACGTAGACAATGAGAATCCATCCTGGATTGAACTTCCGATTGTAACAGGCGAGAAAAACTGGGTGGAATAAGGTAGGAGGACGAAATGGAAAATAAAGAAAAACTGGAAATCGTCGGCCTGGATAAAAAGCCGAAATATTGGGATGACCGTTATATGGACGGCATTGAAAAAATGACGCCGCGCAAATACGAGGTGCTCAAGGAAGAGGACGTCTTAATGCAGGTCAGAGACGGAGTCACGCTTGCGGTAGACATCTATCGCCCGGATACGGACGAAGATACCAAGTTTCCATGCCTGGTTGCGTTCTCAGCCTATGGAAAGTCGATTCAGACGATGGATCGTATATCCATGCAGTTTAAGACCGTGCTTTTCGACCACACGATCGAAGCAGGCGATATCTATGAATATGTAAGGCACGGCTATATCGTAGTAGTTCCGGATCCAAGAGGAATCGGCAAATCCGAAGGTGCCTGGGATGGTCTGTACGGACGCCAGGAGCAGGAGGACTGCTATGATGTTATTGAATGGGCAGCAACGCTTCCTTACTGTAATGGTAATATTGGAATGATAGGAATCTCCTATTTCTCTATACTGCAGCCAGTAGTGGCAGCTTTGCAGCCGCCGCATCTTAAGGCTATCATGATGGTAGAAGTCGTAGACAACATGTATCACCATAATTATCCGGGCGGGGTATTTGTGAACCGTTCCTTCATGTACACGGATTTCTGCCCGGACGTAAATTCTATGTCAACTGCGGAGCGCACTTACACGACTGAGGAACTGAAGAGCCGTATCGAAAAGAGGCTGTCAGATCCGGATATCAATCACAGCGCGCTGTATTCCGGCATCTTAAGCTGCTGGCCGCCGAGAAACCAGACATATTTCTTCGATATGCTGCTTCACGATGATGACAGCGATTTCTGGAGAGAGCGTTCGATCCAGAGCCATCCGGAGGATATCAAAGTGCCAATGTATCTGATATCCGAATACTATGAACTTGGAAGATTCTCTCAGGGACCATTCTTCTTATTTACGCATGGAGATATGTCCGTTCCGAGAAAATTAGCCGCTCCGGAAGAGCATGATGCCCTGCATCTGCCGCACCGGATCATGACGCCGGAATACCTGCGCTGGTACGATTACTGGCTCAAAGGCATTGATACAGGTATCATGGATGAGCCTCCGATGAAACTGCTTGTAAGAGGAATCAATAAGTTCCGCTATGAATATGAATGGCCGCTTGCCCGTACGGAGTGGACCAAGTACTATCTCAGGGATGGCGGACTTCTTTCTACAGAGAAAGAAAAAGATGAGCACGTAGAGCCTACGATCCTTAACCATAAGAGTCCTTATGAGGGCGGATCCAATGAGACCTACGCAGTGCCGAATGTCGTATTTAGAACGCCAGTATTGGAAGAAGATGTGGAAGTGACAGGGCCGATCGTTATGCACCTTCAGTGCGCGATCGACAAGACGGATGCCAACTTCACCATTATGCTAAATGATGTCCCGCCAGAAGGCGAAGGACGTCCGATGAACCTGGTAACAGGAAACTTAAGAGCCTCCCACAGAGGGCTGGAAAAGAAAGAATTAAAACCATGGGAATTCAACAATGACCATACCAGAAAAGTTCCTGTAGTACCGGGAGAAATCAACGAATACACCATAGAAGTAATGAACACTTCTAATGTATTCCGCAAAGGACACCGTATAGAAGTAGAGGTCAAGAACTACGATGCGAATCCATATCACTGGATGGTTCAACTGCCAAACAGCCAGGATATTGAATACAAGATATTCGTAGACAGCATCCACGCTTCCTACATCTATCTTCCAATTATTCCATATTCCGATGAGGAACAGTGGCTTAAGTAAGAAGAGACAAAGAAATGCCAGATCGAAGTTATATGATCTGGCATTTTTTTATGTTGTAACGCCGTTGGAAGCGATTCTTAAAAATTCTTCCATAGCCCTCGTCACGTACCGGGTCTCTTTGTGGTAGAAATAGATGCTGCGTCCCGCATAGTCTGCATCCAGCTTGTAATAGTAACAGTCCCCTCCATTAGGAATGTGGGCAAGAAGCAGATCGCTGACAAATGTAATTCCCATTCCATAGCAGCAGATATGGAATGCGGTAACCTGCTGATCCAACTTCAGGATAATGTTGGGCGAAAATGACTGAGCCTGACAGATCTTTTCAGCCCGGGATCTGGTATCGTTGCCGGAACGAAGGAGAATGAAAGGATCATCCTGGAATAGGGAAAGCGGAACGCAGGGCGTATCTTCTTTCACATGCCTGCGGTCCAGCACATCCTGGATCGTAAGGCGATAAGAAGCAGCCTTTTCATTGGAGGCAAAGGACGCGGGCACAGCCAGAAGCAGCGTTTCCTGGGTATATAGATGATGATGGTAGATCGCATCCGGAAATGAGGAATTATCAATGACCATATCCAGTGTTCCCCGGAACAGCTGATCCACCAGCTGAGGCGTATTCGCCTCTACCAGATGGACCTTAACCAGAGGATACTTCTGGGTGAAGCGGGTGATTACCGGGGGAAGGATATAGGAAGCGAATAGATTGCTTCCTCCGATTGCGATCTGGCCTGTCTTCAGTTCATTCAGGTCATTGAGATAATTCTCGAACCGGCTCTGGGTATCCATGATTTCTTCGACAGCCTTGATATAATGCCGGCCGCATTCCGTCAGCTGTATCGGGCTTACGCTGCGGTCGAAGATTGGCGCGCCTATGCGCTCTTCCACCTTCTTGACGGTGGCGCTTAAGGATGGCTGGCTAATATACAGGTTTGCCGCAGCCTTAGAAAAACTTCGCTCTTTATACACTTCATACACATAGTTCATAGAATTAAACATCTCAGATATCCTCCCTGTTTCTACTTATTTATATTGTACCATGATTTGCAAACTCGTAAAAGACCTGGCTGACAATTCAGGCATATGTCATGCCAGGCTTAAAGGGAATGAATATATGACACGAGGGGCCTGCACTTGGCAGGCCCCTCGCTTAGCAAGAAGGGTGTGTTTTATGGCCAGATAGCTCTCGCTTTCTTGGCGTCTACCACTCGTTTTACAGCGATCAGGTAAGCGCCGGTCCGCAAGGTGGCGTTGTTTGATTCCGCAATGTTCCATACAGCTTCAAAGGCGGAATCCATGATGTCTTTGAGTTTCTCGTTGACCGTTTCTTCGGTCCAGTTGACAGACTGGATGTTCTGTACCCATTCAAAGTAGGATACCACGACGCCGCCTGCGTTTGAAAGGATGTCAGGAACAACCATGATATTCTTTTTCTTCAGGATATCATCTGCTTCGGAAGCAGTCGGGCCATTCGCAGCTTCGATAATGATATCTGCCTTTATCTTTTCTGCATTGGAGAGATTGATCTGGTTTTCCAGGGCAGCTGGGACCAGAAGCGTTACATCCAGTTCCAGAAGTTCAGCATTGCTAATGCGCGTGATGCCTTCCTCCTGATAGCCGGACAGCAGGTTCTTCCGGTCTTTGGACAGGTATTCGAGTATCTGCGGGATGCAGAGGCCTTCTTTCTTATAGATGCCTCCGGATACGTCGCTGACCGCAACGACTTTCAACCCTTCCTGATAAAGAAGTTTGGCTGTCACGCTGCCGACATTTCCCATTCCCTGGATAGCCACGGTGGTGCCTTGTGCAGGAATTCCTTTTTTCTTCAGTACATTCTTAACGGTGAACATAACGCCGCGCCCGGTAGCCTCGCTTCTTCCAAGCGCTCCGCCAAGCTCGATCGGCTTGCCTGTAACAACTCCGTGAACGCAGTGGCCTTTGAGCATGCTGTAGGTGTCCATCATCCATCCCATAACAGCAGCGTTCGTTCCTACATCAGGAGCAGGAATATCCTGTTCCGGTCCGATCAGAGGCGCGATAGCGGCCGTGAATCTTCTGGTGATCGCGCGAATCTCATCTTCAGAGAGTTTGCCGGGATCGCAGACAACACCGCCCTTTCCGCCGCCATAAGGGATATTGACGACCGCGCACTTGAACGTCATCCATGCTGCCAGAGCCCTTACTTCATCCTGATTGACATCCGGATGGAAGCGGATTCCTCCTTTGGCCGGTCCGCGGGAAGTGGAATGCTGGATACGGTAGCCTTCGAATACCTTCGTGCTTCCATCATCCATACGCACCGGAATCGCGACCTTCAGTTCTCTTTCCGGGTATTTCAATGCTTCAATGTCACTGTCTGAATAGCCTAGGATGCCTGCTGCTTCGGATACAACTTTTAATACGTTATCATAAGGGTTATATGTTTTGCTCATAATAGATTTCCTCCTGTTATATTGGTTTATTTATTTTCCAGTGCTGCTATTTTGATACATAGAATAAATATGTCCATGGCCGCGTCCAGTTCCTCAAGCGTTGGATAGGACGGCGCGATACGGATATTCCTGTCTGATTCATCCTTCCCGTAAGGATAGGTTGCCCCGGCATCCGTCAGAGTGACTCCCGCTTCCTTGGCAAGCGCCACCGTTCTCTTGGCACAGCCTGACGGGGTATAAAGGGAGATGAAGTATCCGCCCTTTGGCGTGCTCCAGGTCGCCAGTCCTGTTCCGCCAAGCTGGCTTTTAAGTTTGGAGAGTACCAGATCGAATTTGGGCCTTAACTCCTGTGCCAGGCGATCCATATGGGACAGAATGTTCTCCGGCGTCTGAAAGTACTGTACATGCCGCAGCTGGTTGATCTTGTCATAACTAATGATCTGTGCGGACATATGCTGCCTGATCTCTGCTACATTTGAGGAATTGGAAGCAATCAGCGCAAGTCCGGCTCCAGGAAATGTAATCTTGGATGTAGAGAAGAAATAGTATGCCCGGTCTGGATGGTGATGCCTTTCGCAGGCTTCCAGGATATTCATAAGCTCCACTTTCTCGTAGATGTGGTGGATGCCATAGGCGTTATCCCAGAAGATGCGGAAATCGTCGGCAGCGGTTTCCATAGAAGCCAGCTGTTCTACCACCTGGTCGCTGTAGCAGATTCCTTCCGGATTGGAATGAAGAGGCACGCACCAGATGCCTTTGATTAAAGGATCCTTCTTTGCAAGCGACGCGACCATCTCCATGTCCGGACCTTCCGAAGTTAGCGGTACCGGAATCATCTCGATCTCCAGTTCCTGACAGATCCTGAAGTGGCGGTCGTAGCCTGGCGCGGGACACAGGAACTTGACGGGCGTGCCCTGGAATTTGTAATAATGCCAGGGGGTGCCCCCTCCGGTGCCGAACAGGCAAAGGGACGCCAGGGTGTCGAACATCATGCTCAGGCTGGAATTCCCGCCCATGATAATCTGCTGAGGCTGAAGGCCCAGAAGTTCGGCAAAAAGTTTCCTGCACTCAGGGATGCCGTCCCCGATGCCGTAATTACGGGCATCCGTGCCGTCGGCGGTGATGTAAGTGTCCATGGAGTTAAGCAGTCCGTTGCTTAGATCAAGCTGGGAAGGCGCCGGCTTCCCCCGGGACATATTCAGGTTTAATTTTTTGGCCTTGGCTTGTTCGTACTGTAGTTTTAACTCGTCAAGGGCATCGGCGCTGTTTACTGGTTGGTTCATGCTTCCCTTTCCTCCTTTGGGTGCTTTGTTTTCTTGATTTCATTATAGATAAAATGGTATGATAAAAACAAATACTTATATATGTATAAGAGGTATAGGCATTTGGTTATCTCATAAGAACAGGAGGTATAGGCATATGAACTGGGAAGAGATCAGAAGCAGGGAGAGCCTGACAGCGAAAGAGAGTAAATATATATGCAATGATCTGATGAGTACGGGGCTTGAGATGGAACGCCTGATCGTGGAGAATTTTGGCCCTGAAGACTACTATAAGGTGGCTCAGCGCCGAATTGGGGGAGGCAGGATCGGAGGAAAAGCGTGCGGGCTTCTGCTTGCAAGAAAACTGATCCAGGCGAGGATGCCTCAATACATGGATTATATGGAGCCGCACGATTCCTATTTTGTTGGCTCGGACGTATTCTATCATTTTCTGGAAGAAAATGACTGTATGGAGTTGAGAAGGCGCCATATGAAGGAAAAAGAGAAGTTCCAAGAGGCGGATGAACTGCAAAGCCGTATCCAGAACGGCAGCTTTTCCGAAGCCATACAGGAAGAACTTCTCAAAGTGGTCCGGCATTATGGAGATACGCCGATCATCGTCAGATCCAGCAGTTTCCTGGAAGATGGATTCGGCAACGCTTTTTCCGGCAAGTATGAATCCATCTTCTGCATCAATCAGGGAAACGAAGAAGAGAGGCTCTCTGATCTGATGAATGCCGTGCGAAGTGTCTATGCAAGTACTATGAATCCCTCGGCCATCGAGTATCGGAGGCGCTGGGGGCTTCTGGATGTAGACGAGCAAATGGCGCTGCTGATACAGAAGGTCGCGGGGCAGAGGTACGACAACTTCTATATGCCCGTGGCAGCGGGCATGGGATGCTCTTATAATCCTTATAAATGGATGGAAAACATGAATCCGGACGCGGGAATGATACGAATGGTCATGGGGCTTGGCACGCGCGCGGTGGAGCGTACGCCGGGAGACTATCCCAGACTCGTGGGCCTTGACCGGGCGCAGGCCAATCTCCGGACAACGGTGGCGGAACGGCACAAATATTCCCAGCGGAATGTAGACGTGATGGATTATGCATCCAATTCCCTGTGTACGAAACGATTGGAAGAAGTGATAGAGGAACTTCCCGGGTGGCAGAAGAAACTGGTGCTAAGCCATGACACGGAGGCAGAAGAATTGCTGGCCCAGAGAGGAAAGTATAAGCAGGTACTGTTTGCCGACTGCCAAGGGATGGTAAATAACGATCTCTTTATCCAGATGGTAAAGGATATTCTTGGCATGCTGCAGGAAGTATACGGAAGGCCGGTGGATGTAGAATTCGCGGTGAACAGCGCGGCAAAAGGAGAATGGAAGCTAAATCTTCTGCAGTGCAGGCCTCTTCAGGCCAGCGTATCAGAGAAAATCCACATTCCGGAAGAGAAAGTCAAGGAGTTTCTCTTCGATGTGCGCCGCACTTCCATGCGCCGCTCCAAGATGGAGAAACTGGATATCATCGTATGGGTGGATCCGAGGAAATATTACGAGTACCCTTATGCGAAGAAATTCCATGTGGCGCAGAAGATTGATGAGATCAATCGCCACTATGAAGATACGGATAAAAAAATGATGCTTCTGGTTCCGGGGCGGATCGGAACCTCTTCGCCGGAACTGGGGGTTCCGGTAGTATATGCCAACATCAGCGCGTTCTGCGCCATCTGCGAGGTAGCATACAGCGAAGTGGGGTACCATCCGGAACTGTCTTATGGAAGCCACATGTTCCAGGATCTTGTGGAGGCTGACGTATATTATGGGGCGATTAATGAAAATAGCAAGACCAGATGTTATCAGCCCCGGCTGCTGAAGCAGCATCCGGACATATTCCCGAAACTATTTCCGGGAAATGAGGAACTGGGCGAGATTATCAAGATTTTTGATGTGTCAGACTGCAATGCCCAGCTGCTGCTGGATTCCAAAAAGGGAAGGGCAGTGTGCTGGCTTGCCGCGCCTTTGATTCCCAGGTAAATAAAAACTGCCGTTAACAGGAGGCGGCGATTAAGATCCTCATAAAAGGGAGGATGCCGGGTGATTCTTACGAATCCCCGGCATGTATTATGAAAAAGTTTATTCAAAAATAGTATTTTACTATTGGTCAATGGTCTTATTTAATGTTCAGATGTCTTGTTCTTCATCTGATAAACTTAGTATAAAGCAGACCTATGAAGAAACGATGTTAAAGAAATGAAGGTTTTTTGAAAGATAAATGAACAAACTATGAACAATGCTTCTGACGAAGAAGGGTAATCAAAGAGAATACGATGATGATGCAAAACAGGATATTCACCGACATGCCCATCTTAAGCCCCAACAGGTCGTTTACAAATCCAATGAGCCATGGCCCGATCATTCCTCCCAGCCCTCCGCATGCAAAGAACATGCCAAGCATGGTTCCGGAACTCTTTGCGGGGATCCCGGAGACAGCCGCAGTGGCGGTAGGAAAGATGATAGAAAAGCAGAACCCCGTAAATGCCAGCACGATTGCTATGGAAGGCGGCCCAAATATCCCCAGTGAAATACAGAGGACTGCGAGTAAGGAGAAGATCAGCAGGCTTTTTAGATGGCCCGCCTTGTCTACGAAAAAACTGCCCAGCAGCCGTCCAATGGTCATGCCTGCAAAATGAATGGACAGATACAGGGAACTGGCAACTACGGAGACATGCCTTTCTTGCTGGAAAAATTCCACCATCCACGTTGCCATGCCAATCTCGGCGGCCACATATGCGAATATGACCACATACATTAATAGAACATCTTTCTGGGAAATAATTTGAATCAGATCTTTAAAATCAATCTTCTTCTCAGCCTCATCCGGGGCTGTATCCCTTGGATATCTCATGACAATAAAATAAACCGTGATTGGAACTATGACAAACAGACTATATCTGTAGATGGTTCGAAAAGAGAAGCCGATGTTCAAAAAATGCCCGGCTAAAATAGGCGTGATAATGGAGCCAATGCCATAGAAGGCGTTCAGAAGATTCATATAGCGCCCTTTATGCTGCTCATGGATTCCGGAGATGATATTGCTTCCGCTTAACTCAAGGGAGCCAAGTCCAAGCCCGATCAGGAATATGAAAGCCACAAACATGGCCAGATGGGAAGAAGAGGCATATCCGATCACGCCCAGGATCAGACAGAGCCCTGCCAACACAAGAGAGAATTTCTTGCCCAGCAAGTCTGCAAGCAGCCCCGCAAAAAAGGTTGCAAGAAAAAAGCCGGTATATTCGCTGAAAATAATCGTGCCGCCTTTTGAATAATTAAATCCCACATCTTTAAGAATGGCTGGAATCGTCGTCCCCTTCAGATTATCTATAAACCCAAATAAAAAATAACTCAAAAAACATCCGATCGTAATCACCCATACCTGCCGCTGGCTTAATTTCATTGCCTTATCCCCCTTATGCTTGCTATCTTGCTTTTCATTTATAAATATATTATCATGGAATGGTGACAAGTCGTGTCACTATTCGGGAAAGGAGTTAAAGATGTCAAAAACTGAGCGGCTCATAGCAATGATGATGACAATAAATTCCAAAAGACATTTTACGGTGGGAGAATTGGCGGAAGAATTTTCCGTGTCCAAAAGGACCATATTGAGGGATTTGCAGGCTCTGGAAGAGGTGGGCTTTCCATTATATTCAGAAGTGGGCGCCGCAGGCGGATACCATGTTCTTAAGGAACGCGTACTGCCGCCGATTGCCTTTTCAGAAAATGAGGCAATGGCCATCTTTTTTGCCTATCAATCCCTTCAGTATTATAAGGACATTCCTTTTAAGCAGGAGAGTCTTTCGGTGTTAAAAAAGTTTCTCAGCAATCTGCCGCCGGATATACAAAATAGTATTGCCAGGATGCAGGATAAAGTCCTATTCTGGATTCCTGACAGGCATTGCACTGCCCCGCTGCTTAGAGAGATATTTGACATTGTTACTGCCGGATACTGTGCCACGATCCGGTATACCTCGGAATATGCGATAAGCGTGCGGACCATCGTGCCAATTGGGCTGTATGCTATGAACGGACTGTGGTATTGCCCGGCTTACTGCCTGAAGGCAAAGGCGATACGCGAGTTCCGCGTGGATCGTATTGAAGAGATTGTAGAGGCAGGGGAATATGAAGAGGAATCGCTGGAAGGAAAAGAGATTCCATCCCTGAAGGAATACCTTGATCATAAAGAAAGCGGAGATGAGATCCATATTACCATCCGGCTTACAAAACTGGGAGTCAAGCGCTGCGAGGCTGATTTTTTGCTGGCGCGCGGACTCACAGTCCTGCCGGGCGGGGAAGGGATCATTGATATGGAGATCGCCAGGTCATCCCTGGAACTGGTGGCAGAATGCCTGGCAGCCCTGGGAGATAATGCCGCCGTTATTCAGTCGGATGAATTACTGGATCTGATGCGGCGAAAGGCCAGGGAACTGTATTACCATTATTGCCGGGAGCCTTAGCGCGAAGAAGCCCCATGCCACGATCAGGATACGATGGCATGGGGCTTCTTAAACCAGTCTATTTTCTATAAGCGAAAAGCGGTATTCCGTTCTTGGTAGGCAGTTCTACAAATCCTTGGGTCAGCGGCCGAACATAATCTATGAATTCATTGCTGATATCGGAGCCATCCGCAATGATCCACTCCAAAGGCACGGTCTTTTCCTGGTTGCAGATGATGTTGACATCGGCAGTGCCATACGACAGTTCATAAGGAACGCTTTTGTTACGGATGAAGTTGATCATCTTGCCGGTCTCTCCCGCAAGGGCGGACAGCACGGCGAATATGCCTGCATTCTCGGACTCGTCAAGATCGACTCTGGACAAGTGGGCGCAGGAGCAGCGCTGGCATACGTTTAGCTCGATGGAGCGTACTTTGACTCCAAGCCTTTCCTTGACAAGGTTTTCCAGATACTTGCCGGAGCCAGTCAGCATCTTGTGCCCGAAGGTATCGGTTCCTACTTCGCTGGAGTATTCGCAGATAAAAGTGCCATCCTTGTCATGGATCCCCTCTGAGATGCAGACTACCAGATTAGGCGTATGCTTCAGGGATTCTGTTACCTTGGCGATGAAGGCCTCCTGGTCAAAGGCAACCTCCGGCACATAGATGAGTACAGGGTTGTCCCCCTCGAATTTGCGGGCAAGAATACTGGCGGCAGTCAGCCATCCGGCATGGCGTCCCATAATCTCTACGATGGTGACAGACTGCTTATTGTCATAGACGGTGGCGTCAGCCGAGATCTCTCTTACGACGGTGGCAACGTATTTGGCGGCGCTTCCGTATCCCGGCGTATGATCCGTCTCTACCAGGTCATTGTCGATGGTCTTTGGCACGCCGATGAAGCGGATATCGCTGCCGATAGTCTGGGCGTAGCGGGACAGTTTGCTGACCGTATCCATGGAATCATTTCCCCTGATATAGAAGAAATAGCCGATGCCATGCTCCTTAAATTTCTGGAAAAGCTGTGGATACACTGCGTCCTCCAGACTCTCCGGCAGCTTGTACCGGCAGGAGCCAAGATATGCGCCTGGCGTGGTACGTACCATTTCCAGTTCATTTGTCTGGTCTAAAGCGCCGATGTCCATCATATGTCCCTGAAGGAATCCCTCGATTCCGTTGATCATTCCATATACGCGGCCGATACGGTCAGGATGCTTAAGTCCTTCTGCAACGACTCCGTACAGGCTTCCATTGATTACGGCGGTAGGCCCGCCCGATTGTCCGACGATAATATTTTTTGTCATATGAATTCCTCCTGTTCTTCCTATACCAAATACTATAGCGGATGTAAAGGGAATTTACAATCAATAAGGAGATATTTTACCAAGAAGCGGTTGGAAAATCTTATGAAATGATTTATACTAGATAGATAATTCATCGAAGAAAAGGAGAAGAATGATGAAGTATATTTCATTTGCAATCCCATGCTATAATTCCCAGGATTACATGGCCCATGCCATTGAAAGCATCCTGCCGGGCGGGGATGAGGTAGAGATTATTATCGTGAATGATGGTTCTAAAGATAAAACTTCGCAGATTGCCCATGAGTATATGGACAAGTATCCGGATATAATCAAAGTGATTGACAAAGAAAATGGAGGGCATGGCGACGCGGTCAACGCCGGACTTGCCAATGCAAGTGGAAAGTATTTTAAGGTTGTGGACAGTGATGACTGGGTGGATGAGGAGGCGCTGCATAAGATACTGATGCTGATGCGCCATCTGGAAGAGGACAATGAGCAGATTGACATGCTGATTTCCAACTATGTCTATGAAAAAGTAGGGGTCACCCATAAAAAATGCATACACTACCGGAACGTTCTTCCGCAGGACGAGGTGTTCCGCTGGGATGATATCGGACATTTCCGTTTAGATCAATATATTCTGATGCATTCTGTAATCTATCGGACGGACATGCTCAAGCTGAGCCAGATGAGACTGCCGAAGCATACCTTCTACGTGGATAATATCTATGTATACTATCCCCTGCCTCATGTACGCAAGATATATTATCTGGATGTAGATTTTTACAGGTACTTTATTGGAAGAGAGGATCAGTCCGTCAATGAGAAGGTAATGATTGCAAGAGTAGACCAGCAGATATTCGTAACCAAGACCATGATAGACATGTACCAGCTGAAAAAGGTGACCAGCAAGAAACTGAGACAGTATATGATAAATTACCTGGCAATCATGATGACGGTATCTTCGATTCTTTTGATCCGTTCAAAGGAGAAGGAGAATCTGGAGAAGAAAAAGGAATTGTGGCTGTATCTGAAGAAGCGGGATATGAAGACCTACATTAAGATCCGCTACGGAATCCTGGGTCAGACCATGAATATCCCGGGCAAGTCAGGCCGGAAGATCTCTTCGCTGGCTTATACGGTTGCAAGAAGAATAATCGGATTTAATTAAATATGTATAATCTGGCAGCCATGCTACATACTACTATTAATAATGAAAAGGAGTGTGTGACATGGCTATTGATTTTAAAGAAAGTAAGACAAGAGAGAATCTGATGAGAGCATTTGCCGGGGAGAGCCAGGCAAGAAACCGCTATACGATAGCAGCCGAGGTTGCAAGAGAGCAGGGGTTATTTGCCGTCAACCAGGTATTTCTCTTTACTGCAGACCAAGAGCGCGCTCATGCAAAGCGCTTCTATGATCTGCTTAAGAACCTATCGGGAACGACCATCCATATTGACGGAGGCTACCCGGTAGACCATTTTGACAGCGTGATCGAACTGTTAAAAGCCGCGGAGCATAACGAGATGGAAGAGTATGAGGATGTGTACCAGAACTTCGGAGATATAGCCAAAGAAGAAGGCTTCATAGAAGTGGCGTCCGCGTTCTACCAGATAGCAAGGGTAGAGCAGACGCATGCAAAGCGGTTTGGCAAGCTGGCCTGCATGCTGGAGAATAATCAGTATTTTGAAAGCAAAGAGGATAAGTACTGGATGTGCCTGAACTGCGGGCATATTCATAAGGGCAAGCTGGTTCCGGAAGTGTGTCCGGTATGCCGCCACGAACGTGGATACTTTATACCGGCAAGCATGGCTCCATATTTTGAATGCGAGTTTATCAAATAATATTGTAGGTAAGGAAGGGATTGCATGGCAAGTCAGAAGATTGAGGACCAGTTAAATCTGGCGATAGACGCCACGGAAGAAGAACGGGAGAAATCTCTGGATCTGGATGTAGGATATAATCCGATTGACAGGGAATGGGATCTGATCATCAAATACTCAGGAAGCCTGGAACGGGTGAGGACCCTGGCAAACCAGGTTGTGGAACTGCTGAACGAATATGCAATCATTACCATCCTGGAATCCAGGATTGACGAACTTGCGCAGCTGGTGGAAGTAGAATATATTGAGAAGCCCAAAAGGCTGTTCTTTCAAGTCGCAAACGGAAGACGGGTATCCTGTATCGATTCGGTGCAGGATACCCGCTTTGCGCTATATGGACAGGGCGTTCTTGTCGCAGTCATAGATTCCGGGATCGATTATGCCAGCCAGGATTTTCGGGAGGCAGATGGAACCACAAGAATACGGGCGCTGTGGGATCAGTCTCTCGCGCCGGGAGAGGGACGGACGCCGCCGGAAGGGTATGCCATTGGAGCAGAATACACGCAAGAGCAGATTAACGAAGCGCTTAGACAGCCGACTTTGCAGGAGCGAGGAAGGCTGGTTCCAAGCGTAGATACCTCTGGACATGGGACGGCGGTAGCGGGAATCGCGGCAGGAAATGGAAGGAATAGCGGCGGCCAGTATGCAGGTGTTGCCTCTGAAAGCCAGCTGCTGGTGGTGAAACTTGGGAATCCCAGGCAGGAGGGCTTTCCCCGGACCACGGAACTGATGCAGGGAATTGATTATGTCATCCGAAAATCTCTGGAATTTCAGATGCCGGTAGCGATTAACATCAGTTTTGGAAATACATACGGCCCCCATGACGGGACATCGCTTTTAGAACGGTTTATTGACGACATCTCCAATATCTGGAAGAACAGCATCTGTATCGGGACAGGGAATGAGGCGGCGAGCGCGGGCCATACTTCCGGCGTGCTCCGGGAAGACGAGGAGACGATTATCCAGCTGGCGGTGCAAAGTAGCCAGCCAGCGCTGAATATACAGATATGGAAAGAATACACGGACGTGGTGGACATCTCCATCGTCAACCCTTCCGGAGTGGCGGTAGGGCCATTTAAGGAAATATTGGGCCCTCAAAGATATACGGCAGGCCAGACGGAGATCCTGCTCTATTATGGGGAGCCCAGCCCTTATAGCACGTCCCAGGAAATCTATATTGATATGATTCCAAGAGACGGGTATATCTCAGGGGGCATCTGGCAGATCGTACTGTCTCCAAGGCGTATCGTATCCGGAGAATTTGAAATGTGGCTTCCGAGTGAATCCGTGCTTAACCAGGGAACCGGCTTTTTATTTCCGACGGACAGCACGACGCTTACAATCCCATCTACTGCCAGCAGGGCAATTTCCGTAGGCGCCTACAATGCGCTGACATTTTCCTATGCGGATTTTTCCGGAAGAGGATATACCCGGGAACAGCAGTTGGTGAAGCCGGATATCGTTGCGCCGGGAGTAAGCGTTACCTCTGTCATGGTCGGAGGAGGCTATGGACAGTTTACCGGAACCTCCTTTGCGACGCCATTTGTGACGGGCGGCGCGGCGCTTCTGATGGAGTGGGGAATTATAAGGGGGAATGATAATTACCTGTATGGAGAAAAGGTAAAGGCCTATTTAAGGCGCGGCGCGAGGCCATTGCCGGGATTCACCCAGTATCCCAATCCTCAGGTGGGATATGGGGCGCTCTGCGTTAGAGATAGCCTGCCAATTTAAAGAGTTGTTTTCAGCATGACAAAAGATGCGCAATTCATGAGGAAAAAGCGCAAAAATAGTGATTTTTTAATAGTTTGATGGTAATATATAGGCTAAGAGGAAATTTATAAATAAACTCCTTCGGAGCGTAATATGAAAAAAAGATGAAATTTCTCCTTCCAATAGTCCTGATTATCATACTTGTTATGAGTCTTTTCTCAGCCCGGTCAATCACCCGCATCCGTAATTATGGAAAATTAATTAATTATGTAGGAATTGTACGCGGGGCTACTCAGCGAGTCATAAAACTGGAAACTAACGATAAGCCGGATGACGAATTGATAGCATACGTGGATGGCATCATGGAGGAATTGCTGACAGGCGAAGGCCAGTATGGACTTAAGAGAACCAGTTATGCAGACTTTAACAACGAGCTGGAATTATTAAATGAAAATTGGAGCCAGATTAAAAAAGAGATCTATGATGTAAGGCAAGGGGCGGATAAAGAAAGGCTTTTAAAGCAAAGCGAAGAATTGTTTGACGTGGCAAATGATACGGTATTCTCTATCCAGGAATATTCCGGACAGCGTTCGACAGCGCTTGTCAGACAGATGGTTATAACTGGAGTATTCTGCCTGATTGTCAGCATATTCGCCATAGGCTATTATGTGAGAAAGTATTTCCGGCTTCGGGAAAAGACGGCGGAACTGGCTGATCAGGCCGGGCGGGATGAACTGACCGGCGCATATGCTATCGAGCGCTTTTATGCAGAAGGTCAGGAGATCATTGATCAGAATCAGGGAGCAAAGCTAGCGGTAGTATATATCGATTTTGAGAACTTCAAATATATCAATGATGTATTCGGCTATGAGTATGGGGACAGGGTTCTGAAAGAATATGCCAGGACCCTGACAGATTCCCTGAAGGAGAATGAACTTCTCTCCCGCTCTATGGCTGACCAGTTTCTGGTCCTGCGGTGCTATGAAGACAAGCAGGACCTGCTGAATATGCAGAGGAAGATCGACCGGGATTTCATGAAGCGCGAAGTCCTTCCTGACAAGCATGTGATGGCGATCGCATGTGGAATCTGCTGTATTGAAGATACCATTGAAAAACTGGATATAAGGGGATTTGTCAATCGGGCGAATTATGCCCAGAAGACCATCAAGAACGCGCCAGGCAGCAACTATGCGTTCTATAATGAAAGCATTCGCGAGCAGATGTTCCGGGAAATCCATATTGCGGACCGTATGGGAAGCGCGCTTGCGGCGGGCGAATTCATCGTTTATTTCCAGCCGAAGGTGTCACCCTATACAGGAGAGATCGAGGCCGCGGAGGCCCTGGTACGCTGGAAGACTTCGGAAGGCAAGATGATAATGCCGGGAGAGTTCATTCCTGTATTCGAAAAGGAGCATCTGATCGGACGTCTGGATCAGTATGTTTTTGAAGAGGTGTGCAGATTCATGCAGGATAGATATCGGGAGGGAGCCAGGGTAGTTCCGGTATCCGTTAATGTATCAAAGATCCGATTCTATACGGCGGATTTTGTCAAGAATTATGCCGCGATTAAAGAGCGGTACCAGATACCCGATGGCATGCTGGAGATCGAGTTTACAGAAACGGTGGCCTGCGAGAGCCAGGACTATATGCTTGAGATTATAAAGGAATTGCATGACAATGGCTTTCAGTGCAGCATGGATGATTTTGGCACCGGGTATTCTTCGCTTGGGATGTTGAAGGATTTGGAAATAGACGTGTTAAAATTAGATGCCCTGTTCTTCCGGGGCAACCCGGACAGCAAAAAGGAGCAGCTGATCGTAAAAGGCATTCTCGGAATAATCAAGGAATTGGATATTAAGTCTGTAGCCGAGGGCATTGAGACGAAGAAACAGTTGGAATTCTTAAAGGAGTGCGGATGCGACTTGATACAAGGATACTATTATTATAAGCCCATGCCTGGCGAGGAATTCAGGAAACTATTGATTGGCCGGCAAGACGTCTCCCTTGCGTCTGGAAACGAAGGAGGAAACAGATGAAACTAAGCACGCTATGCTACATCGAGCAGGACGGGCGTTATCTGATGCTGCACCGAACCGTAAAGAAAAACGATGTAAATAAAGATAAGTGGATTGGCGTAGGGGGCCACTTCGAACAGGATGAAAGCCCGGAAGAGTGCCTGCTAAGAGAAGTA
>NZ_CP080442.1:17500-160000 GCF_019597925.1 [Clostridium] scindens | reverse complement strand
ACTTTGGCTGATGCGTCATTTTTCAGAATGGCGCCCACAATCCCTTGCTCTGAGACATTGATCTTTTCTATAGGAAGCGTCGTATGGATCTCTCCTTTCAGGCCATCTTCCTGGAATACAATGATGTCATTGCCGCCCTTGTCTGCAATTGCCGCCGATTTCTCGTTAACATCCAAAAAAGGGTTCTGAATCTGATAGGCATGATTCCACTGTTCCTCGCCCTTCTGATCCAGATAGGCAATCCCATCCCGGCTGTACTTAAGCACGCCATCCGCAAACTGCATATAACTATTATTCGCCGAGCCGCCGCTTGCATAGGTGTCCAAAGTCCGGGCCTTGCTGTAAGTCTGAAGATTGACCAGAAGATATATGCCGGCCGCAACCGCCAATACAGCCACCGTGCTGAGTATAATCCTGCGCCAGAACTTGATTTTATGCTTTTTAATCTGTTCCTCCATATCATTCATCGAACCATCTTCACTGTTAAGTTCATCCATAATCTGCTCAATAATCTTATCTGTCGGGTCTGCTGGATTTTCCGGTTCTCTGACAACGCGAAGGTTCTTATTTCTTCGGTGTATCATCTGTTTCCCCTTTGTTCCTTTTCATTCGTGTCATAAATCAAAGATGCTTAAGGCATCCTTACGCACTTTGGGCTCATTATATCATATTTTCCAGCTATGGTAACAATAATTTTTGGCCAATGTATATCAGGTTTCCATCTGACAATCCATTCATTTTACAGAGCGCCTCTACATGAGAGGCATCTCCATACACCTTTACGCTGATGCTGTCCAGCGTATCCCCTTTTCTCACTACATAATAATCTTCATCGCTTAACTGTTCCTGGACGGTAGAAGTTTCCGGAACTGTTCCCCCGGAGGCTTCCTTATCTTTTGCCTCCCCGTCTCCGATAGTCCCGTTTGCCTCCACAGCCCCGTCCTCGCCTTCATTCACCGTCCCGGTCTGGCTCTCCGTCTTGCTGGCCGACTGGGACAATGATTCAAGCGAGCTTTGAACTGCCTCCATCTTAGTAAAATTATTAACGGTTGAGATGCCGATCGCAAGAACTACCACTACCAGAAGCGCGCTTGTAACGTACACAAGCCTGGAACTCTGGCGCTGTTCTTTATCTTCCATGCGTTCTCTTACGACACTACGAAAATCCTTTGCAGCTCGATCCTCAACCACTTCACTGGGTGTAACGCCAATCTTTTTACGTGTGCTGATCATATAGTTCTGCATATTGGGATTCTTTTCATAATATATGTAATGTCCGCCCATCTGCATTAGTTCGCCATATTTGTATGCATAATAGACTTCTTCATTGTCTACCGCATCCTTCCATATAAATATGGTATCTGACTTTGCAAATGATTTCTCGTGTATTTTTGCTATCTGGCGGTTCTGCCCCATAGGATGTCCATTCTCGATCAGGCACCATCCAATCGCATCACTGGATGGAAAATACTGCTTGCGTTCTTCCTCCAGTTCCTTAAACGTATCTTCCCCTATTACTATTTCCGTACCATTTACTTCAATTTCCTTCATTCGTATAGCGCCGGAAGCATATACCACAGCCTGTCCTTCCTGGATCAGGATCTCGCCGGTAAGCATGACTCCTACCGGCTCTTCGGCTGCCCTTTCGCGCAGCTGGTTCAGATAGGTATCCACATAGTCTTCTACATATATCTTAGGCTCGTCGCTTACGTTTCCTATCTGTCTTACATTTTTGGGAAATTGTCTTTCCATATACTCTCACCTCATCTGCATATTTTTGCTTATGATAGCATATGGAATCCGCATATTTTAGCGGTTGGTGGGACTTGTCCATGGAAATTTCCGGCAGGTTCCCGGTAGATCCCATTATTTTCGACGGCTGGTCTCGCAGGCGCCGCAATACTTGTCTGTAAGCGTCGTAATCCAGCCTTCTTTCGTCCTTGGAACCTTAAAAAATGTAACCGGCCACATATGATTCAGAATGATATCCCGCTCAATGTGGTTGAGGTCAAAAAATTTCCTGGCATTCTGATAAGACTTTTCCGGATGGGTCAGCCCATGGAAACGATCCCCCGTCTTCCTGGCATGCGTATGCCAGTCATACAAGAACAAATCATGGATCATCCCTGCCCTGGCTGCCGATCTTGCATCCAGGTGCAGGAACCTGCACCACTGGTAATTGTAATATGCCACATTCATACAATGCTGATAACAGTTTGTGCTGCCATGGTGCGGATATAATTTCATCCTTAATACCACCGGATGCTCTGCTATATCCTTAACCTCGCTATAAAATTCACTCTTCCAATCGCGGCGCAGCCTGCCTAAGCGCTGGCTTGCCGCTTTACGTAATCGTCCAAACATTGCATCCTCTCCCAAAAAGGTAATCGCTGCCTGTACAACGATTACCTTGTTTTCTGGTTTCTTTATCGTAACACTTTCATTTTGGATTGTAAATCCCTTCAAAATGTAATTACGCATAAGAAAAAACCGTACCGCATCAATCCCGATACGGTACGGCTCTTATTCATTTTCTATAGACTTTTCTTCTTTAACAGCACGGTTGCCAGCACGCCAGATGCCAGCATAAGCATAATCGTCAGCGCCACGGCGGAAGTATCTCCTGTCTTAACCTTTCCTGCCGTCGATACTGGCTGAATCTCTGGCTCTGCCGTTTCTTTTGCCGGAGTATTCGGCGTATTTGTATCGACCGCAGCCCCGCCATTTCCAGATGGCGTGTTGCCGCCGGTCTCCTCCTTCGGTGCATTTCCCCGCACTACCGTAAGTGCATCACCCACATAGGAGCCAAATGCCACAGACTTCTGCGCCTGCTCATCCCAGACAAAGGCGCCTGCATACAGGCCTATCTGCGTATATTCTACATCTCCAACCTTGAAGGCGCCCTCCATCGTAAAGGTTTCGCCCGGATCCAGCTTATCAATCTCTGCAAATTGAAGCCTGCCTTCCAAATTATCATAAATGGTCAGTCCCTCTTTTTCCTGAAAAGATAATTGATCGTATTCGCTGGTGCCTCCATCGAAAAAGAAAGAGACATCTATGGAAACTTGTCTCAAGACAGTATTTGATTCGTTCTTTACCGTCATGCTAAACGGATATACCTCATCTGTATATATCTTGCCATCCTTAATATCGGTCGAGAATCCTACCGTAAGTTCTGCGGGCTCTCCCTTTCTGGAGACTGTCATGGAAATTTCCTGCATAGGCTCATGTATATAATCTTTGCTCAATGCGATATAGCCAGTGATAGTCTCGCCATACAGATACAGAGTATCAGGGAGATGGCAGGCTACCTTCTCTTCAATTGTCGCGCCTGCGGCGATCTTGTCAGACTCTGTATAGGTTTTGAAAGACAGATCCATAATATCTCCCACATAGTCTCCCCTGTAGACCAGCTCGTAGCCGTCAAGGGATGCCTCCTGCGCGCCGTCGTTTTTAATTTTTACAGTAAGCTCGAAGGTCTGTCCTACCTCCGGCTCCGCCGGTATGCCTTCCACGCTCAGCGACAGCGCAGGCTTGTCCTCAACGTCCGGCTCTTCGGCACAGACTCCCAGCACGTTCGTCATCGCAAGCAAAAATGCCATACACAGCATTAATTTTATCCTTTTCCTCTTCTTCATCCTTGCATCCTCCTGGAATTTAATTAATACTGCTTCATCTTATCCGACCTTTGGCGCGTTTTCAATATTTCTGCACAACTGTCCAAGTTCCTGCTGTTTTTATCAACGTTTCTGTCTCTTTTCTTTTGCCCAGTTCATAAATTTAGTTTTTACAGTCTCCTGGAAATTTCGACTGATAGGAATCCTCTCTCCATTTCTCATTACAAATTCCGTTCTGCGAAACTGTCGTATCTCGTCTAGATTTACAAGGTAGCTTTTATGGCATCTAACGAAATCCGTATCAGCAAGCTGTTCTTCTAATTCTTCCAGCCGGCTCGTAACCAAAACCTCCGACTCCCTGAGATAGATTCTGGTTTCTCTTCCTTTTCTCTCTATATACAGGATATCTTCTTCTCTAAAGATCTCTTCCTTCCCTTTCTGTGAAATGATCAGCACTTTCTTATCCCGTCTTTTCCCGCAGAATGTCTTCTCTATATCTTCCAAGATTCCCGTCAAATGTTCTATTTGTCTCAACTCTGATCCATCGTCTGCCAGAGGTTTCGTTATTTTTTTATAATTAACAATTTCGCTTGGCCTGCCGCATTCATCATAGCAATAGATTATCATTTCATACATAGTAACTCTTTCATTCCCCTCAAACTTCATCTTTAGAAGTATTTTATCAACATATTGGGATATTATCAATAATAATCTTTCATCTTTAGAAGTTTCGACTATTCTCCGGGGGAGTGTTGACAGCATGAAAATATATTGGAATGGAACAACAAAGAATATCATAGGCCCTTCTGTAAAATCCTTGCGCAAGCGCCGCAACCTTACTCAGAAGGCATTAGCCGTACAGCTGCAGTTAAGGGGTTACGACTTTAATGATCTGACCGTACTGCGGATCGAGCAGGGGACACGATTCGTGCCCGACTACGAAGTCCTGGCGCTGGCTGACTTTTTTGGCGTCAGTCCTGACGACCTGCTCCGCAATCATTTCGCAGACGACATGCGCTAAAAAGAGCACATCCCTTCGCAGGATGTGCTCTTTTCTATCACCTATCAATTATTTCGCAAATGCTTTTACCTTTTCATAGATGCTGTCTGCATCCAGACCATATTTCTTGATCAATTCTACTGCCGGGCCTGATTCTCCGTATGTATCATTGATTCCAATCTTCATTACCTTTGCCGGCGCTTTTTCTGCAACCACGTCGCAGACCGCGCTTCCCAGTCCGCCAATGATGGAGTGCTCCTCTACCGTCACGATCTTTCCGGTCTTGGCAGCCGCCTTAATGACAGCCTCCTCATCCAACGGCTTGATCGTATGCATATTGATTACTTCCGCACTGATTCCATCGGCTGCCAGTTTTTCCGCTGCTGCCAGGGACTCAGATACCGGCAGTCCGGTTGCGATAATCGTCACATCCGTGCCTTCGCGAAGCGTGATCGCTTTTCCAAGTTCAAATTTGTAATCCGCATGATCATTGATTACCGGAACCGCAAGCCTTCCGAAACGCAGGTATACAGGTCCCACATGTTCATAAGCCGCTTCAACCGCTGCCTTCGCCTCTACATCGTCGGATGGATTGATTACGACCATCCCCGGAATCGTACGCATCAAAGCGATATCTTCATTACACTGGTGGGTTGCCCCGTCCTCTCCTACGGAGATTCCTGCATGGGTCGCACCGATCTTTACGTTCAGTTTCGGATAGCCTACAGAATTACGCACCTGCTCGAATGCGCGTCCTGCAGCGAACATAGCGAAAGAACTCGCAAACGGTACCTTGCCGGTAGCCGCAATTCCTGCTGCCACGCCGATCATATTGCACTCCGCAATACCGCAGTCAATATGACGCTCTGGAAAAGCCTTCTTAAAAGTCCCGGTCTTTGTCGCTGCTGCCAGGTCGGCATCCAGTACTACGACATCTTCATGGGCTTTTCCTAATTCAACCAAAGCATTACCGTAGCTTTCTCTTGTTGCAATCTTCTTTACTTCTGACATAATGCTTCACCTACTTTCTCTAAGTCTGCCATAGCAACCGCATACTGCTCGTCGTTCGGAGCCGCGCCGTGCCAGGAAGCCTGGTTTTCCATGAAGGAAACGCCTTTTCCTTTGATTGTCTTTGCAATAATAGCTGTCGGCTGTCCTTTGGTGGCCCTGGCCTCCTTAAAGGCAGCGTCAATCGCATCAAAATCATGGCCATCAATATTGATCACATGGAAGTTAAATGCTTCAAACTTCTGATCGATCGGATATGGGGAGTTAACCTCATCAATGGCTCCGTCAATCTGAAGGTTGTTATTGTCTACTATGACTACCAGATTATCCAGCTTGCGGTGCGCTGCCAGCATGGATGCTTCCCATACCTGTCCCTCCTGGATCTCGCCGTCTCCAAGCAGCGTATATACACGGTAGTCATCTCCGGATAATTTCGCGGAGATAGCCATTCCGACTGCCGCGGAGATTCCCTGTCCCAGCGAGCCGCTTGACATGTCTACTCCTGGAATATGCTTCATATCCGGGTGTCCCTGAAGATAAGATCCTACCTTACGCAATGTGGTAAGGTCTTCTACCGGGAAGAATCCTCTGTTTGCCAAAGTCGAATAATATCCCGGGGCAGTGTGGCCTTTTGATAATACAAAACGGTCGCGGTCTGCCTTTTTAGGGTCTTTCGGATCGATGTTCATTTCTTCAAAAAACAGATATGTATAGATATCCGCCGCAGATAAAGATCCGCCCGGATGTCCGGACTTAGCGCTGTGAACCGCCGTAACGATACCCTTGCGGATCTCATTGGCAGTCTTCATTAACTCTAATTTGTTCATGATGCTCCTCCTGTCTGTATGATGGATTATTCGCCAAATACCGCTTTATAATCAGCCTGGAATTTTGCAATTCCCGCATCTGTCAGCGGATGCTTTGTCATCTGCTCGATCACCGCATATGGAACCGTCGCGATATCGGCTCCTGCCAGCGCGCAGTCTGTTACATGGATCGGATTACGTACGCTGGCTGCTATGATCTGAGTCTCAATTCCTGCCACATCAAAGATCTGCGCGATCTCCGCGATCAGATCTGTTCCTCTTACGGAAATATCATCCAGACGTCCAAGGAATGGAGATACATAAGTTGCGCCAGCCCTTGCTGCCAGCAGAGCCTGGTTGGCCGTAAATACTAATGTAACATTCGTCTTGATTCCCTCGGATGTCAACTGCTTGCATGCCTTCAGCCCTTCAACAGTCATCGGAAGCTTTACTACCATATTCTTATGAATCTTAGCAATCTCTCTTCCTTCAGCAATCATGCCTTCGGCGTCAACGGTAGTCGCTTTAACTTCTCCGCTGATCGGTCCGTCTACGATAGACGCGATCTCCGCGATAACTTCCTCGAATACTCTTCCTTCTTTTGCGATGAGAGATGGGTTGGTGGTTACGCCACAGATCACTCCCATATCATTTGCCTTCTTAATATCCTCTACCTTGGCTGTGTCAATGAAAAACCTCATTTTTCTTCCTCCTTTAAATTCCGTGAATCCCTTCACTTTCCGCTATTTGCCACATGCTAGAATTATAACTTATAGGATGAAGTTTGGTCAATAGCGCATAAAATTTATTAATAATTTTTTCTATTAATATTTCTCTTTTATTAATTACATGTAAGTAATTTTTCTTTTGATTTTCTTTAAAATATTTTTTATTCCAATGATTTTACGATTCCTTTTACTATCTTTCTATTCTATTATTAATAATAATTCCCCGGAATAAATTAATTTTATTTTTTCTTTTTCCCTTTGGCATACGCGGTCGTCCCCCGCACGATCAGCTTTGGCTCATACTCTACATGGTAAGTACTGATGGGAGGGGTCTCTGAATACTGGGTGTGGTGGGAGGCTATCTTCTTCATAATAATATCACAGGCGTCCCGCCCTTTAAATATGACAAAATGCTCAATGGTCGTCAATTCCACCTTGTGCATACGGGCAAACAGCGTATTATCGCATCCCATGACAGACATATCGGCAGGAACCTTTATCTTTGCCTCATGGAGCGCATCCATAATCCCAAAGGCGATCATATCGTTGAGTCCCGCGATCGCCGTAATATCCCTGGTCTCCTGCAGAAGCTCGCATGTCAGATCATAGCCAATCTTATATTCCGAATCAATGTGGGCCACATCCTGGTCGAACTCTTCCCTCGCGGCCTTGATAATCACCTGATCCCTGAGTCCGGCCTGCTCGTATTCCTTCAGGAATCCTTCCACGCGCTTGGAACGCTGCTTCTGCCTGGCTGTAAGAGGTGGCGCGATATAGGCTACCTTCCGATGGCCAAGTTCCAGAAGGTGGCGTGCCATGATTCTTCCCAGTTTGGAGTTGTCCAGTTCCACTGCATCCACATTCATCTTCTCATTCTGGTTGTTAATGACTGCTACCGGAATCTTTTCAGACAGTTCTTTCAACAGGTCCATAAAGCAGTGGCTTGGGTTGCAGGTGTAAATAATTCCCAGAGGGCGCAGTTCCCACATCATTTTAAGATACCGCTCCTCCATTCTCAAGTCTCTCTGGGTATTGCAGACAAAGAGGCCGAATCCCTGCTCTTTTGCCCTGGACTCAATTCCCTGAAGCAGCATGACATAATAAGGGTTCGTAAGGTTGGAACAAAAGACCACCAAAAGTTTCTCCTGCCTGGCACCTTTTTTCGTCTTGCGCTTTGGGGGGACATATCCTAATTCCTTCGCGGCATTCTCGACTTTTTCCACAGTTTCTTTTGAAAAAGATACATTATACTTTTTATTCAGAACCATGGAGACCGTAGATTGCGATACTCCGGCGGCCCTTGCGATATCTGTAGATGTAACTTTTTTCTTTCCCATTCTCTCTTATCACCTCAACGGGGACAGGCCAATCCACTATCTATCGCCTGTCCCCCTTTGCATTTACAGCTGTGTTCTGCCTTCCAGCGCCCTCAAAAGGGTCACTTCGTCAATATACTCCAAGTCTCCTCCAACCGGAACGCCGCTGGCAATCCTGCTGACCTTGATTCCTGTAGGCTTGATCAGCTTACTGATATACATAGCCGTAGTCTCCCCTTCCAAACTGGAATTCGTGGCGATGATCACCTCATCCACGTCCCCCTGCAAGCGCTCGATCAGTTCTTTTAACTTGATATCCTCCGGCCCGATGCCAAGCATGGGCGAGATCGCCCCATGCAGAACATGGTACACGCCGTTGTATTTTCCTGTCTTTTCATATGCTGCCAGATCTCTGGTGTTCTCTACCACCATGATCGTCTTGTGATCCCTGCCGCTGTTACTGCAGATCGGGCAAAGTTCTTGATCCGTCAGCGTATAGCACTGCGCGCAGTATCTGACATTCTCCCGCGCCTCGACCATCGTGGACGCCAGCCTTTTTACGTCATCCAGGGGCATGTGTATCAAGTGAAAAGCCAGCCTTGCCGCTGACTTTGAACCTATGCCCGGGAGGCATGACAATTCTTCAATTAACTTGCTCATCTGGCTACTGTAATAATCCATTTCCTACGCTCCCTGCTAGAACAATCCAGGCATCTGTCCGCCCATGCCGCCTGTGAACTTGGACATGGCTGACGCGGACACTTCATCCACCTTATCCATTGCCTCATTCACCGCCGCAACGATCAGATCCTCCAGCATCTCCACGTCATCCGGATCTACGGCTTCCTCATCCAGCTTGACCTTCAATACCTTCTTCGTTCCAGATACCGTTACTTCTACTGCTCCGCCTCCGGCAGTGGCAGTAAACTCCTTTGTCTCCATTTCTTTTGCCTGTTCTTCCATCTGACGCTGCATCTTCTGTGCCTGCTTCATCAGATTTGCCATATTCCCAGGCATTCCTCCTCCTGGAAATCCTCCACGTTTTGCCATCTTCATATCCTCCTAATCTTCTATTGTTATTTCCATATGGATCAAATTCTCAAGATCCACGAAACTGTCCTCAAACCTTCGGCCTTCTTCCAGCTGCCGGACTTCTATATCGACCTGTTTTCCTATCTTTTCTTCAATGAGCCTCTCTATCTCTTCTTTATGCTCCGCAGTCCCCACCGCAGCAGCGCTTACTTCGTCCGGAAGTACGATGAGCAGGCGGCTGCCCTCTCCCGGGCTTAGCCTGGCTTTCTTTAAATACGTCCGAAGAAGCGGCGACGCGTCATTGGCGATAGAGCGGAAGTCCTGGGCCACTGCCTTTACATCTTCGTTTAGCGCCTTGGGCAGTTCGGGCCTTGGCTTCTCTTTCTGTTCTGCAGGGCCATCCGAGTTGACATAGACTACTTTTTCCTTTACAGCGCTGTCTGAAAGTCCTTCTTCCAGCTGCTTTTCGATCAGCCTGATCCGGTCGAGAAGCGCATCCTGATTCTGGTCCATGGCCGGCCGGCATAGCTTTATCAGCGTTACCTCCAGCAGTACCCTTTTCTGGGTGGCGTATTTTAACTGATTGGTAAGGTCCGAGAAAATTCTAATATACCGGATTAGCGTGTCATTGTCAATCATCTGGGCCTCTTCTTTTAACTGGGCCAGATTTTCCGTGGACACGTCCAGCACATCTTCCATATTGTCAGAACTTTTTACAAGGAGCAGGTTGCGCAGATACCACGTAAAATCCGATGCCAGCTGGGACAGTTCTCTTCCTTGCATCACCAGTTCTTCTACCGTCTCTATTACCTTATGCACATCCATGGAAAGCAGTTCCCGAAGCAGCCTGCTGAACGTCTCCGTATCCACCGCTCCCAGTACCTCAAGCACATGGTCATAGGTCAGTTTCTCGCCAATGTAGAAGGCAACGCATTGATCCAGCAGGCTTAAGGAATCTCTCATGGAGCCATCCGCCATCTTCGCAATATAGCGCACAGCCTTTTCCTCCACCTCCCACTCTTCCTTGTCAATCAATTCCCGGAGCCTGGCGGATATGGTCTCAATCGATATTCTCTTGAAATCATACCGCTGGCACCGGCTTAATATCGTAATCGGTATCTTGTGGGCTTCCGTTGTGGCCAGAATAAATATCACATATTCCGGGGGCTCTTCCAATGTTTTCAGCAGCGCATTGAACGCTCCTATAGACAGCATATGGACCTCATCTATAATATAGACTTTATACCTTCCTTCTGTAGGCCGGTACGCAACCTCCTCGCGGATCTCGCGGATATTGTCCACGCCGTTGTTGGACGCGGCATCAATTTCTATCACATTCATGGACGTGCCCGCGGCAATCGATCTGCACATGGCACATTCCCCGCATGGGCTTCCATCTACCGGATGCTCGCAGTTTACCGCTTTCGCAAATATCTTTGCCACAGTCGTCTTTCCAGTCCCTCTTGTCCCGCAGAACAGATACGCATGTCCAATCCGTTCTGCTTTTATCTGGTTTTTTAATGTCTTCACTATGGCGTCCTGACCTTTTACGTCTTCAAATTCGTCAGGACGGAACTTCCGGTACAATGCCGTATATGACATTTCTTACACTCCCTGTCTGCTTTATTTGTCTCCAAAACTGATTCCTGTCATCTTGGCTTCCCTGACAATATCAGATTCCGGATCCACGTATTTTAATTTGCCTGCCACCTCGCTGAGCGGAACGCGGGCAATATCCCTGTTCTTTACAGCCACCATGCAGCCAAAGTCTCCATCCAGTATGGCTTCCGCAGCTGCCGCTCCAAGCCTCGTGGCCAGCACCCTGTCATACGCGCAGGGCGAGCCGCCGCGCTGCGTATGGCCAGGAACCGTAATGCGCACCTCCTGGTCTGTCTTCTTCTGGATCTTTTCAGATATCTCATAGGCAACCGAAGGATATTTCTGCTTCGCCTTCTTTTCCTTCAGCTCCTTCTTGGAAAGTTTCGCGTCTTCCTTGGATATCGCGCCCTCGGCCACCGCGATTATCGTAAACTTCTTTCCCGCAGCCTTGCGCTTATTTATCGCTTCCACCACCACATCGATGTCGTATGGAATCTCCGGCAGCAATATAATGTCCGCGCCTCCTGCAATTCCCGCATGGAGCGTTACCCAGCCAACCTTGTGCCCCATAACCTCGATGATGAATACCCGGCTGTGGGATGTGGCTGTCGTATGGATCCTGTCAATGGTATCTGTCGCGATATCCACCGCGCTCTGGAACCCAAAGGTCATATCCGTCCCCCATAAGTCATTGTCAATCGTCTTCGGAAGCGTGATAACATTCAGGCCTTCCTCCCTAAGCATATTGGCAGTCTTATGCGTTCCATTGCCTCCCAGGACGACGAGGCAGTCCAGATTCAGCTTGTGGTACGTATGCTTCATCGCTTCTACCTTATCAAGTCCATTCTCATCCGGAACGCGCATCAGCTTGAATGGCTGCCTGGATGTCCCAAGAATCGTCCCGCCAACCGTCAATATCCCGGAGAAGTCCCTGGAAGTCAGCATCTTGAAATTTGAATAGATCAGTCCTTTATACCCCTCCTGAAATCCGTAGATCTCCACATCATCTCTTTTAGAGCAGATTCCTTTTACTACGCCCCGCATTGCCGCATTCAGCGCCTGGCAGTCTCCTCCGCTTGTAAGCATTCCTATTCTTAACATACGTCCACTCCTTTCACAGCCAAACATTTTTCTATATTTCAAACTTATATTCATGCCCGCAACTAGCACATAATATAATAAAATTATAACTTATTTTCAATTAACAAACAACCCCATTGACAGGGATGATATAATGAAACATATGGATATTTTTAGAAGAAGGTAGGTAATATTGTGGATAAACTAGACGTAAAACTATGGACCTTGGCCGCAAAGGGACAGATTGTTCCGGATCGCTCTTTGCTTAAGACGCCGGAGCAGATCAAGGCAATT
Organism: [Clostridium] scindens; assembly: GCF_019597925.1. NCBI lineage: Bacteria > Bacillati > Bacillota > Clostridia > Lachnospirales > Lachnospiraceae > Lachnoclostridium > [Clostridium] scindens. The sequence continues at coordinate 147,520 of NZ_CP080442.1, read as the reverse complement.
CAGGAAAGCGCGGACTTGAATACTGCCGTCCTGGACCATGTTGCAGCCCATATCCGTGAAGGCATGAGTACGGAAGAGATTGATCGGCTGGTATACGACTATACCACTCAGCACGGCGGTATCCCGGCGCCCCTTAATTATCAGGGATTTCCCAAAAGCGTATGTACATCCGTCAACAATGTCGTATGCCATGGAATCCCCGATGAAAACGAGATCCTGAAGGAGGGCGACATCATTAATGTGGATGTATCCACCATTCTGAATGGCTATTATTCAGATGCTTCCCGGATGTTTACCATCGGACAGATATCCCCTGAGGCCGAGAAGATCGTCAGAGTCACCAAAGAATGCGTGGAGCTTGGCTTAAAGGCGGCAAAGCCATGGGGACATTTGGGAGATATCGCTTATGCCATCAGTACCCATGCCAGGAAGAATGGCTTTTCTGTCGTGGAAGATATCGGCGGCCATGGAATCGGCCTGGAATTCCATGAAGATCCTTATGTCAGCTATGTAACCCCCAAGGGCAGCGAGATGGTGCTCGTGCCGGGCATGATGTTTACCATCGAGCCCATGATCAACGAGGGAAGCCCTGAATTCTATATTGACGAGGAAAATGGCTGGACCGTCTACACCATCGACGATGGGCTGTCAGCGCAGATAGAGTATATGGTATTGATTACCGAGACGGGTGTCGAGGTTATGACAAAATAAAAAGAAGAACTGAAGCGTGTATTTTATATGCCTTCAGTTCTTCTTTATTCTTTTCTGCATTTTTCAAGAATCAATCGCCTTGCCTGAGCCTTCGTAGCAATTTCTTCTTTGGGAATGCCTGTCAGGTAATTAGCGGCATCCGCCCACTCTTCCTCTCCATAGCGTTCTATATCCATCTTCTGGAGACAGCCTTCCAGCCTGCAGCGGTATTCCTCAAGCTGCAAATCCGACAGGTATGTGCAGCCTGCCTGTTCTGCCAATAATTCAATTGATTCTAAGTTCTTTCTTTTTGGCGTCATATTTATCCTCATTCCATTATCCAACAAAAAAATGGACTAAAAATCAGACTTTTTAATCCACTAATGTTATATTTTTAATAGCAGTTTGTATATATATAAGTAACAAGAGAGGCATTAGGCCGCCGAAAACAATGGATGTAAAAGTCTACATAATCTGCCAAATTTTAACACTCCTTTTCATCCTGGCATTGGGAAATCCACTTTGCAAACATGCTATGGCTTGTTCCCAGCCTCCTTGCCGCCTCCCTCATGCTGATCTGGTTATTCTCCCAAAGCCTCGCCACATCCGGGAATTCTTCCGGTATCTCTTTCCTCGGCCTTCCAAAAGCTACCCCTTTTAATTTTGCAACCGCAATTCCCTCTGCCTGCCTCTGCCGGATATTCTCCCTTTCAATCTGGGCCACATAGGACATGATCTGGAGTACCAGATCCGATATGAATTTGCCAGTCAGCCCGTTCACATGATTCCTGGTGTCCAGCAGCGGAAAATCAATCACTACGATGTCCACGTCCTTCGCTTTTGTAAGAGTCCTCCACTGCTCGATAATCTCATCATAATTTCTTCCCAGTCTGTCAATCGATTTCACGAACAAGGTATCCCCGGGCTTTAATAGATTCAAGAGCCGGCGGTAGCTGGGCCTGTCAAAGTCCTTGCCTGACTGCCGGTCTATGTAGATGTCCTCCTTGCGGATGGGAATCTTCTCCATTGCAACGATCTGCCGGTCTATATTCTGATCCCGGCTGGATACCCGCACATAACCATATGTTTTTTTACCCATTTCCTCCTCCTTGCCTTTTCATCTATGATAACCGATAAAAGCAAAAGAAGATTATGGTAATATTTTCCATAATCTTCTTTCAGGTTATTTTAATGAGCCTCAAGCTTCTTTCATTCCCAGTATCAGCGCAGAATGCGCCCCCATATTTACAACGACTTCTCCGTCGTCAACCAGATATTCTTCGTCTTCTATCGTGTAGCCGTCTGAATAAGAATAGATCAGCCTTTTCATCCGGCATTTCATCGGCACTTCCACCTGCCATACCGGAACCGTGACCTCTGTAAGCTCGCTCCGGTTATTAATAATTGCTACAATACGGTCCTCACCCAGGAAACGGCCATATGCCAGCACATTTTCATCCCAGCTCAGTATATTAAGGGAGCCTGTACGAAGCGCCGGATGTTCCTTGTGTATCCGTATCATCTCCTTATGGAAATTCAGCAGTTCCTGATTCTCATTTCCCCAGGGATATGTCCGCCTGTTATCCGGATCTGTGAATCCGCACACGCCCGCCTCATCTCCATAGTAGATGGTAGGCGCCCCTACCCACGTCATCTGTATCGCAACGGCTTCCCGCATGATCGCCTCATTTACATATTCTTCCGCGGCCTTCGGCCCCAGATGCTCTACCCTTCCAACCATGTGGTTGGTACGGGTCAAAAACCGCGAATGGTCGTGGTTCGATAATTCGTTCATCGCCACCTGCAAGGATGGCGTCAGCATATTGGACATATGATGGGAGATGGAGCCCACAAAGTTATCTGCATTGCCCCGCAGTTCTTCTCTCGCCTCATCACTGTGCTTTTCCATCCCCGTAAGGAACCATGTTACAGGCTCCATAAAGGCGTCATAGTTCATGACCGTATCCCACTCATCGCCTTGAAGCCAGTCGCTGGGATCTCCGTAATGCTCGGCAAGAATAATCGCCTCTGGATTGGCATCCTTGACCGCCTCGCGGAATTTCTTCCAGAACTGATGGTTGTACTCATTGCTTCGCCCCAGATCCGCGGCTACATCCAGCCGCCATCCATCCACATTATACGGCGGGGATACCCATTTCCTTCCAATATATAATATATAATTCTCCAGTTTCATGGAATCTTCATAGTTCAATTTGGGAAGCGTATCATGCCCCCACCAGCCGTCATAGTTAGTATTATACGGCCAATTTCCCGGCTCCTCCTTAAAGAATCTGAAATAGCTTCTGTAAGGACTGTCCGGGGAAATGAATGCTCCTGGCTCATAATCTTCCTGATTTTCATAAATGCGTTCTCTGTCCATCCATTTATTAAACGACCCGCAATGGTTGAACACGCCGTCAAGGATGATTCTCATGCCGCGCCTGTGAAGTTCTTCTACCAGCTTGATGAACAGCTGGTTGCTGGCTTCCAGATTCTTAATATCCGTCGTTCTTTTCTGATACTTCGTAGCAAGCCGGTTCTCCGTCATGCCTTCTGCCAGGACTTCTCCCCCATCTTCCACGATCACCCCATAATGCGGGTCTATATAATCATAATCCTGAATATCGTATTTGTGGTTGGAAGGCGAGACAAACAACGGATTGAAGTACAAGACTTCCACGCCCAGATCCTGCAGGTAATCCAGCTTATTGATCACTCCCTGCAGATCCCCGCCATAGAACTCCCGCACCCCCATCTTATCCGGATATTTATTCCAGTCTGTTACCTTCCTGCTGTAATCTCCTATATAAAAATACTCCCTGGACTCTACATCATTGGTCTTGTCGCCATTATAGAACCGGTCTGTAAAAATCTGATACATTACCGCCCCTTTTGCCCAATCCGGCGTAGAAAATCCTGGTACAATGACAAATTCATAAAATGCAACAATTTCTTTTGATGTGCCGCACTTGTTGTAATAACAAAGCTCGTCACCATCCTGGATTTCAAAGCAATACCGGAAAGGCTCCTCATTCAAACGCCAGTTGATCGTGTAGTAGTCGAATTCTCCTCTGGTGCTTTCCTTCTTCATATCATATCCGCCAACGCCCGTCATGAGGCGCACCCGATCTACATCATCTTTTGCTGTGCGAAAGCGCAGCGTTATTGTCTCATTCTCCGCCGGCTGCGGCGGATTGACATAACTGGCAGTCCCATCACAAAACAAAGCTTGTTCCTTCATGCAACCAAACCCTCTCTAATTCATTATTTTTTCATTATGCCTCAGACACTTCCCCAGTAAATAATGATTCAAACTCTTCTCTTGAGATCTTCTCTTTTTCTAATAAAAGTTCTGCACATGAGTGAAGCACATCATCGTATTTCGTGATAATATGTCTTGCTCTGCTGTAGCATTCATCTATGATTCTTTTTACTTCCTGGTCAATGACAGTCGCCACGCCTTCCCCGTATCCTCTGGATGTATGCGCCAGGTCACGTCCAATGAACACCTCGTCGCTGTCGTCATCATAACTGATCAGGCCAACGGCCTCTGACATTCCAAACTTAGTCACCATGGATTTTGCCAGGCCTGTTGCCTGCTTAATATCCTGGGAAGCCCCGGTGGTAATATCGTCAAATACTTCTTCTTCCGCCACGCGCCCTCCAAGGGCTACCGTAATATCCTGCAGCATCTTGCCCTTTGTATTGAACATCTCATCATTTTCCGGAAGCGGCATCGTATAGCCCCCTGCCCCGCCGGTAGGAATAATGGAAACGCTGTATACAGGCCCTACGTCCGGCAGCACGTGGAACAGAATCGCATGTCCCGCCTCGTGGAATGCCGTGATACGCTTTTCTTTATCGGATATGATCCTGCTCTTTTTCTCGGCACCGATCCCTACCTTGACGAAGGATCTCTTAATATCCTCCTGCTTCAGGTATATCCTGTTTTCCTTAGCTGCCAGGATTGCCGCCTCATTCAGGAGATTTTCAAGATCCGCTCCCGTGAATCCGGCAGTCGTCTGCGCGATCTGCTTAAGATCTATATCCTCGCTAAGCGGCTTTCCTTTCGCATGAACCTTCAGAATCTCTTCCCGTCCCTGTACATCCGGCCGGCCAACCATAACCTTCCTGTCAAAGCGGCCTGGGCGCAGGATTGCAGGATCCAGGATATCTACACGGTTGGTAGCGGCCATTACGATGATTCCTTCATTTACGCCGAATCCGTCCATCTCTACCAGCAGCTGGTTCAGCGTCTGCTCTCTCTCATCATGTCCGCCGCCCATTCCCGTCCCGCGGCGTCTCGCTACGGCATCAATCTCATCAATGAAAATAATGCAAGGCGCATTCTTCTTCGCTTCTTCGAACAGGTCCCTGACGCGGGACGCGCCGACTCCGACAAACATCTCTACAAAGTCAGAGCCTGAGATCGTAAAGAACGGAACACCGGCCTCTCCGGCAACCGCTTTTGCAAGCAAGGTCTTTCCGGTACCGGGAGGGCCGACCAGAAGGACTCCCTTCGGGATCCTTGCGCCTACCTGGATGTATTTTTTCGGGGCCTTTAAAAAGTCCACGATCTCTTCCAGTTCTTCCTTCTCTTCTTTCAGGCCGGCCACCTGTCCGAATGTGATCTTTCTTTCCACATCCGTGCTAAGCCTTGCACGGCTCTTGCCAAAGTTCATGGCCTTGGCGTTGGCTCCCCCGCCCTGACGGTTCATCAGCAGGAATATCAGCAGAACTCCTCCCAGAACCAGAAGCATCGGCACGATCGTCGTCGCAAACCAGCTGTCCTGCGGCACATCCGGCATCTCGTAGTCAATCTTCTTTTCCTTCAGGTAATTCTGAATCTCATTGACATCGGATACATACAGATACTTTACGGAATCTTCATCATTCTTTGTATCCACCTGGATCTCTACCCGGCCCGTCGGAACATTTTTATTCTGGCTGACGGTAACAGTCTCCACATTATCGCTGACGATAAGCTTCTCAAATTCCTTCCATGTCAATTCTTTATCTTTTTGGTCAAACTGATTCGTGAACCACAATGCTGCAAACAGAAACACTACGAATATCAGCACCGTGGCTCCGCTCAGCCCTCTGGTCTTCTTGTCATTCAATGTTTTATAGCCCCTTTCTACTCCACACCTTCTACAACCCCGATGTATGGTAGATTTCTATATTTTTGCGCATAGTCAAGCCCATAGCCTACGACAAATTCATCCGGTATCTCGAATCCCACGTAGTCTACCTTCACATCGCGCACTCTTCTCTCTGGCTTGTCAAGAAGCGTGCACAGCCTCATGCTGCTTGGGTGCCTCTTGGCCAGAATGTCAAGCAGGTAGTACAGCGTCCTTCCAGAATCAATAATATCTTCAACTACCAGCACGTCTTTTCCTTCCAGCGTCTCATCCAGGTCTTTTGCAATCTTTACCACGCCGCTTGACGACGTGCCGTCTCCATAACTGCTGACACTCATAAAGTCCATGGAAACCGGTATGCTGATCCGTTTTGCCAGTTCGCACATAAAGAATACTCCGCCCTTCAGGACACAGATCAGATGTACCTGCTTTCCCGCATAATCCTCGCTGATCTTTTTGCCCAGTTCCTCAATTCTCTTCGCGACTTCTTCCTCTTCAATCAATACTCTAACTGTTTCTGCCATCTTTTCATCCTCCGCAAAATTCTATTTCCAGAATCCTTCTGGTATTCTCTGTGATCTGATACTGCTGGTTCTGCCTGTACCCTACAATCCACATGATATGTTTCCCATCCGCGATAAGCCAGATCCGGTCTCTTTCCTCCTGTGGAATCTTCTCATTAATAAAATACTGCTTCAGTTTCTGGGTTTTGCCGTTTTTATCAATCGTTATATAGTCTCCCGGCTCCCTATGCCTGATTTTTACAGTATTTTTTATTATATCATAATCAAACCATTTCGTGTAGGGGTTTTCCGGAAATATTACTTTCCCCGGCGTTCTCTTAAGCGTTCGCATCTTCATAAGCCCTTCCGGATTCTGGTCTGTTAGATTCTGGTCTTTTGGGCGTCCCTCGCTTTCCCTGCGAAGCTCGATTCCCTCATAGCTTCGCACTGCCACGATTCCATAGGGGAGCCTTGCCTGGCGTCCCACTTGGTTATCCAGCAGTTCAAACAGCATCTTTGCATGGACCGACTCAATGTCTTTGCGCCTCCCGGCCGCCTGGCATATAAATTCATGAAGCACATAGGAGCGCAGCGCCTCTGGCACAAGGATGAATTCCTGCTTAAGAAGTACCCTCCTCGTTTGGTCCTTTGACACCTTTATGCATCTGGCAGCGTAACGCGTAGTTTCTGACTCTACATATTTCCACAGCTGTCTCATCTGTTCCATAGTCTCCGACATATGGGAAACCGCCCTCTCATTTACCTGCTCTTCCAGATAAGGTATCACGTGGTTGCGGATCCGGTTCCGGGTATGGCCATCCTCGAGATTGGTTTCATCCGTACAATAAGATATTCCCCGATTCACCAGATATGATTCAATCTCTTCCCGCTTTAGACACAAAAGAGGGCGAATAAATACGCCGTCTACAGGCGCAATCCCCCCCATTCCTTTCAGGCTGCATCCCCGGCACAGATTCCACAGCAAGGTCTCCGCATTATCATTCTGGTGATGGGCAAGCGCGATCTTGGTCCCTCCCGCTTCCTTCAGGACCTCCTTGAAAATCCGCCTTCTTACATATCTGCCAGCCTCTTCTTCGCTCATCTTATTATGCAAAGCAAAGGATTTTACATCTTCATAAAATAAGCGAAGCTCGATTCCTAACTCTTTGCATACTTTTTTTACATAGGCCGCATCCGCATCCGCGGTCTCTTCCCTCAGCCCGTGATGTACATGAACCGCCTCCACAGACAGGCCCATTTCCTTTTTCAATTCGATGAGCATGAAAAGAAGGCATATGGAGTCTGCCCCTCCTGATACGCCTACAATCACCTTATCCTTTTCATCCAGCATATGGTACTTCTCTATATACGCCTTTACCTTATGATACATATCATAATCCTTCTTATGTTAGTAATTCGTCTGTTCCACTTAAATATATAGAATTTCCCGGTAAAAAGCAAGTTCTCCTTACAGTTTCCACATTCCTACTACCAATATCGTCATATCATCCAGGGGTACTTCCCCGGTCCATTCCAGAACTTGTCCCAGGATATGATGCGCCATCTCTTTTGGATTGACGATATTAGAATCCAGTATAAATGTGCTCATCAGCGCATCCTGCTCTCCCACAGGCAGCGCGTCCATGATGCCATCCGTCACCATGATCACATAGTCCCCGGACCCAAGGCTCTTTGTCACCGTATCAATCTCAATATCCTGAAGGACCCCGATTGGCAGCGTCGTAGAACAGATCTTCTCAACCGCGTCCTTCCTTTTGATAAATGTGGTTGATGCACCGGCCTTTACAAATTCGCAGGTACCGCTATACAAATCAAACAGGCTGACGTCTATCGTGGAAAAACGCACTTCTTCTCTGCCGATCACCAGAGCCGTATTCATCATCTGGACGGCCGTCTTTACAGGGAACCCTGCTTCCAGCAGTTCCTCCAGCATCTCTACCACCATCGTGCTTTCCCGGAAAGCCTCTTCGCCCGATCCCATTCCATCCGATAAGGCGATGCCTTTCTTTCCGCCCGGAAGGTCCGTCATCAGAAACGTATCCCCGGAGATCTTCTCGCATCCTTTCCCAATCTTCGCCACGCCCTGCAAGGTATGGTATCTGGCGCCCTCCACGCACGCGACCGTACAGTACTCTTCCCCAATGATGGGCCGTTCTCCTTGTTCCGGCATCATGATTCTTCCCACGCAGTTCCCGACCAGCGCCGCAAACTCCTTGGTGGCTATAAGGTGTCCCTTCATAGCCTTCACCGTCAGATGAATCTCATACTTTCCCTGGGGCGTCATATAGAATACTGCGGACAGCATTCTTACCCCGCATTTCTTCAGCTGATTCTTCAGCCGTTTTTCCAGATGCTCATCTTCGAATATGCCCGCATCCAGTTCCCTAGTGGTATACTGGATCATCTTCGCAAAACTATTCAGCTGCACGGCATATCCTTCCCGGTTCTGGACGATCTTGTTGTTCCACATCAAGATCTGCTTCGCATTCTCGAATACTTCCAGCGTCTCCCTTAAGAATCTGGGCGCCATGATGCATTTCTTCTGCAGTTTCCGCTTTAATTCAATATTCAGTTCCGCTCCATATTCTTCCACGGCGCATAGAATCTCATACAGCATCTGATAGGTATGGACCCGGTTCTCTCCCATGCACCACTCCTTCTTTTCACAGTTCTCGCAGACCTTGTCCGTAATCTTCAGGAACATCTCCTCAATCTCATCTTTGGTAAAGGTCCCCTTATAATCCTCCAGTGTCAGAAATGTCTTTGACAGATGCATCAGCGAATCCGCAAACTTGTCCATCTGTATGACATAAGGATTCACAAAAGTCTCTTTCTCTTTTACCTCCGCCATTCTTTGCTCCCCTTTCAATGGTTATTAGACAAATTTCTCCCAGACAAAGAAAAAAGCTTTAGGAATCCTACTTCCTAAAGCTTATCATCTGTTTATTTTGCCTTAAATATAATCTCATTCTCATGTACCAGACCTAGTTTGTCTTTGGCAACATCTTCTACATATTCATCTGTTCCCACGTACTTCTCAAGATCCTTGATCTCTGCTTTGCGTGCCGTCTCTTCCTTTATCTGCTCCTTCAGCTCCATCTCCTGTGCCTGATAGGACTTATCTCTTGCGCGGAGCGTCATGCTGCTCGCGGATACTACCACTACCAGCAGAAGAATTACGGCGCTGACCGCCAGCACGCTTCTCTTATGTCGCTGTATGCGTTTTTTCTGCCGCCTTCTACGGCTCTTTTGTTTAATTCCATTCATATAATTACTCACCCTTACGCCGGCACCCCTGCTGGCTATACTCACCCAATTAATAATAATATATTAACTTTTTTCCTTCTTTTAATCAAGACTTTTGGGGAAAATCCTTCTTCTTACGCGTGTAGATTTTTTTGTACACTTTTTCCAACTGTCTTAAAAAAACCGTCATCAAAACTGCCCCCAGCACAACACCTAGTACAAAATGCCACCTTATACTACCATCACTTGTATGGTAAATCTGCACAAAGATATAGATGGCAGAGCCGATCCAGAAAATAAGGTCTTCTATCCCTATGGCTGCGAGATTATGCCTTATGATATTCCGGAAGCAGGCGATACAGCGGTAGGCCAGCCGCACGATGGCGCCGGATATCACCGCCATCACAAACACCATTAATTCTTCTTTCAGTCCTGGCATGCAATCACCTGAATAATTTCGAGAATATATTCTCCTGCTGCTTGCCATGCGCCTGGACATCCGAATATGCCACGCTGTCTATATTTCCTGACAGGTCCACTTCCCCTTTTTCCAGACTCAGGCGGTTGACATGCAGATCTGTCCCCTTCACCATCATCATTCCCTGCTCCGTCTCCAGCAGAATCTCATTCAGGTCAAAGGACAGCACATCTATAACGCCTGTAACAAGGCTGGTTTTCCGGTTATTGATCACCAGTTTATGGTTTTTTTGTACGGTTCTTTCTTCCATGCGCATCACAACCTTTCTTAATTATCTTATGAAGGGTTGTTTCCATTTATTACAAATATTTGAATAGATCTTTGGCTTCTTCCTTTTTTGTAGTCTCTTGTATATCCAGCACTTCCACCTTCACCGTCTTCGTTCCAAATTGAATCTCAATGATATCTCCTGGCTTTACCTTCACGGAGGCCTTTGCCACGCTTCCATTGACCGTCACTCTTCCTGCATCGCAGGCCTCGTTTGCCACGGTCCTCCTCTTGATCAGGCGGGAAACCTTTAAAAACTTGTCCAGTCTCATAACATCCTCCTTCCAGACATAAAAATAGAGAGCGTAAGGCGCTCTCTATTCCTATACTTTTATAAAACTTATCCGTTCGCCGAATTATGCGTTAACAGCGTCTTTCAATGCTTTTCCAGCTTTGAATTTTGGAGCCTTGCATGCTTCAATCTTCATGGTTTTTCCTGTCTGAGGATTTCTTCCTTCTCTTGCTGCTCTCTTGCTTACTTCGAAAGTGCCAAAGCCGACTAACTGTACCTTATGATCTTTTTTCAGTTCATCTGTTACAACATCAATAAAAGCCTTTAATGCTTTTTCAGAATCTTTTTTAGATAATTCTGCCTGGTCAGCGATTGCTGCTACTAATTCTGTTTTGTTCATGGATAATTTCCTCCTCTTGTTTACGTATAGAATCCCTTATTTTCAATTCTACAAATTATTCGGCTCCCCATACGCTCATATGGCATGCCTTTAGTTACTGTTATACCTGTTTTCCCTGTATTTGTCAAGGTGATTTCTCAGTTTTTCCCGTATTTTCAGGGTTTTCCCACTTTTTCCCTGGCTTACATCATGGTGTTGATCATGGATAAAACTTCTTCTCCAAGCTTGCTTGATTTTTCATCCGCATCTTCAAGAGAACTTCCCTTGATTCCATAGTAGAATTTTACCTTAGGCTCCGTACCGGATGGCCTTACGCACAGCCAGGCGTCATCCGTCAGATCATAATACAAGACGTTGGATGTTGGAAGCCCGGTCTGCGTCACATCGCCTGTAGCCACGTCTTTGATCGTATCAGCCTGGTAATCCCTTACCTTCAGCACCTTGTATCCGCCTACTTCCATCGGCGGGTTCTTACGCAGAGTCTCTAAGATTTCCTGGATCTTCTGAAGACCCTCGATTCCTTTTAGCGTGATAGACTGGATATCATCCTTGTAATAGCCATACTTGTCATACATGTCCACCATAGCGTCCCACAAAGTCTTGCCCTTCGTCTTATAATAAGCCGCAGCCTCGCACAGGGCCATTGTCGCTACGATCGCATCCTTGTCCCTTGCGTGGGTTCCGATCAGGCAGCCATAACTTTCTTCAAACCCAAAGAGATATGTCCCTTTCCCCGTAGTCTCGAATCCAAGGATCTGCTGTCCGATATACTTAAAGCCGGTCAGAACCTCGATAAGCCCAATATTGTAGCCTTTGGCTATGGCGTCCGCCAGATTGGAGGTTACAATCGTCTTAATGAGATAGCCGTCATCCGGAAGCCCGCTGACTTCCTTGCGCTGGCCGATCTCATAGTCTGCAAGCAGGCAGCCGGACATATTGCCGGTAAGCACCTTGTACTCTCCTGACTTGGCATCTTTTACGTACACTCCAAGGCGGTCCGCATCCGGGTCTGTAGCCAGCACCAGATCGGCATCCACTTCTTTGGCAAGCGCAAGTCCAAGTTCAAAGGCTTCCTTGGCCTCCGGATTCGGATAGGAAACGGTCGGGAATTCTCCGTCCGGCAATTCCTGTTCTTTTACTACATATACATTTTCAAACCCCAGTTCCTTCAGAATGCGCCTTGCCGGTATATTTCCGGTACCGTGAAGAGGACTGTAGACGATCTTCAGTTCCTTGCCTACCGCATCAATAGAGTCCTGATGGATCACCTGCTTCTTAAGTTCTGCAATGTAGCCATCGTCCACTTCCTGCCCGATCACTTCATAGAGTCCGGCCTTCTTTGCTTCCTCAAGCCCCATAGTCTTAACCGTATTATAATCCGTAACTGCCTCAACCTCAGCCATGATTCCTTTGTCATGAGGCGGGGTGATCTGTGCGCCATCCTCCCAGTATACCTTGTATCCATTATACTCCGGCGGATTATGGCTGGCTGTAATGTTAATTCCGGCTATGCATCCAAGGGAGCGAACAGCATAAGAAAGTTCCGGCGTCGGGCGCAGGGATTCAAACACGTACGCCTTGATTCCGTTAGCGGCAAGGCACAGTGCAGCTTCATCTGCAAACTCCGGAGACATGCGCCGGGAATCGTATGCGATCGCCACGCCTTTCGCCTGACCGCCATTCTTCATAATATAGTTGGCAAGCCCCTGGGTTGCCTTCCTGACCGTATAGATGTTCATGCGGTTCGTTCCTGCGCCGATGATTCCTCTTAGTCCGGCAGTTCCAAATTCGAGATCTTTATAGAAGCGCTCCTTGATCTCATTATCATCTTCCGCTATGCTTCTTAGTTCATCCTTTGTGTTTTCATCAAAGTATGGATTGCTTAGCCATCCCTCATATTTTTCACGATATTCCATAGTCGTACCTCCTGTCCTTAATGCTTTTATTATACAACAGGAAGTTATAAATGAAAAGAAAATATGTCCTCTAAAAACCGCTTCTTTTCTTCTGTCTGCTTAATGGAAGTATTGAGTTTCTCTATACTTTTTATGGATATCCACGCCTTATTCGAATGATAATACGAATTGGCAATCTTCCAGAACTTCTCCGGATAGATCAGGCGTATCTTAAGATATTCCAGCTCCGCATCCGTAATCGGCCTGATCGCGGAATATGCATTGATCATATTGTCCCCAAGCCGTTCCTTCCATCCGTGTTTTTCCATGACCTTGCGCAGGAAATAATACAGATCCTCCACCTGCACATCCCTCTTAAACTTCTCAAAGTTAGTGGTGGCAATGCGGTAAGGCTCTTTCTTGTAATTATAATCCCCCTGCACCATCAGTATATTATGGTAGTTATACTCGCCGTGGGTCATACAGCAGTTCTTGACGCTGTCCTGGTAGAGGCTCTCATAGTCCGAATTCTCCAATTCCGCTATCGCCGCGTCCGCCCACTGGTAGATCTGGTCAAAATGCTTCAGAAACGCGAATTCAAATTCTCCTTTGGGCGCAATGCCTCTCATAAACTTACGCACCTTTTTTAATTCCCTGTTATGGCGCAGATACTCATCTTTCAGATGGGCTCCCGCCGTCACATTGCTCTCCAGTTCATGGCGCATCAATATATGAAGCTTCGCCAGGTTGCCGGATGCCGCAAGCAGTTCTGCCGGTTTCTTTACATCGCACTCCCGGCCCTTAAACCAGGACTTCAGCATATATCTGCTGCCGTCTTCCAGCGCAGAAAGGCATTCTCCTTCCCTGGTCAGTATGATCCTGTCTATTCTTCCATATCCCTGGCTATAAAGATATTCATACAATTCGTACAGCGCAGGGATACGTTTCTCAGACACCCTCACTTCTTTCAGCAAAAGCAGCCCCTGATCCGTGTCGCATAAAATAGCACCCCTGGTTTTACGGGTGCTGATGACTTCTATATTATACTGCTCTAAAACACCTAGTTCATATTCCTGCATACTAATCCCCTGCACTCTATATTACATATTCTCTCTAACGTATGTCAGGAAAAGAGAAAATATGATTAAGGGCAGGGGATTTTCTTTAATTCAGCCGTTTCAGCAGTTCTTCCTTTGTATTTAATTTGGGATCCTCTATGACCAGTTTCAGCAATTCCTCCAGTTTCTCGCCAATTTCCTTGCCAGGCTTCATGCCCGAGGCGATCAGATCCCGGCCGGTCACTGCCAGATCCTTTAAAGATACGCAGTCGCCATCTTCCACGATCTGGCGGTATAATTCTTCTATCTGATCCAGATTCTCGATCTTTTCCTCCCTCTGATACATGCTCTGGGCCAGCACGTCCGCGCGGCGTACTTCCATGTAATATGGGAATAGTTCTTCCCCGATCTGGTTCATGGCCCTGCGAACGCTTTTTGCCGTGGCAGGCATGCGAAGGTCATGGTAGCGGACCAGCCTTGTCACTTTGCGTATCGTATCATTGTCGAATTTCAGCCTTCTTAGCACATTTCCGGCAATTCTCTCGCTCTCCAGGGCATGCTTCTTAAAATGGGCGACTCCTGCTTCATCCACCGTCTTTAACGCCGGCTTCCCCATATCATGCAGCAGCATGGCAAGCCTTAGGATCTTATCCGCGCGGATATTCTTCATGGCATGCAGCGTATGCTCGCCCACATTATACCTATGGTGCGGCGTCTCCTGGCCAGTCGTCATCAACTGGTCAAATTCCGGAAGAACTATCCGCGTCATTCCTAATTCATATGCCTCACGCACCATTTCCGGACGCTTTGATGTAATCATTTTTACTAATTCTACCTGTATTCTTTCCGCACTGATATTCTGAAGCGTCCAGGCCAGTTCTTTCATCCCCTGCCGGGTGTCCTCCTCTATATTGAATCCCAGCTGGGCCGCAAAGCGCACTCCCCGCAGGATTCTAAGCGCGTCTTCTTTGAATCGTTCCTTCGCGTTGCCAACGCAGCGTATCATCCCTGCTTCCAGATCTTCAAGCCCTCCAAATATATCAACCAGGCCATCCGTTTCATTATATGCCATCGCATTGATGGTAAAATCCCTCCGAAGCAGATCTTCCCGGAGATTGCGCGTAAAGGTAACTTCCTTCGGATGCCTGCTGTCTTCGTATTTCCCATCGATCCGGTACGTCGTCACTTCGAATCCTTCTTTTTCCAGAAGTACCGTAATCGTTCCATGCTGGATGCCGGTATCAAACGTCTTATCGAACAAAGCCTTTGTTTCTTCCGGCATGGCTGATGTCGTGATATCCCAATCCTCCGGCTCCCTTCCCAGGATAGAATCCCGGATGCATCCGCCTACTGCATACGCCTCATACCCATGTTCCTGAAGCGTCCCGATAATTCTGCCTACTTTTTCAGGCAATTGTATAGTTCTATCTCCCACAGCGATATCCTCCAAATAAACTAGCTTATCCTATCATATCACATTTCTTCCTGAATTAACAAATCTATGATATTCCAAGACTGTTCCAAGAAAAAAAGAACTGCCATACCAAGGTTTTTTCACTCTTGGTACAGCAGTTCCTGATATTCTAAGCACTCTATTTCCTAGTAGGATTTGCCCCAGTATGCCATATGCTTGGCCGGCTTTCCACACCAGATACATTTATCGGAAATCATTTCCTCATCTTCGATCAGACATCTGGTTGCCGCTCCGCCTGTGGCGTACTTCACTTCGCCTTCGCATTCTGGATCTCCACACCAGCAAGCCTTGACAAATCCACGGTTAGCCTTGAACTTCTCAACCATTTCATCCATGGTTGTAGCAGTATCGATGTGGCCCTGAAGGAACTCATTCGCCCTGTCATACATATCCTGCTGCTCCTGCTCTAAGATGTCGCGCAGCTTCACTGCAATCTCATCCAAGGATACGACGATCTTTTCACGGTTATCACGGCGGACAACGACCACCTGGTTCTTCTCAATATCCTTCGGTCCGATCTCGATACGAGTAGGAATTCCCAGCATCTCCTGCTCAGAGAATTTCCATCCTGTACTCTTATCAGAGTCATCGATCTTCACTCTGTATCCAGCCTTCTTAAGTTCATCCAGCAGTGCAAAAGATCTGTCCAGCACGCCTTCTTTGTGCTGTGCGATCGGGATGATCCGGCATTCTACAGGAGCCACATGAGGCGGAAGCACCAGTCCGCTGTCATCGCCATGAACCATGATAAGGGCGCCGATACTTCTTGTAGACCATCCCCAGGATGTCTCATATACGCTCTGAAGCTGGTTGTTCTTATCCACATACTTGATTCCGAACGCATCCGGGAATCCGCTTCCGAAGAAATGGCTGGTTGCGGACTGCAGGGCTTTTCCGTCATGCATCAGCGCTTCAATGGTGTACGTATCCTGTGCTCCGGCAAACTTCTCATGCTCTGCCTTTCTTCCGGATACGAATGGTATCGCAAGCGTCTCCTTGTAGCAGTCTTCGTATACATGAAGCATCTGGATCGTGCGTTCCTCTGCCTCTTCATATGTTGCATGGATTGTGTGGCCTTCCTGCCATAAGAATTCTCTTGAACGAAGGAAAGGTCTTGTTGTCTTCTCCCAGCGCAGTACGGTATTCCACTGATTCCATACCTTTGGAAGATCTCTATATGACTGAACCGTCTTTGCCCACAAATCACAGAACAGCGTCTCTGATGTAGGACGGATGCATAATCTTTCCTGTAGTCTTTCCATACCGCCATGTGTAACCCATGCTACTTCCGGAGCGAATCCTTCGATATGATCCGCTTCTTTTTCCAAAAGGCTCTCTGGAATCAAAGTTGGGAGGTATACATTCTCTACCCCGGTCTCTTTAAAACGCTTGTCAAGATCCGCCTGGATCAGTTCCCAGATTGCGTAGCCATTAGGCAGGTAGTTCAGGCATCCCTTTACGCTTGAATAATCGCAGAGTTCGGCCTCGCGTACCACATCTGTGTACCATTGCGCGAAATCCTCATCACGTGGCGTGATGCTTTCAACTAATTTCTTTTCCTTTGCCATGTTTCTCTTCTCCTTTTCTTCTCTCGCAGGGCCCTTGCCCCACTTTAATTACTGGCGGGAGCTTGATTGCAGCAGACAAAAAACGCCGGGCTGTTTCGCTCCCTAAAAAGGGACCGAAAAGCTCGGCGGTACCACCCTAGTTAACTGCGACCCTTTCGCAGTTCTCTCATTAACCATTAACGCCGGCAGGACGCTGCACTTTCATACAGTGGCTCCAAGGCGGGTTCCATGCAGTTCTAAGCGGAAATCTTGCACCAGATGATCTCCTCTCTGAGGCTCGCTTACATGTACTAATCCTCTTCATCGCCAAATAATATTGAATTAAACGTAATTTTAATCTATTGTCACTCATTTGTCAACCCAAAATATTACGAAATCCGCCAAAAGCCTGTCCTATCGAAGCAGCACATAGATAAAGAATGCCAGATATGCGACCAGAAACATCACGCCTTCTTTTCTGTGTATTTCATGCTTGCTGATGGCCGCCACATATACGATAATGCTTGCCACGATCAGAATCATCGTGTCATAGACCGCTGTAATATCCAGCACGATCGGCGTTATCGTAGCCGATACTCCCAGTATCAGAAGAATATTGAAAATATTGGAGCCTACCACATTGCCCACCGCAAGGTCATTCTCGCCTTTTCTGGCCGCAACTACGGATGTCACCAGTTCCGGCAGGGATGTTCCAAGGGCCACGATCGTCAGTCCGATGAACGTCTGGCTAAGCCCAAAGGATACTGCAATGCTGCTTGCGCTGTCCACAACCAGATCGCCTCCCCAGATAATGCCAGCCAGGCCCACCAGAATATATCCCGCGCTTTTTGCCGGACTAAGCAGTTTATAATCTTCCTCTTCCTCCATCACCTCGTTCCTGGAACGCAGCGCCGTCTTAACCGTCGCATACAGGAACAAGGCAAACAGTACAAGAAAGAGCAGCCCGCCCCATCTGCCAAGAACATATTTCCCTTCCCCGCTCAGGACCTTTGTAATCGAGAAATCGGAATTCAGAAGCAGCAGTATCACCGCTATAAAAATAGAAAATGGGAATTCCTTTTTCAGCAAAGACCACTTGGCCCGGACAGGATTCACCAGCGCGCAGCACCCAAGCACCACCAGCAGGTTGAATATATTCGATCCCAGCACGTTGCTGACAGCCAGATCATTATTTCCCTTGATAGCCGCCGTCACGCTGACCGACAGTTCCGGCATGCTTGTCCCAAATGCCACTACCGTAAGTCCTATAATTATCGTTGGCACCTTCAAGAGCTTTGCCACGCTGGAACTGCCGTCCACAAAATAATCCGCTCCTTTGATCAATAATATAAATCCCAGAATTAATAGTAAATAATCCATTTTTCTGCCTTCCCCTATTTTCATTTGCATATTTTAATCCACTATGTTTAAATGATAAGAGTGAAAAGTCGCAAAGTCAAGGAGAATTCATATGAATACCAAGCACATAGAAATCTTATATGAGGACGCCCACATACTGGTGTGCATAAAGCCTCACGGAGTTCCAACCCAGAGCAGGCGGGCAGGCACGCCCGATATGGAAAGTCTTGTTAAGAATCATATCTATCAGTCTGCCCCTGAAAAAGGCGAGCCATACCTGGCGGTCATCCACCGCCTGGATCAGCCTGTAAAAGGGATCCTGGTATTCGCCAAGACGCCTTTTGCGGCAAAGGAACTGAACCGCCAGCTGCAGAGCCATGGCTTCGCAAAATATTACCGTGCTTTGACAGACGGCCATCCCTCTCAGAAAGAAGGCACGCTGGAGGACTATCTCATAAAGGATGGGCGTGCAAACACTTCCCGCGTCTGCGCTTCCGGCACGGCAGGAGCCAAACTTGCCCGTCTTCATTATGCCGTTGTAGAACAGGGACCTTTCCTTTTTGACCAAGCGCCAAACGATGATGCGCCACGGACAGAACTGGATATCAGGCTGGATACCGGCCGCCATCATCAGATCCGCGTGCAGCTGGCGCATATGGGCTGCCCCATCGCAGGCGATACCAAGTATAACCAGAAGGCACAGGAAGCCGGAGGCTGGCAGAACATCTGCCTGTGCGCCTATCGGCTGGAATTCTTACATCCCAAAACCCACAAAAACATGACGTTTCATTTGTTAGGCTAGACACTTTTTTGGCTGCCGTAAATCAAAAACAGGGTATGCATTCTTTTGCATACCCTGTCCATCTTAATATTTCTTATTCTTCCTCTTCATTCAACGCTTCTTCGTATTTCTCAAGAATAATACTCTGTATACGCTCTCTGGTCTCTGAATTAATTGGATGCGCAATATCTCGATATTCCCCGTCTAATGCTTTTTTACTCGGCATAGCAATAAAGAGTCCTTTTTCACCCTCAATGACCTTGATGTCATGTACTACGAATTCCTCATCCATAGTAATTGATACTACCGCCTTTAACTTTCCCTCTTTTGCCACTTTACGCACGCGTACATCCGTGATTTGCATTTTCCTCTAGCCCCTTTCTTTACAAGCCGCTGCACTATAGTGCATACCTCTCGTTCTTTTCCACAACTACTTTCACACCATTTTCCCCAACATGACGTGTATTGGCTCTAATCGTGTCACGACTTTCTACAATACAATTCTCGATGTATGTATTGTCCCCGAGATAGACGTCGTTCAGAATGATTGAATTCTTAATAACACAGTTGTTACCGACAAACGTCTTCTTAAAGAGGATAGAATTCTCTACCGTACCATTGATAATGCTTCCACTCGCTACCAGGCTGTTCTTAACCACTGCGCCGGGATTGTATTTTGCCGGCGGCAGGTCACTCACCTTAGAGTAGACATCCGGATGCTGCTTGAAGAAGTAATTCCTTACTTCCGGCTTCAAGAAATCCATGTTTGTCCGATAATAAGCGTCCACCGTTGATATGTTGCTCCAGTAATCTTTTATCTTATAACCGTATATCTTTTTCAGATTCTTATATCTGATCAGGATATCGGTTACAAAATCGTGCCTGTCTTCCTCTGCGCAGGATTCAATCAGATCAATCAGCTGTCTTCTTCTGATTACATAGATTCCCGTTGAAATCGTGTTTGATTTGGCTACCATCGGCTTCTCTTCAAACTCTTCAATCCGCATAGATTCGTTCATCTTAAGCGTTCCAAAGCGGCTGGCATCCTCGCCAGGCTCCAGTTCCTTGCAAACCACCGTAATATCGGCCTTCTTGGCAATGTGGTACTCAAGCACCTTGTTATAATCCATCTTATATACCGCATCGCCGGATGTGATGATCACATATGGCTCATGGCATCTCTTAAGGAAATCCAGATTCTGGTAGATCGCATCTGCCGTTCCTCTGTACCAGTACCCATTATCTGCCGTGATCGTAGGAGTGAACACATACAAGCCGCCTTGCTTTCTTCCAAAATCCCACCATTTGGAGGAATTCAGATGTTCATTCAATGAACGGGCATTGTATTGGGTCAGCACTGCTACCTTCTGTATATGTGAATTAGACATGTTGCTCAGCGCAAAATCAATCGCCCTGTAGCTTCCGGCTATCGGCATTGCCGCCACCGCTCTCTTATGTGTCAATTCACGCATCTTATTGCTGTTTCCGCCTGCTAAAATAATACCTACTGCTCTCATGCTCGCTCACCCGCCTTTATCAATGTCTCTCCGCTTTCCAGTATTCCATTTGGATAGTCTTCTTTGGATGTTACGCCACTGATGGCAGTGTTCTTGCCGATCTGCACCTGGCCCGGTATGACGGAGTTCTCGCCAACCGTTACAAGACCGAAGGAATAGACTGCCGGCTTAAGCTTGTTCGGCACATCGCTGCCAATTCCAAATGTTACATTGTCCCCAATCTCGCAGTTTTCCGCAATGATCGACTTGTCAATCACGCAGCCCTTGCCAATGCTTACGTCTTTCATAATAATGGAGTCCTTGACTACCGTGCCTTCCCCAATCGTGACACCGGAACCAATTACGCAGTTATGTACTTCCCCATACACTTCCGATCCATCGCCGATAATGCTTCTTTCAATCACAGATTGTCCTGAAATATACTGCGGAGGGATAATATCGCTGTTGGTATAGATCTTCCAGAACTCTTCATACAGGTTGAATTCCGGAATAATATCGATCAGTTCCATATTGGCTTCCCAATATGAGCCAAGCGTCCCTACGTCTTTCCAATATCCATTGTACTCATAAGCAAATAATCTCTCATTCTTCTCATGGCAGTATGGAATAATATGCTTTCCAAAGTCGCACCCCGGCTCGTCCTTCAATGCCACAAGCGCTTCCTTCAATGCTGGCCAGCTGAAAATATAGATGCCCATAGACGCCAGATTGCTCTTTGGCTGCGGAGGCTTCTCCTGGAATTCGGTAATCCTTCCGTCTTCATCCGTAATTACGATGCCGAATCTGCTGGCTTCTTCGATCGGCACCGGCATTGCTGCAATTGTTACATCTGCATTGTTCTCTTTATGATAGTCGAGCATGACTTCATAATCCATCTTATAGATATGGTCTCCGGAAAGAATCAATACATAATCCGGATTAAATGTCTCCATATAATCCAAGTTCTGGTATATGGCATTGGCGGTACCAGTATACCATTCGCTGCTGTTACTCTTCTCATAAGGCGGCAGAATTGTTACGCCTCCGATATTACGATCCAGATCCCAAGGAATACCAATTCCTATATGCGTGTTTAATCGTAATGGCTGATATTGAGTTAGCACTCCCACAGTATCAATTCCTGAGTTAATGCAGTTGCTGAGTGGGAAGTCAATAATTCTATATTTACCTCCAAAAGCAACGGCTGGCTTGGCTACCTTGGCTGTTAGGACTCCCAATCGGCTTCCCTGGCCTCCTGCCAGCAACATTGCAATCATCTCTTTCTTAATCATGTCATCACCCCTTCTCAGTAATTTTTATAGTTCACATTATACCATAGTTTTGATTTTGAGTGAACAAATTTTACAAATTAAATGAACTTTTTGTGAACTTTTTATTAAAATATCACAAAAAGTTACGGCTTGGTTTTTTTTCCATATATGTATATAATAATATGGAAAGATATATATATTTATGACTACATTTTTTAACGGAAACAGAACATATGGAAGAGGAAGGTATTTTATGTATAAAATCAATTTTGAGCAACCTGTACACGTGCACTTTATCGGAATCGGCGGCATAAGCATGAGCGGCCTGGCTGAGATTCTGCTGAAAGAGGGTTTTGCCATATCCGGCTCTGACAACAAGGAATCAGCCCTGACCAGCCACCTGAAGCAGCAGGGCGCTACCATCTTCTATGGCCAGAAAGCGTCCAATATTATTGACGGGATTGATGTGGTCGTGTATACCGCTGCCATCCATGAGGACAACGAGGAATACGCCCAGGCGATTAAAAAGGGGCTGCCTATGCTTAGCCGGGCGGAACTTCTGGGACAGCTGATGACCAATTACGATGTTCCCATCGCCATCTCAGGCACTCACGGCAAGACTACCACCACATCCATGCTCTCGCATATCCTGCTGGCCGGCGAGATGGACCCTACGATTTCCGTAGGAGGGATCCTTAAGGCGATCGGAGGGAATATAAAGGTGGGGAAATCGGAGCTGTTCGTTACGGAAGCCTGCGAATACACCAACAGTTTCCTTCATTTCTTTCCAAAGATAAGCGTTATTCTCAATATTGACGAGGATCATCTGGATTTCTTCAAGGATCTGGATGATATCCGCTGTTCTTTCCACAGATTTGCGAAACTTCTGCCAAAGGACGGAACTTTGATCATTAATGGAAATATCGACAAACTGGACCGTATTACCGAAGGACTTGACTGCCGTATTATAAAATACGGAGATGACAGTTCCATGGATTACAGCGCAACAAACATCTCCCATAATAAACTAGGGGAGGCTTCTTTTGACCTGGTAAAATCTGGCGTCTTCGTTGATCGGATATCTCTGTCCGTCAATGGCGACCACAATGTATCCAACGCATTGGCTGCCATCGCTGTCTCAGACCTTCTTGGAGTATCCCTTGATACGATGAAAAAGGGGCTTAAGGAATTTACTGGAACTGACCGGAGATTTGAATACAAGGGCGAGATGGATGGCGTTACCATCATCGACGACTATGCCCATCATCCAACGGAAATCAATGCTACTCTGACTGCTGCCAAGTATTATCCCCACCGGGAACTCTGGTGCGTTTTCCAGCCCCACACCTACACCAGGACCAAGGCTTTGTTCCATGAATTCGTGGAGGCCCTGGCGCATGCCGACCACGTGGTGCTTTCAGACATTTATGCAGCGAGGGAGACCGATAACCTGGGAATCTCTTCCAAGGATATCGCAGATGCGCTGAAGGAAAAGGGATGCGATGCCTATTACTTTTCTTCCTTTGAAGACATCCAGGATTTTTGTGTAGAAAAGTGTCAAAAAGGGGACTTGTTGATAACTATGGGCGCCGGAGATGTTGTAAACATTGGCGAAGAACTTTTAAAGCGGTAGTTATCCACATTTTCCACAGATTTTTATCCACAAAAAACATGGATTTTGGCTTAGAAATTTCTTTTGCGCCTGTCCTTCTGGTGCTATAATAACTCATACACGAGAAACGAACTGACAAGGAGGACTGGCGTAAGAATTATGAAGAGATTAACACTTACCAACTATGCGCAGGGCAATACCACTGTGCTTGAGAACGAATTTATTGACCATCATATGGTCAAAGCAAATGGAGAATATGTAAAGGTGTATCTTCTTCTGCTGCGCCACATGAATGAGCCTTCCGGGATGCTGTCCGTTTCTGAGATTGCAGATAAGCTGGAATGCACGGAAAAGGATGTGGTCCGCGCGCTGAATTATTGGAAAAAGCAGGGACTGCTGGACTACTGCGAGGAATGCGAAGAACTCCCCGCCTCCGAATCCGCCCCTGCCTCTTATATGAAGAATGCCGCCTCCGACGCGATAGCGGCTGACTCCGCGCCTCTGCCGGATGTACAGGATGACTCCGCGTCCGCGCCTAACATTCAGCAGTACCGCAGCAGGAAGGAACGCAAGGAATTCAAGGAACTGCTTTTTGTAGCAGAGCAATACCTTGGAAAGACGCTGTCTTCCATGGATATTGACACCATTACATATTTTTTCGATACGCTGCACATGTCGGCGGAGTTGATCGAGTATCTCATCGAATACTGTGTCGAGAACGGGCATAAAAGCATGCATTACATCCAAAAGGTAGCCCTCTCCTGGAATGACCAGAAGATCACCACCGTGGAGGCGGCCAAGTCCAGCACGATCTTATATAATAAGAACTGCTATTCTGTATTAAACGCTTATGGAATCAAGGGACGGGCTCCCGCTACTTCCGAGATTGCGTATATCCGCAAATGGAATGAGGAGTATGGCTTCACGCTGGATATTATATTAGAAGCATGCAACCGTACTATGAACACCATCCATCAGCCAAATTTTGAGTATACGGATACCATCCTCAAAAACTGGCTTGGCAAGAATGTCCATTATCTGAAGGATATTGAAGCCCTGGATGCAGATTACCTGAGAGAAAAGGAACGCAAGAAAAAACAGGCTGCCAAGCCTGCCATCAATACAAAGAATAATAAATTCAACAATTTTGACGGCCGCTCCTATGATATGGACGACCTGGAGCGCAAGCTGGTTCAGCAGTAAGCACGATAAAATAAGGAGATCTACCATAATATGGCACTTTCCAATTCCCAGTACGATCAGTTGATGCGTACATACGAACAAAGACAACTGGATAATGAGTACCAGTTAAGGAGACGCTATGAAAAAGCGTACTCCCTGATTCCGGCTCTGGAAGAATTGGATCATTCCATCTCCTCCTTAAGCGTAGAGAAGGCCCGCAGCCTTCTGGACGGCAATCAGGGGGCACTTTCTTCTCTGAAGGAAGATGTCCGCAGCCTGTCCCAACGCAAATACCAGCTGCTTGAATCCCATGGACTGCCAAAGGATTACCTGGAACTTCATTATACCTGCCCGGACTGTAAGGATACGGGATATATCGGCACGAAAAAGTGCCACTGTTTTAAGAAGGCCATTGTGGATCTTTTGTACACGCAGTCAAATCTACAGGAAATATTAGGCAAAGAGAACTTTTCTACCTGTTCTCTGGGGTTTTATTCCAGCAACCATATTGATCCTCTGACCGGAAGATCCTCGCTGGAAGCCATACAGACCGCGCTGAAAGCCTGTCATGAATTCATAGATACATTTTCCACAGAGTTTCATAACATACTATTATATGGAGACACGGGGGTAGGAAAGACTTTCCTCTCTCATTGTATTGCCAAGGAGTTGATTGATGCATCATTTTCTGTTATATATTTTACTGCGACACAGCTCTTTGATATATTTGCCGAGAGCGCATTTGGCAGAAAAGATGCGAAGGACTCCGACGCCTGCGAGCACATCTATGACTGCGACCTTCTGATCATAGATGACCTGGGTACGGAACTGCCGAATTCTTTTACGGTATCGCAGTTGTTTATCTGCCTCAATGAGCGTATCTTAAGGCAGAAATCAACCATTATATCTACCAATCTTGCATTGGAAGACATAAAATCTATCTATTCGGAGCGGACTTTCTCCCGGATCAGCAGTAACTATACGATTCTGCGCCTTACCGGAGATGATATCCGTATCCAAAAAAAATTATTAAACCTGGGAGGTACAAAAGATGTTACGCCGTAACGATCGTAATCTTGACAACATTCCTGTAGGAGCGCTTGGAATCATTGCCCTTGACGGATGTAAAGAAATGGGAGGCAAGGTAAATAATTACCTTGTCAAATGGAGGAAAGAGGATGGACATGCCCACAAGGATGACATCGTTTTCCACGGTTATGAACGGGATACATTTCTAATAGACGCAAAGGTCCCCCGTTTTGGCTCCGGCGAAGCCAAAGGCATTATCAATGACTCTGTCAGGGGAATGGATATCTATCTGATGGTAGACGTCTGCAATTACAGCCTGACCTACTCGCTGACAGGACATGAGAATCACATGTCCCCGGACGATCATTATCAGAATCTGAAGCGTGTCATCGCCGCTATCGGCGGAAAGGCCCGCCGTCTTAACGTGATCATGCCGTTCTTGTATGAAAGCCGCCAGCACAAGAGAAGCAGCCGGGAATCCCTGGACTGCGCCCTGGCGCTTCAGGAACTGGTGCGGATGGGCGTAGACAATATCATTACTTTTGACGCCCATGATCCAAGGGTGCAGAATGCCATTCCTCTGAATGGCTTTGAGACGGTTCGCCCCACATACCAGTTTATCAAAGGACTTCTGCGCAACTTCAAGGATCTGCAGATCGACTGCGACCACATGATGGCGATCAGCCCGGACGAGGGAGCCACCGAGCGCGCGATCTATCTGGCCAACATGCTGAATCTGGATATGGGCATGTTCTACAAGAGGCGCGATTATACGAAGATAGTCAATGGACGCAATCCGATTGTTGCCCATGAATTCCTGGGCTCTTCTGTGGAAGGAAAGGATGTCATTATCCTGGATGACATGATCTCTTCCGGCGACAGTATCCTGGATGTAGCGCGACAGCTGAAGCAGCGCAAGGCAAGGCGGATTTTTGCCGCGGCCACCTTCGGCTTGTTCACCAATGGCCTCGAGAAGTTCGACAAAGCCTACGAAGATGGCCTGATCGATGCCATTCTGACCACCAACCTGATCTATCAGACGCCGGAACTTCTGGAGCGTCCATACTATATCAGCTGCGAGATGAGCAAATACATCGCGCTGATGATTGATACACTGAACCATGACGGTTCCATCAGCAGCATTCTGAATCCCAACGAGCGTATCCAGAATGTACTGGAAAAATATAAAAGAGGCGAAGAGATCTAGTTACGCAAAAGAAACCTCCAAAGTAGAGACGGCGATCTATCCAATCTACTTTGGAGGTTTCTTTCTGTGTATTTATCTTCATAGGACTTTCACAGGCACACCTTATGATAATCCAGCCCCAGTTCTTCCAACAGCTGGATCTCCCGCTTCTGGCAAGTGAATATAAGGACCTGCTTTTTGTTCTTTGCAAGCCACGCAAGCGTGCGCTTCAGCCGCTCGTCATCATAATAGGCAAAGGTATCATCCAGTATGACCGGATTTTCCTCCTCCTGCAAGACTTTGCTGGCAGTCATCCGCAAGGAAAAGTAAATCTGCTCTATTGTTCCTCGGCTTACCTGTTCCATGGGAATCCGCTTCCCTTCCGATACCAGGCTCATGTGCAGGTCTTCCTCTACCAGGAGCCTGGTATATTTCCCGCCTGTAATCTGGCATATGATCTCAGAGATTTTCCTGTTTAATTCCTCTTTTAACTGCACCTGCAGTTCCCCGGAAAGTTCATTTAACCGGTCTATTGCCATCTGGATGGCAGCACGCCTGCGGTCAATCCACTGAGAATCCTCGCTGACTTCATCAAGGTCCATCAGCTGGTCTTTCAAGTTTCCATATTGTATCTGCTTCTCCTGCAGTTCTTCTTCCACGCGGTTCTTTTCCCATACAAGCCTTTCAATGGGAATCTTCTCTTCTTCCGGCGTAATCTCCTCCAGTATGATCTCCGGCGGAGTCTTTTCCTTCTTTTTCCCCTCTTTCATGCGGTTCCACACATACAGCCCACAGGCCAGGAAAATGACGATCGCAACCAAATAGTTCCACGGCTTGGCGATCAGGATCACCGCCAAGATAATGAAAATGATAAAAAGTCCGATCTCTACCGGATGAATCCGCCACTTGGATGGGCGCAGCTCGTCTATGACTCCTTTGCCGGAAGCCTCCTCCTGCTTCTCCTTCTCTTCCCTGTGCAGCAGTTCTTCCGTGATGCTATCCTGCTCTTCTTCCAGCCGGTGAATATCCCGCCAGACATAGGATGCCTCCTGCTCAATGAGTTCTCTTTTCTGCTGCTTCCTGACCAAGGCATCTTTTGCTTCCTTATCCAGCGCCTTCTTCTTTTCCTTAAGATTCTGAAGGGTCCCTTCCAGGTCAATCTCCGTATTGCCTGTAGCGTAATAATTGGTGGCATAATTTTTAAATTCCGCCGCAAGAGACTGGCCTGTCTCCACCTTCATCTGGCCCACGGATATCGTGTTGTCATAACTGGCAGCGCTAAGCTCTCCCAGCAGCATCTGAAGATCCCCGTCTTCTATAGAAAGCTGTTCTCCGTCATCCTCGCAGTAGAGTTCTGCCTTCTTCGAATATTTATCAAAATTCCGGTCAATCCGGAACATCTTTCCTCCACTTTCGAATCTCAGCACTCCTGAATAGTAATTGGGGTTCTCCCATGGTTCATAAGTGCTGTATGTATCATTAAGGGAAGCCCTTCCCCGTCCTCTTTCCATGCCAAACAGCATCCCTCTGATAAAAGCATGCAGCGTGGATTTCCCTGACTCATTCTCCCCATATAATATATTGATCCCATCATCCAGCAAAATATCCTGATTCGAAAATTTGCCGAAATTCTTAATTATTAACTCCCGAATTTTCATATCTAGCCTCTTCTCGTTTCCATCAGCGCCTGGACACCTTCGCACAGAGCCTGATATTCTATGCTGTCCTTTCCATAGTCTTGCATCGATTCAATAAATTTTCCCAGCAGGTTATCCTTGTTCTGTTCCAGAAGCCTCCCAAACTCATATGCGGGCTTTGTCTCATCCGACACTTCTACCACATTTCCATATGGATCCATGTCCCCCAGATCAAATAGAATATCCGGGTCACGGAACCCCTTCAGCGTAATCTTATATAGATTCTGTACTCCCCTCTCTTTGATCTGCGCCTTTATGCGTTCCCGTGCCGAGTGGCCCGTCATGGCCTTGTCTATCTCTACATCCATGTGGACATATTCTCGTTCGGCATCCGGCACAAGCCATACCCTGCAGCCTTTATCATCCATCTCGCCCCGGACATAGCCATGAGGCCCGACGTCATTCTTATCAATGGGTTCCAGGGCTCCCGCGTAAGCGGCGCCTTCTTCCTGGAACACCTGCGGCTTATGGATATGTCCCAAGGCAACATAATCATAGCCAAGGGCCTTTATTTTATTTCTTTGTATCGGAATATGCTTCTCGTCCCCTCCATGGGCGATCAGAATCTCATACCTCTGCTTCTTCCCGGCAAATGCATTATCATACTTTGCCTCCTTAATCTCGCGGGAATGGTAGCTGCATCCGTATACAGCCAGGGATAGCTGAGGAAATTCCACGCAGGAGATATCCTCTGACAGGATCATCTGCACATTCCTCGCCCACCGGAACGTGCGGTAATAAGAATCTTTCTTCAGATAATCATGGTTTCCGGCCACCAGCACCACCTGGGTATGCTTAAGGGTCGCTAAAAGAGAATTGACTTCCTTCAGTTCCCGAAGCAGGGGCTGCCGGTGAAATAGGTCGCCGGCTATGAGAAGAAGGTCCGTCCGCTCTTTATTACAGGCATCTACCACTCTCTTCAGGCTATTCCAGATCTCCTTCGCCCTCTTTTCGCTGTACGCGCTTCCTGCGTCCGGGCTTGCTCCTAAATGTACGTCTGCGATGTGTATGAACTTCATCCTCTGCTGTCCCTTCTTCCTTTTCTGTCCTTGTCGGCAATGTCACAATAAACTGCGTCTTGCTGTCATCGCTTTTTGCACGGATCAGCCCTCCATGCAATTCCACAATCTGCTTGGCAATGGCCAGTCCTAGCCCTGCACCTCCGGTCCCGCTGGAACGGGAGCCATCTACGCGGTAGAACTTCTCGAATATAGTCTGAAGCATTGCCCCGGGAATCTTATCTCCCTGGTTCGTAAAGATAATCTCCACGTCCTGCCCCTTCATCTGCGCCTCGATCTGAATCCTGGTATTGTCATAGCAGTATGCGATCGCGTTCCTCAGAATATTGTCAAAGACCCGGGCCAGCTTATCCGGATCCCCGTAGACCACCAGATTCTCTTCCACATCTACCTGGCAGGCAAGCTGCTTTTCCTGCAGCACGCCATAGAGTTCGTCCGCCAGCTGCTCCAGCATCAATGACAGGTTGATCTCCACGGACTCCAGTTCAATATTCTGGAGATTATAGCGGGTAATGTCGAAGAACTCATTGATCAGTTCTCCCAGACGCAGCGATTTCTCAAATGCAATGTGGGTGTATTTCTCCCGTTCCTCCTGCGACATGTCCGGATGGCTGTCCAGCATGCTTAAGTATGCCACAATAGAGGTCAGCGGGGTCTTAAGGTCATGGGCCAGGAAGATCACCAGGTCATTCTTCTTTTTCTCCCCCTCTTCCGCCTCCAGTTCCTGACGCTTCAGGGTCGCCTTAATCTCATTCAGCCTGATCTCGATCGGCTTTAACTCCGTGATCAGATGAATCGGCTCCGTGGAATCCGACACGATATTTTCGATCCCGTCCCCGATCTGATCCAGATACTTCGTCATCTTAGACAAGGCCACATAGAAAAACAGGGCAAAAAGAAGCAGGAAGCCAACGACCATGAAAAAGGTCTTGTTGTCTCCGATCAGCTTCCAGTATAAATCTATGGCCGTCTTCTCCTCCACATCAAGAGAAGTCAGGAAATCTACGAATATCCTGGCAAAACTGTCATTATATATGCCGTCGATTACATAGTTCAGCAGAAAACCGCCCACCAGCACCGTGACAGCGGTTACAAAAACCGTCTGCAGCAGGATGCTGAACTTAAGCTTGCGATAGTTATTCTTCAACCTTATAACCTACTCCCCATACCGTCTTGATAAAATCAGATTTGCCGGTGGGCGCATTCATCTTCTCCCGAAGGTGCCGGATGTGCACCATCACCGTATTGTTGCTGTTCTTGTAATATTTTTCATGCCATACTTTTTCAAAAAGTTCCTCCGAACTGATCACCTTCCCCCGGTTCTCGCAGAGAAGCCAGAGAATATCGAACTCGATCGGCGTAAGCGTAAGCGGCATTTCATTATAGACGCATTCATGGGAGGTCCTGTTCAGTACCAGGCCCCCGAAGTCTATAATCTCTCCTTCTTCTTTGGACCCTTCGTTGTACTGGGTATACCTGCGCAGCTGAGCCTTTACCCTGGCCACCAGTTCCAGCGGATTGAAGGGCTTGGGGATGTAGTCGTCCGCTCCCAGCGTAAGCCCCGTGATCTTGTCCATATATTCTGTCTTAGCCGTCAGCATGATTACCGGGAACGTGTATTTCTCCCGGATCTGCTTCAGGATCTGGAACCCGTCAATATCCGGAAGCATGATATCAAGGATCGCCAGATCGATCTTCATGCTGCCAATACAGTCTAGCGCCTCCTGGCCGGTATAGAACTTATATACGCTATACTGGTCATTCTGGAGATAGAGTTCTATCACATCTGCAATTTCCTTCTCGTCGTCTACTACTAATATATTCATACCTGCCCTCCTGTCCCCTATATAATATCACTAGCGTTTTTTGACACTTTGCAGTTATTATATCATATCACTCTCCGTTTTGAAAGGCACAAGACATCTCTCTACATGTTCCCAGGCGTAGCGTAGATATTTTGTGTACATTCCTTAATTTTCTTCGCCCGCTATGCTATACTGCCAACCGTGAAGAAGCCCATAAAACTAAAGTCTTATGGGCTTGCTTGCGATTCCTGCCGTAAAATGAGGTGTCCTTGAGTACTGGATCGTGGATACGGACAAAAACCGAATTGAAGATTTAACCATTAATTTGGGAGAACTCGCTATATAAAAGCACTCCTTGCCCCTGCTGGTACAGGATACGCATATGAAATCAACATGGATTTTATTTTCTTTATTCTATATTTCTGTGCCTGGCCTCCATCTGTTCGTGCGTCACCTTCATCTCTTCTTCCAGCAGCATAATAATAATATCAAACAGCAAAAACAGGTGTTGCTCAAACAAATTTCCCATCGGCTGTACGGACGGTACCGCTCTAGAGTCTGTCCCGTTAAATACACTTGCCGGAACAAATAACACACAGTCTGCCAGGCGGGCCGTCTTTTCTTTTGGCCCTCCTGTCACCACAGTGATTGCTGCCCCGGTCTCTTTTGCCTGTTTGACCACATAATGAATGTGGCCGATTTTACCCGACCCGTTTATAGCAATAAATAAATCCCCCTCATGCATGCCAGGTGTCGTGTCGTCCCAGATCCAGTGTACTTCTTTTCCAAGGTGCATCAGCCGCATGGCAAATGACCGGCCTGCGATCCCTTCTCTGCCTACGCCCATAACAAAGATCCGCTCTGCCTTCCTGATTTGTTCCATAAATAAAGTAACCTCATCCAGATCCTGCTTTTCAAAGACTTCTCTGTGTTCGTTAAGTACGGTACGATATAATTCTTCATATTTTCTGCAATTCATTCTTTGACCTCCTGCTTATTTCTCTTTATTCGTATTCAAGCTGGCTTTCAGCATTCTCACGCCAGAATACTTTTTAATAATAAAGTTTAATCCAAGAACGAGAACAAGCATAATGCCCCATATCAATTTTTTCGTATATGGAGACAGGGACATTATTGTAAATGCGCTGGACAGAATCTGCATCATTATAACTGCAATCAATACGCCCCATACTTTGCCTCTTCCTCCGTTCGGGTCGATCCCGCCTATTACGCAGACAATCAGCGTCTGAAGCAGATAAGAATCTCCATACCCCACCTTGGCAGAATTTACACGGCTTAGAATAATCAGTCCCGCAATCCCTGCAAGCAGGCCCGTCAACAGAAATGTGCCGATGCAGATACCTTCATTATGGATTGCCGAGAATCTGGCTGCAACCGGATTATCTCCGTACAAATACAGTTTTCTGCCAAAACCACTGTACGACATTACAAGGCCAAGTATTACAGATGCAAGGATAAACAGCCAGAAGATAACCGGAAGATTCAAAATCGTGCTCTTTCCAATCTGCGCGAATTTTTCTTCAATTCCTCCCACGCTGGCTCCCCCTGTCACTGCCATTCCAATTCCCTGGAACAGAGTCATCGTTCCCAACGTTGCAATCAATGACGGCGCAGATGTTTTTGATATTAACAGTCCATTAAACAGACCAAACAACAAGCTGCACAAAACGGCGAAAATAAGTGCCAGCACAACTCTTGCCGCTCCCTCTGTCCCAAAGGACCATTGGCCATTCAGCACATACGCTGTCAGAATAGCCACAGTATTTGCATTAGCAATAATGGAAAGGTCAATTCCGCCGATCATATTTGACAGCATCATTGCCAGCGCCAGAAAGCCAAACTCGGGTATCTGGAATGTCATGGACTGTATATTCCGCATAGAATACATGGACTGCCCAAACGCCATCCCGCTCCAGATCAGTATAACAAGCGTAACTCCCATCAATATAGTGAGATTCATATCTCTGCCAGCCCATTTTTTTATCTTAGTCATCTTTCATCCCCCTATTCCGTAAAAATTAGATTGTTGCGGTTCTTAACCCTCTCCTGGTAGGAAGTCACTGCCACTGAGATTACAAGAATTGTCCCTACAAAAAGATTGTTCCAGGAGGATGACAGGCCGATCATAATCAACGTGGTGTTCAGTAGATAGATAATAATGACACCAAGAAACGCACCTAAAATCTTTCCCTGTCCGCCTGTTATCTTCGTACCGCCTATTACAACAGCTGCCACAACCATCAGCTCATCCCCCACCAGTTTATTTGGATAGAGCGCATTTGTCTGCGCTACGTACATCATCCCCATAATTCCAGCCAGGATTCCAGAGTACACATATACAATCAAGCGGATTTTGAATGGATTAAAGCCAGCCCTTCTGGCTGCTTCCTCATCATTTCCGACTGCGAAGATTCCTCTCCCGGTCATGGTACGGTAAAGAATGAACCAGGTTAGGGCGCCAGCAAGTAATACAGGAATGATAGATGATGTCAAGCCCACGCCCCCGATCTTAATCACGGCTGCCTGGCCGAAGGAATGAATGCTCTTTGGCAGCACGCCTGCGCCAAATGATTTGTCGCCAATAAAAGTAGTCATAATGCCATGGAAAAGATTCTGCGTTCCCAAGGTTATAATGAACGGCGGCAGTTTCAGCCAGTTGATTAACAGCGCGTTAATAATGCCAAGTAATCCTCCAATCAAAGCAGAAATGCCAAATGCAAAGATCAGATTGTCAATTCCCATTGATATCATAATATGAATCGTCGTGTAACTTCCAAACAGCGCGATAGCCATGAACGATACGTCAATTCCGCCAGAGATCATGACAACAAGCAGTCCCATCGCAACCATCAGCGTAGTGGACGCCACACGGATAATATCAAATATTGTCTCTATATGTATAAAGGCCGGATTCTTCACTGAGACAAATATACTATAGAGAAGAATAATCAACAGCAGTATTCCCTGAAACCGGTCTATTTTTTCGTCCTCATACGAGTGCCTCCTCTTTTAAGTCGTCTTCTTCCAGCATTTTTACACATTTCCCTTCAGCCATCACCATAACCCGGTTACAGTTTGCCAGAATCTCCTGTACTTCGTCTGAAATAAAGATAATAGCCATTCCTTCCTCAGCAAATTTATGTATCTGTTCATAGATCTCAGCCTTTGACCCAATATCAATACCTACTGTCGGCGTATCCATAATAAAAACCCTTGGACATGTGGCCGTCCATTTGCCAATGACCACTTTCTGCTGGTTTCCCCCTGACAGCGTCCCTATTACCGTATCAATAGAAGGCGTCCTTACCTTTAACTGCTTGACGTATGTCTCTGCTGTGCGTTCCTCAGACTGTTTATTCAGTACTCCTTTATTAGAAATCTCATCTAATATGGAAGAGGATATATTTTCTTTAATCTCTCGTTTCATAAACAGCCCCTGGTTAAATCTGTCCTCAGGCAGCAATGCAATCCCGCATTTCTTTGCTTTCATTGGCGAACTAAGTTTTACCTCTTTGCCATCCACCTTAATCCGGCCGCTGGTCGTAGGATTTAATCCGAATAAAGACAATGCAAGTTCCGTCCTTCCTGATCCAAGCAGCCCGGTCACTCCCACAATGTCGCCTGGACGTATGGACAGTGATATATTTTCGTACTGGTTTTTTCTGGTCAGGTTCTCAATCTCAAGTATCGGTGTATCTTCCTTACTCGTGCGGTGGTATCTTGGATACTCCACTTCCCGTCCCGTCATATAATATGACAGGCTCTTTTTATCTAAATCCTCGCTTTTAAAATCACCGATTTTCTCTCCATTGCGGAATATGGTTATCGTATCTGCCACAGAGAAAACTTCATCAAGCTTATGGCTGATAAATATAATTGCAAGCCCCTTTTTCTTTAAGTCCACCATAATATTCAGCAGACGTTCTACTTCTGTCTTTGTAAGGGCTGTGGTCGGCTCATCCATGAACAGGATTTTCGCATCCTGCGCTAACGCCCGGCAGATTGCCGTCAGCTGTCGGTTCGCCATTGAAATCTCCCCCACAGTCTGGCCAAGATCCATCTTTACTCCTATTTTGTCTAACTGCTCCTGTGCTATGGCATATACCTTTTTCCAGCTTATCATCTTATTTCTATCAAACTTAAGTCTGCTGATTACAATGTTCTCTGCCACAGTCAGGTGCTGGAACAGTGACAAGTCCTGGTATATTACCTGTATACCTTCCTTCATAGCCTGCATGGGGGTCAGATTATGATATGTATTTCCGCCAAGTATGATTTCCCCTGAATCCGGTGTATAGACGCCGGATATATTCTTGACCAGGGTTGACTTTCCGCACCCGTTTTCCCCTGCAAGGCAGTGAATTTCCCCACTGTTGATTTTGATGCTGATATCTTTTAACGCCTGAACGCCAATAAAAGATTTATTTATGTGTTTTGCCTCCAAAACTGTTCCCATGATCTCACCTCCATGAATAAATTCAGGTGCCGCCCAATAACTATTCTCTTGTTATTTTGCGGCACCCTTTTCTTATCAGAATTTATAATCGTTTATATTATCAGCTGAAAATTCCAGAGGTGCATTGCCATATGCCACACCGTCTTTTACCTGGATATCTTCGTAACCAGTAATCTTAAGGTCAGTACCTGTTTCTACCTTCTGCCCAGATGCCAGCAGATATGCAGCATAGCATGTTGCATAGCCTGCGTCCGCCGGTCTCCATGCAAGTCCTGCTTTCATAGATCCATCTTCCAGGTATGTGGCCGACATAGAAGGCAGTGCCAGTGATACGACTGATACGTCATCTGTCTTATTCTTTTCCTGCAGTGCCTCACAGATTCCGCCGCCATGTGCAGAACAGTCAAAGAGCCCTTTGATATCTGGATATGCTTTCAGGATTTCTAATGTCTTATCATGTGCGCCGTCAACGCTGTTACCATCCTCATAAGGTTCTTCTGTCACACATTCCATATCTGGATAGTTTTCTTTGATATATTCGATTGCTGCTTTATACCAGGCCATATGAGTCTCCATCGTAAGGCCGCCGACAAAACCAGCATACTGGCCTTTTCCGTCCATAGACTTTGCAAGCTTCTCTCCGAATAACTTACCAAATTCTTCATTGACAAAAGCTTCTACATCCAGGTCAACATTTTCTGCAATACCAGGCGCCTCATGCGTTACAACAACAATACCAGACTCTTTTGCTTTTTCGATCGTAGGAACAAGCGCGTCCGGATCATTTGGTACAATACAGATAGCGTCCACGCCCTGTGCTATCAGATCTTCCATAATAGAGATCTGGCTTGCCGCATCCCCTGTCTCCGGTACTTGTACCGATACATTTAAGCCGGTATCCTTCTTGAGCTGCTCTACTCCAGTAGTCATATCATCGAACCAGGAATCACTCTGCTTTACAATCATAACTACCTGATACTCTTCTGGATTTGCTGTCTTATCATCCCCAGCGTCTTTTGTCTTCGAACTGTCAGACTTGCCTCCTGATCCTGCATCACTGCTGCCGCATCCTGCCGCTAGTACTGCAATCATCATTACGCATAACAATACAGAAACTATCTTTTTCATTTTCTTTCCTCCTTAACCTTGTGTGATTTATGAGTTTCTTTTGTATAAGCACATTATAAAGACAGTATTATAAAATTAATATAAACTTTTCCGACATCCTTTTTCAAAATTCCGTCCTATTTTCTAAATCCCTTTTTCCCTATTGAAATATGCATTATAATAAGAAAAACCTCAATACTAACATTATTCACATAAGGAAACAGGTATATTTATGCTAAGAAGTAAAAAGTCTTTTATCAGTAAAATCACAAATTCCCAGTTGAGCACAAAGATCGTATGTATCATTTTAATTGTTGTGTTCTTAATGATATCCGCTTCGGTCAGCGGTATACTGCTGGTCTTAAATTCCAGTAATAAACTGCTGTACCAGGCTCTTGCGGGTTCACTCACATATAGTTCCCAGGATATATCAAAAAGCTGTCAAACATCGAATCTATGACAAGCGCGGTCGTCTCCAACTCTAACATAAGAAAAAACCTGATCACTCTGGCAGAAGAAGATCCTGATATCCGTATAAAAAATGCTGAGAATTCACTAAACACATTGATTGCAGATTATTATCAGACGTATAAAGATAACAATATTAGTTACATTAACCTATATCATGCACAGGGTGCAACTCAAAGCTATGAGGCCAGAAGTTCTCAAGTGCCGGATACGGTCCACCAAAATGTGGTTAAAGCTGCTAATAACAACTCCGGATATCCATACTGGGTTACAGATTACTGCAATTCCTACGGGCTCTTTCTTGGGCGGGAATGCCGCAGGGTTGACCAGATGAATTTCCAGACATTAGGCACGGTTGTCGTAGGCGTAGACATGGACCGTCTGGTACGTTCTTCTACCAATTCTGTCCTGCATTCAGATGAAACACAGTATATATTATTTGACGAAGATACAGAGTTTTACCACTCAGAAAGCCTGGATTCTAACGAGATCAACACAATTGGAAAGAAACTGAAGACCGATTATGGCGTGATTTCTGTAAATGCTGGTAAGTATTTTGCAGTAAAAGGCTCCATTGGGAACACGTCCTGGAATTATATCTGCCTTGTCCCATACGGACATATATCATCTACATTAAACTTTACAAAACTCATGGCACTGGTGGTAATCCTTGTTTCTGTTCTCATTTCCCTCTTGCTGTCCAGGATGCTCATCCGTTCTGTAACCAGCGATTTCAGCCGGCTTATCCAAAAAATGAAGGCCTTCGGAAGAGATGAATCCACGCCTCCGGATACTGGATACGATTATAGCGGGCGTACAGATGAGGTCGGAGTACTGCACAACCAGTTTGACCATATGGCCTTAAAGATACGGAATCTGATTCAGGAAAACTATGTAAATGAAATTCTTTCGAAAGATGCCCGTTTAAAGGCATTAGAAAACCAGATCAACCCTCATTTTCTTTACAATACACTGGAGGCTGTCAACTGGCGCGCAAAAGCTATCGGTGAAAAAGATATATCATCCATGGTAGAGTCGCTGGGCACACTTATGCGGGAAACCTTAAATACAAAAGATAAGACCTTTACAGTCCGCCGTGAACTCGAAATTGTTAAAAGCTACCTAACCATACAGCAGATCCGTTTTGAAGACCGCCTTGAATATACAATCCAAATAGATGACTCTATCATGGATATCAGTCTGCCCCACCTGACCATACAGCCCCTTGTGGAAAATGCAATCAACTATGCGATGGAAGAAAGCACGGAAGTGTGCCATATCCAGATTGAAGGTACCCGTTCCGGGGATAACGTATATATAGATGTGGTCAATAATGATTCCCAGTTTGAACAAGATTTGTTAAGAAAGCTTGATCAGGGCCTGGTAACCCCCCCCATGGATTCGGGATCGGCCTGCTCAATATCCACAAGCGCATCCAGCTCACGTACGGTTCAGAGTACGGACTTCTTCTATTTAATAAAGACGACGAGCATGCAGTAGCCAGAATTATTATACCAGGAGGAGAACATGTTAAAACTACTGATTGTTGATGACGAAAAGATTATCCGTGAAACTATGGCCGGACTGATTGACTGGAATTCTCTTGGAATCCAGCTGATTGGTACAGCCAGGGATGGAATTGAAGCCTATAATATGATCCTCGATGAATACCCGGACATCGTTCTTACTGATATCAAGATGCCGGGACTCTCCGGGCTGGAACTGATTCAGAAGATCCACGGGATCAATAAAGACACTCATTTTATAATATTGTCGGGTTATGGGGAATTTGAATATGCAAAAAAAAGCCATGCAGTATGGAGTGAAACATTATCTGCTTAAGCCTTGCAATGAAGAACAGATTATTGAGAGCCTGCAGGATGTAATAAAGGATTATACAAATTATCTCGCCACCAGAGGCGAGACTCCCCAGACTCTCATAAGCCGCAATATCAATCAGAACTTGATGGTCGGAATTATTAATGACAGCCTGAGTCTTGAAGCACAGGAAGCAGACACCGGTATCTCCCAGATTGCCTGTAATTATAAGCAGTATCTTGATTTCGAAGATACTCGTTATGAGATGTTTTATGTTTATTATGTAATTCCGGACAATTATAAAGAGGTACTAATACAGCTGCGCCAGTTTCGCAATAAGCACTTTCCCGGTATTAGATTCAGCGTGATTTACGTCTACAATACATTGGTTTTCTTTTTTCCAGCCATGCAGCTTGATTTGAGCAGTATTTATCATTTTTTAGATACACTTAGCTTAAGCCAGCCGGTTTCTATTGAATACAGGCATGAATCATACTCCAATCTCCAAGAACTGCTAAAAGTATTAATACAGCATTTAAGAAAATACGAGATCATTTATTTTGCAGAAGACACCACTACTTTTTCAATATATAATTACCAGAACATTATCAAAGAAGTGCAAAAGCTTACTTCTTCTGCATTTTCGGAACAGGATGATTCATCAAGCCCGGCTTTTCAGTCGCTGCTTTGCACCTTGCAGTCCATATCGGATGCTGATTTCTTAAAGCAGCTGGCTGCTTCTGTTATCATATTTTCAGTCTCTAATAACCATACGTATGACATGGTGACAGCCGCGGAATTCCTGGTAAAGCTGGAGCAGGAAAATGACTGCAGCACCATCTTCGCGCTTCTTAAGGAACACCTGGCTGCTTCCTATGAAGAATACCATTCGTCAAAGCATACGGGGGATATCAGCCAGAAAATCATGGAGTATGTAGAAAAGCATATAGAGGACGCAGAATTGTCTTTAAAATGGATAGCAGAGAATTACCTGTATATGAATGTAGATTACCTGAGCAAAAAATTCCTGAAAGAAACGGGATGTAAGTTTTCAAAATACTTGACAGATACGCGGATAAAGAAAGCAAAGGAAATATTGGCGTCTGGAAATATTGACTCCATCCAATGCGTTGCGGATATGGTTGGATGTGAAAATAATCCACAATACTTCAGCCAGATATTTAAAAAATCCACAGGAATGACACCTAGTAAATATATCAAAATGATACGCGGCGAGTAAGTGGAAGGGCTGCCAGTACAGCACCATTCTTCCATAATTTGTTCTCATTCAGAGAATTTAGGTTGATCCATTGATTTTTCTTTTCCCGCATGCTATACTATCAACCGTGACAAAGCCCATAAAACCAAGGTCTTAAGGGCTTTCCGGCGATTCCCGCCGTAAAATGAATCGTGTGTTCGAGACCTTCCACACGTAAAACAAAACTAAAGGAGACAATATTATGAAGAACAAGAACGTTACTTTTCTGACCCAGGCGGCTATGATTGCTGCCATCTATGTGGTGCTTACTTATGTATTCGCGCCATTTTCTTTTGGAGAGGTTCAAGTCCGGATTTCCGAGGCCCTTACTATCCTGCCTCTATTCACCCCGGCTGCGATACCCGGGCTGTTTGTAGGATGCCTGGTGGGCAACATCCTGGGAGGCGCGATTCTTCCGGATATCCTATTCGGAAGTCTTGCAACCCTGATCGGAGCAATCTTTACCTATCAGCTGCGCGGCAAGAGCCCGTTTCTGGCTCCGCTTCCGCCAATTGCCGCCAATACGATTGTCGTTCCATTCGTATTGCGTTACGGCTACAGCGTGGCGCTGCCTATCCCATTTATGATGCTGACTGTTGGGATCGGAGAGGTCTTATCCTGCGGGGTGCTGGGACTGGTACTGTACTTCGCATTGCGCAAGTATAAGAATATTGTCTTTCGGCCTACTGCGGTGTAATACAGGATTTACGACAAAAAAGCAGGAAAACTTTTCATTGTTTTCCTGCTTTTTTACGTCATTCTTTCTTCCAGCCTATGGCTAGCCAACATACGTGTTGCCGCTTCCCTGCGTCATCTGGTCCATCTGCTCATATGGAACGCTTGAGCGCTCGCCGCTGGCAACGTCTATATAGATTACATCTGCCTCATTATATCCGATCAGTATCACTGCATTTTCCGTATCCAGCATTGCTATGACCGGCCTGCCCTGGCTGATGACATACAGAAGTTCCTCTGTCGTGCACCCGGTGAGATCCAGGCTCCTGCCGTCGTTTATATCCTTAATAATATCTACCGGCGCTTCTTTCTGGCCCAGCCGGTCCCGGATGGACTGAAGGATATCGTCTTTGTCGCTGATGATATGCTGGAGATTGCGGTTGCCGCGCTCCCATACATAGGACTGGTCCGATGCCACCACCACGCCGTTACAGCCATTGGCATTCCTGATAGCCTCTCCTGCACGGTCATAGATGCCTTTCAGTTTCCCATAGCCATAGACATAATACTTATTGCCGATATCTACATCGTCAAATGTTATCACTGTGGGATTCTCAAACAGTACCTGCTTTGGCTTCAATACCTTCGGCTCCTTATCTGTCACTCCATTATTATACGCCAGCCTCACCTGAGATTCCTTTAGTTCCGTAGTATAGGTTTCCAGATATATATTGCTCTTTTCCTTCTCTTCATTGTTGGTAATATAGTCAGGCGCTACATTGGTATATGTCCCGCCTTCCTTCGTAGCCCGGCTGAGAGTGATCATATTATCCTCAAAAACTGCATCCAGCACGTAAGTGCCGTCTATCTGGTAGGTCTTTACGACCTTGCTCTTACTGTTCTGGATCTCTACCTTATACATTGGCACCGCCATCTCGCCGGAAACCGTCTTTCCGGTATCAGCGGTCTTGGCAACGCCATATGCAAAGTCATTCTTTACGAATCCAAGCGGCCTTATGCACTCATCCTCGGCGCATTCCACCGTACGCTCTTTTCCGGTTGACAGGTTCTTGACGATAATCTTTCTGGCTTCATTCAAGGCCCCGTCAGACTGATAAGCCACCAGATGCCCGTCATCCGATACCACGTACTGGCTGTCCTCCAGCCCTTTTACCAGGGTTCCCTCTTCTTCCTTCTTTACATTATATTCATACAAGGTTCCCTCTACCATGACATACAGCATATCCCGATCCACGCTGTAATAAGCCAGCTTCCCAAGCTCATTTGACACGCTTCCTGATGACTGGTTGCTGGAAATGAATACCTTTTCTTCTACGGAATTCTTTTCCATATCATAGTAGTAGATGGCAACCCCTACCTCGCCTTCATGCTCGCCCCGGTTCATATATCCATAGACGGCAAACGTCGTATTTCCCGTATCGTCTACTTCCAGCAGCTTGACCTCATGCTGGGCGGTAAGATTGCGTACATCCGTATTCTCCGCATCAGAAAAACTAAATACCAGGGATATCTGGTCCGTTCCCTTATTATAATTCCATAACTCGTTTGCCACCACAAAGGATACGGCAGAGCCATCCTTATTAACCATGTAAGGGATGTCATGAGGTACGATTCCAAGCAGTACGCCCTTCTCATTCAGGACATGCTTCATCGGGTCAAATATCTGATCCATTGTTCTGTCATAATCCAGAAGATACGTTTTTGGCACATCCGGTATATGGCGGACGCGGAAAAACTCCTTCACATTATAGACATCGGTATCATTTTCCTCTCCTTTGCACCGGACTCTGTATTCCAGCTGTACGGAAACATAGTTGCTGTTGATCTCCTTAACGCTCCACCGCTCGCCCTGCTCTACGGACGGCTCAAACTCGCCCCAGGAAACGTGGTCATAATCCGAGTGGATCGTCACATGCTGCAGCGTCGTGTTATCTCCCTGCTCATTCGGCTCGATCGCCGCGCCGACCCCTGCGCCCTCTACCTTGCCCAGCGCATTCTCATGAAAGTCGCTAATGTAGTTCAGGCATTCCAGCATATTCGCATTGGTAGCGTCCACGAGCCTTGTATAGAAGTATACCGACTTCTCATCCGGCATATGGAGCACGATTTCAAGAACCCGCTCTTCCTTCATAAGCCCTTCGGCGCTTAAGTCTATGGAGAACTCCTCTCCCGGCTTCTTAACCTTCTCTTTTTTCAGTTCTTCTTTTCCATCCAGCGTATAGACGATATAGTTCACGCTGGATACCTTATTTTCATACGCCTGGATCCCGACATCCACCTTCTGGTCCGTAACCGGAGTTGCCGTATCCCTCATTGCCGGTATGTCCATCTTCTTCGCATATCCAGTCAGCGTATTTAAATTAAATCCATTATATGAAAATGATACTTGGGGATAGGTGGCCGCACCCATATCCGCCGTCATATTGTTATTTCCTTTGTTGGTGAAATAACTAAAGGCTATGACTGCCACAATGAATACAGCTATCAGAATTCCCGCATCTATCAATCGATTCTTTAATCTCATCTATAATTCCCCTTTA
Organism: [Clostridium] scindens; assembly: GCF_019597925.1. Classification (NCBI taxonomy): domain Bacteria; kingdom Bacillati; phylum Bacillota; class Clostridia; order Lachnospirales; family Lachnospiraceae; genus Lachnoclostridium; species [Clostridium] scindens. The sequence continues at coordinate 103,767 of NZ_CP080442.1, read as the reverse complement.
TGATCCAGCAGCCTTCCAAGCATCGGCTCCACATGAAGATACTCCTCGCACTGGCGGATCGCATCCTGATTCTCCCCTTTTTTCCCGGTCTTGACCGCACGTATCAGGATATTCTTAGGCGTATGCTCCATATCGATGAATTCCAATATCTGGGTATCATATCCTTCGCGCTCCAGATACTGGGCCCGAAGCGCATCCGTCACCAGCGCTGCCATGCGCTCCTTGATCAGCCCATATCCAAGGATAGGCTTCAAAGTCTCGTTCTCCATCTGCCGGTTCAGTTCATGCTGACAGCAGGGAACAGACAGGATCACCTTCGCATCCCAGCCAATGGCTTTTGCCAGGGCGAAGTCCGTAGCCGTGTCGCAGGCGTGCAGAGTGACCACCATATCCACCTTCCTGACGCCTTCATAGTCTGCAATATCGCCTTCTAAAAATGTCAGCTTGTCATAGCCATATTTCCTGCCCAGCTCATTGCAGTGACGGATGACATCCTTTTTTAAGTCCAGGCCGATAATCCGTATATCATAGCCCTTCCTCTCATGTAGATAATAATACATGGCAAATGTCAGGTAGGACTTCCCGCAGCCAAAATCCAGGATCGTAAGTTCCCGGCCCTTATCAAGGGCAGGAAGGATATCCTCGATAAACTCAAGGAAACGATTGATCTGGCGGAACTTGTCGAATCTTGCATGGACGATCCGGCCTTCCGGCGTCATCACTCCCAAATCCTGAAGAAATGGTACTGGCACGCCCTCTTCCAGAATGTACTGCTTCTTCCGGTTATGGCTTAGATCCACACTGGCCGGCGTACCTTTTGCAGCCTTCCTCTTCACCGTTACCTTGCCTTTCTTGCTTACCAGCACCGTATAAGCATATTTCTTCGTCTCCATCTGCATCTGGCGCATATTTTCCATGTAGCCAAGCAGAAGCTGGCAGGCTTCCCCGGGATCAGCGTTCTTATGAAACGCCTGATTGTTCCGGAATATCTCCAGCTGGAACACCAGCTGCTCCTTCTTAAGCAAAGGACGCACCTTGATCTTGGATGCCTCCTCCTTTTGCCGTGGATTGCTCAGAACTGCTGAGATAAACTCTATATTTAGATTTTCCTGTAATAATTTTCTTAATTCATCCATAATATTATTATTGTAATGTTTTTTTCCAATAAGCGCAAGTAGGACGCAGCACTTTTGAAAAGTGCCGCGTCCATATTTACGCATTTGCAGCATTATGCTTCTGTCTGTCCGTCATTTGTCCGTCCGTCTTCTGCCGGATCGTTATCCGCCTTTGCCAATACGATGGGGAATGTGATCGTTACTCTGAACAGGTCTCCATCCACATACAGGTCGAATTTTCCTCCCTGCATCTGTGTGAGAGTCTTGGCAATGGACAGGCCCAGACCACTTCCTTCCGTACTTCTGGAGATATCGCCGCGTATAAACCGCTCAGTCAGTTCATCTGCCGTAATGTTCAGCTGCTGTTCCGATACATTCTTCAGATTGAATACCGCTGATAAGTCTCTGACTTCCAGATCCGCGTAAATGCGGGTTCCTTCCATCGCATACTTGGCCGCGTTGTTGTAGATATTCTCAAGCACGCGCCACATTCGGCGTCCATCCGCTCTGATGATTGCTTCTTGCTCCGGCAGCGTCAAGACTTCCTTAAGGTTGCGGGCTTTAAACTTCTCCTCAAACTCGCCGCTGGTCTGCTGGATCATCTCCACGAGATTAATATTCATATATTCCAGCGTGATATTGCCAGAACTTACTTTGGATGCCTCTACCACATCCTCTGTCAGGGTCTTAAGCCTCTGGGACTTAGCCTCCAGCACTTCCAGATATCTCTGAATCTTCGGATCTTCAAAATTCTCCTGCTTCAGAAGTTCTACATAATTAATGATAGAAGTAAGCGGCGTCTTGATATCATGGGATACATTCGTGATCAAGTCCGTCTTGAGGCGCTCGCTCTTCATGCTTTCCTCAAGTGCCGCGTCCAATCCTTCTCCGATAGAGTTGACGCGCTGCGCGATATCGCTCTGCTCATTTCCCAGGCCATATATCGGGATCTTGTAATCCACCTCTCCGCCGGATATCTTCTCAATTCCCTTCTTAATCCTCTGCCTGCCAATTGCCTGCCGGATCAGGAACACAAATGCCACAGCTTCCACCGCCAGGGCCAGGAAAAGCCAGATACTACTTCCCATACTGATATAGGCAATCCAATGGATTACCGCAAACAAGCCAAACAGCAATATAACCTTCCATGTTGTATGAAGATTCCTGAATAACTGTCCTATAAATCCGCAAAGCCATCTCAGCACGCTGTTGGACCAGAGTTCCTTTGCCTTAATCCGGCGAACCAGGCTAAGATATCCGATCAGGAACATGCCGCAGGTATATGCTGCCACGACTCCTCCAGCCAGGACATATGGCAGAGCGTTGTATACATAACCAACCTGATAGATCAGCGTCTCGCTATCATTGTATGAACGAAGCGACGAGACAGGGATTCCGACATAAACGAGCATCAGGGGAATTCCCCAAAGCAGCGCTATGATCACTGCTGCCAGTTCCGTCTTAATATGATCAAACCAGTTCAGATGCAGTTCCTCATCCCGCATCCGCCTTCCCGCGATGCTCGTAAGCCACACCATGAAGGCAACAAACAATATGGCGGCAAGGACTCCCGGGATTGCTATGCTTCTAGCGTTAGATCCATATTTTTCATACATAAGATTCTCTGCATGGAAATCATCCTGGATTGGGTAAGCAGTGTCTACTCCAACTGCATAAATAAAATTCTTTCCTTCCGCAGGATACTTGATCATGTCCCTCCACTGCGTCGCATCGGTGTCCTTAAGATTTGACTCAAAGTCCGCCAGTTTGGGTCTTACAATTGTATATTTCCCCATTCCGCGAATCTTCTTAAGGTTCTCTTCCACCATGGAGTAGTCCTCATACTCCTTACGGTTGGTATAGATCTGCTCTGTATCCTCATCCACATACATGTAAGCCAGATTTGTATCGCCTTCCTGATAGGATTCATCCAGATCTTTATAGGTCGTTATATCGCCGAATATCGAATCTACAGTCTGATGCAGCATTTCAAAGGCTTCGTTCAGCCTTCCGTTCCACTGTGGATTATTATTTGCAAGATCTATGATGCTCTTCTCGCCGATTGGCGAATATCTTTCCTCCACCCAGGTTCCGTCATAACTCCAGCAGTCTATAAATTCAATCTTTCCTTCTGCGTCTTGCAGCCCCTTAAACTGCTGCCCCTGATTTTCTCCTTCATAGCGGCTTCCATTATGCAGTTCATCCAGAATTTCTTCCCCGGACATCCCTTCATTTTCATTGCTGATAACGAATCTTAACTGTCCACTGTCTATCAGATTTCTAAATTCGCTATAATAGTAATAATGATACGTATCATTAGACCGCTTGCAAACGATGATATTATCATCGGATGGCACCTCCTGGGAGGCAAATGCTATCTCGGCATCGGATTGATAGCTGATTTCTCCTTTGTCATACCATTCCTCCCCCCAGCTGTATAAATCCTGCAGATCATACGCCAGGCCGCTGCTGTTTTTATTATTGATCTCCCTATTTTTATAATATTCCTCAATGTCCACGATCCTTTGCGGATCATAGCTGCCATCCGTCTCAAACATCTTGCGCAGCTTGATGCCGTTTGCTACGTCATGGCTGATTGTCAATAATTGGTTGCCAAAACTTACGGTGTCCTCGTATTTCTTTGCCGGCTTTCCCACAAATAGTTCTCCTCTAAGGGCCGGATAGGACATCATCCACATAAAACTGGTTACGATTATGACCAGCAATATGTGCTGGGCTACGATCAATATCCCCTTTGCAACATTTGATTTGTACCATTGTTGCTTCATATAAACTCCCTTCTAAAGCTTCTCCACCTTATATCCGACTCCCCATACTACCTTCAGATAACGGGGCTCTTTTGGATTGATCTCTATTTTTTCACGTATATGCCTGATATGTACCGCCACCGTATTATCTACGCCAATGGCGTCCTCATTCCATATACTTTCATAGATCTGGTCTATAGAGAATACTTTCCCTTGATTTTTTACCAGCAGTAGCAGAATATTATATTCGATCGGCGTAAGCTTCACTGGCTCTCCATCCACCGTTACTTCCTTTAAGTCATCGTTGATCGACAGGCCTCCAACTTCATAGACCGCTTCATTTTTATGATTCGCAGTACTGCCAAGCTGCGTATAACGCCGAAGCTGCGACTTGACTCTTGCAACCAGTTCCAATGGATTGAAAGGCTTCGTCACATAATCGTCCGCACCTACGTTAAGGCCAAGGATCTTATCTGCGTCTTCGGATTTTGCCGAAAGAATAATGATTGGCATATTGTTGGCTTCCCGGATCTTAAGGGTGGCTCTGATCCCGTCCAGTTTTGGCATCATGACGTCGATTACCAGAAGGTCTATCTTCTCCTTGCCCAATACCTTCAGTGCTTCTTCCCCATCATATGCCTTTAATACTTCATACCCTTCCTGGGACAGATATATATCGATGGCCTCTACGATTTCCTTATCATCATCACATACTAATATTTTAGACATTTTCATCACCTCCCTTATACTATACAAGAATAGCAGGGATTTTTTAAGAGCAATCTGGGAATTTTCTTAAGATATTATGAAAAAAAGGCCCGGCTTCCAGTATCTGGATTCCAGGCCAATTTTCTCTTCTTCCTCTCATACTCTGATCGTAGTTCCCGCATAGATCAGGTTGGGATTGCGAATGCCGTTCAGGCGCTGCAGCTGCGCCACGGTCGTTCCAAACTTAAGGGCAATTCCGCTTAAGGTATCCCCTGGCTGAATGGTGTAATAGCGCACTTTTTGCGGATTATATCCCAGTGGGATCAGCAGACGCTGTCCCGCATAGATTAGATTGGGATTAGAAATGTTGTTGTACGCGGCAATCTCCTGATATGTCGTTCCAAACCTAAGCGCTATCCCGCTTAAGGTATCCCCAGGCTTAACGATATAGGTAATCACGTCATTGGGTTCCGGCGTCGCGGAATCCGGCGTAGATACCTCGCCTCTTAGCCGATTCAGTCCAGCCCTGGATATTACATTTGCCAGATCATAATAGGCAATATCCTGGTCAACGTTCCCAGATATGCCATTTACTCGCCCAGTGTCACTATACTGCCAAATAGCCATTCCGCTGACAGCTGGCTCTGCAGCATACTGCGCGTACCAGAGCGCATACTTGCTTCTTAAGGAAGCGTCGAACATCCGGTTAAGAAAATCCAGGTTGCTGTAATACATGGCAAAATATCCCAACTCCTCAACTCTCTGACAGAATGCATCTACCAGAGAAGTGGCCAGTTCCTTTGTCACATTTACGCCTTGATTTTCCGCATAGTCTACCGATGCATATTCAAAGTCAAAGCAGACCGGATACTGTACCTCGTATCCGGATATGGCATTAATGCAGAATTCCGCCTCCTGCCTGGCCATTTCCGGCGTATACGCATAGGAAAACCAGTACACTCCGAACGGCAGCCCAGCCTGATTGCACTGGCTGGCATTTCTCCTGAACTCCTGGTCCACGGTCCCTTCTCCATAACCGGCCCGGATCATGGCAAACTGTATTCCGCCCGCTCTTACGGCCTCCCAGTCTATGCTGCCCTGAAATCTGCTTACATCTATTCCATGGATGCTCATAATGTCCCACCTTCTTTTTTATATACTATATGTTGATTCTTCTGTTTTTGTTAACTTGGATATGTCGAAATGAGTCGAACTCTTACTTATTGTGTCCGAGTCGCAACATATCGAAGAAATATCCTATATAATAGAAGCACATAGCATATTTGTTTTTCAATGTAAGGCATTAGATGAGGAAAATCACATGAGCGAACTAGAAATCGAATGTCTTATACGTGCTCTTGGCATCGGCGCAACCTACCGTGGATACCGGTATCTGAACTATGGGGTGAAACTATGTTTGAGAGACGAAGACTATCTTCTGTCCGTGAGCAAATTATTATATCCTCAGATTGCAAAATACTATCATACTACTAGCAGCAGCGTAGAAAGAGATATCAGAACCGTCATTAGAGTCTGTTGGGAAAGAGGCAACCGCCGCCTGCTTCAGGAAATTGCCCTTCGTCCTCTTGACTCGCAGCCTACATCCAGCGAATTTTTAGATATCCTTACTGCTCATTTAAGGCAGAAAGAAGCCGTAGCCGTGCTGGTTTAGGTTTTCTTCCCAAGTTCTTAAGTCCTTCTTAAGAATTTTTCTTTTTCTTTTAGAGATTCAACATACTTTGGACATATTTTTCTTTTATACTTAGATTCAGATAGTTGATTAACACTCACTATCTCCCCCCCCCTCATAAAGTAAAACACCGGATATAGCCCGGTGCGCACTTTACTCTCATTCCTTTAGATAACTATAACAACAACGAAACCCGTTAGCCGCAAGGTTAGCGGGTTTTCGCTCTGTATCCGGCTTCCCCGGATTCTCCTTTTTTCCTTTTTGACTATAGCAAATATCAAGTCCGGCCGTTATAATATAAAATCCATACAGAACATGGCGCAGCCATAAAAAATCAGATGTCTATGACAAAAAAAGAAAAGCCTGCACAAATCTCTCTCTGGCAGACTCCTATTCTTTCACATACACTATTAATTCTCCGACTTCACATTCGAAATATTCACATAACTTACAGATTAGATTTGCATCCATCCTCTGGAATTCATTCCTGCAATATCTGTTAAAATTCGATCTTGGAATATCCAGTTCCTTACAAATGGTATTTTTACTGACACCTTTTTCTTTAAGCAATTCTTCAATCTTTAACTCTAAATGACCATGTCCCATATACCTCACTCCCTGCACAAAGTATATTCGATAAATTTTTATATAGTAATTCACTATACAGTGAGGTACTATACAGTTATCCTCTCTAAATAATTTGAAAGCGAGATATATGAACATGAAAAAGAAGTTAATTATCTTATTTCTAGTAATCCAACTGTTAAATGGTGTTAATTACTACATTAATCTCCCTGATTACCATGTACTTAGCAGCATGTCATTTAATACTCCTGGAACCAGAGATACCGAATTAAAAGTTCTTGTCTATAAATATTGGAAATCAGATGAAATCATCCGGGATATCGAAGATAAGCACAATTCTATTAATGGCACTCCTGCTACCCTAAAGATTGATCTATACTATTCCAAGCGGGATATCTGCCATGGGAAAGCCCCTTTTAAAACCATATTCTTCGACTATAGATAAAAATGTCATTGCATACTTTACGACATTTTTACATGCTTTATGCAATGACTATGCTGGACAGTATCAAAATCAATCCAGCAATCCCCAGGAACCCAATATTTTCATGTAATACGGCCACGCCAAGCAAAGTTGCTATCGCCGGACTTATTGCGCAAAATATACCGGCGCGCTCCGCTGAGATTCTGCTTTGAGCCATCGGCTGTAATGTAAAACCAAAGCAGGTACACACAACTGCAAGAATTCCTATCATGATCCACTGCCTGCTTCCAGCTGGCAGTGCGGGAGTTTCAAATAGAAAGGATGCGGAAAGGGCAAGAACGCCCATGGTACCAACCTGTACGATTCCTATACACAGAGGATCGCCAGAGCCTTGGGATACTTTTGCCGTCACAATAATAGCAATGGCATAGAGTACCGCTGACAGCAGTCCCCAAAAGACGCCGCCAGTAAGTCCGCCCTGCGCCAAAGTGAGGCAGGCCACGCCAAGAAACGCCGCCAATGCGCTGATCATGATTCTTCCGCTTGGAAGCCTCCAAAGTAGAATTGCCTCTAGCAATGGTACGAAGATGATCGCGCAATTTTCCAAAAGCGAAACCGTGGAGGACGAAGCCTCTTTCAGCGCAGTTAGCTCTGCACTCATGACAAGGAAGAATAAAATCCCCACAATAACACCGGAAATCACGGTTTTAAACGGCATGTCTCTTAATCTTTTAAAAAACAGCACTGCCAGAATTGCAAATGCCAGCAAGCAGCGTATCGCCAGCAGATTAAACGTGTCTATGTACTCCAAAATCATTTTGCTAAATATAAATGATGTAGCGCGGGCAGCAATAACGGATGCCAGCAATACCTCATACTTATGTTCTTTCATAACCTAAAATGCCTTTCAAATTTTAGTCTTCTTTATCTATTAAATAGGATTGCAGACTCTTCTGACATCCGTTTTTTTCATAAAATCCTTCTGCTCCTGGCTGTGCGCCGAAATACAGCATGGTCGGAGTGTTATCTTTGGCAAGCGTTAGCAGCCTGCTCCCAATTCCTTGCTTCTGATACTTTGGAAGAACAAGCAGTTCTGTAATGGTTCCAAAATAATAGCCGTCTGAAAGAATCCGCAGACAGCCCACAAGTTCCTTTTCATCGTAAGCTGTGATATTCAATGTTCTCGACAGCGCAGCCTGCGTCTTATCCAGATCATAATCCCCTGGCCATACCCTATTCACAAACGTAATAAACGTTGAAGCATTCAGTTCCTGGTCATTCACTTTATATTCCATTATCTCTTGTCCTTTCTCTCAATTTATCAGTTATAAATCATAGACCATCATGATCTCTTCCATTGTAACACTCCGCTTTTTCAAAGTCACTTCATTTGTATTCGGACATGCTGGACTGATGGCCTCTCGTCCGTTCTTAAATGCCCTCCTAAGCATTGCTTAACTCCTTCTTAAGATGTTTTTAAGAACTTTTCTTTTTCTTTTAGAGAATGAAAACACTTTGGACACAATTAGCCTTTATAATAAGTATCAGATAGTTGATCAACACTCAACTATCTCCCCCCTCATAAAGTAAAACACCGGGGAAGGCCCGGTGCGCACTTTACTCTCATTCCTTTAGATAACTATAACAACAACGAAGCCCGTTAGCCGAAAGGTTAGCGGGTTTTCGCTGTTTCTACATATTATAAACCATTTATATTTCTCACATTCTTTCTGAATACATCAACCGCATGACTCGTAACGCCAATTAGATCTTCCCGCTCGCAGGTCGTAAAATGGTATCTCAGGTACCATTCAAAAGTATCATCATCCATTGCGTCCAACGCTTCCCGCATCAGTAAGGCGCAGCCATCTGTGGCCACATAATGCAGCCGGGTCACTGGGAATATGGACATTAACTCGTCGACATTCTCCTTACGGACAAGTTCAAACAAGTCCTTTGGCTCAGACTTGGCGGCAAATGTTTCAGCGTCAAGCAATCCTTTCCTAATATATTCTGCAACATTGATGTTGCCACGATGGAATCCCTCGTCAAGAAGACATCCATCGGAGATCACATACGCGGCAAAAACCACGCCGCCTGGTTTAGTTACGCGAATTGCTTCCCGCAGCGCTTGTCTTTTATCCTCTATACGGTAAAGGTGGTACAGCGGGCCCAACAGCAGCGTAATCTCATATTTATCGTCTGGATAGCCGGCTAAATCCATAGCATTTCCTTGGGTGATCGTTATCGTTTCGTCTGGTTTTGTATTTTGACGAAAAATATCTATATTGTGCTCCACCAGTTCTATTGCGTCAACCTCGTATCCCTGACGTGCCAGCGCGTGGGAGTAGCGTCCGGTACCCGCGCCGACTTCTAGCACATGGTCGCCGGGCTTTATATATTTTTCAATGTAATGCATCGTGGTGAGGAACTCTACAGAGCCATGCTTCATTGCCAGGCGGCTATCCTCATCATAATGATTGTAAAAGTCGATCAAATGTTGATTAGTTCTCATTTTGTACTCCTTAGATATTCATCATTCCAATCTGGTTTCTCACGCTTTATAAAAGCCGACAATACATTTGCCACCATTGTTTCAGCGCTGCTCCTATCTAATGTTATCTTTTTCGTCGCCGTTAGGACTGCTATGCCGTGGGTATAAAGGAATAAATCCAAAAATATTACTCTTGCGCGTTCCAGCCCTATTCCAACAGTTTCTGAAAAAAGCCTTGCCCTTTCCTCATTATCCGCTTCTTCATAAAAGTCCTTGGCCTCTTTCATCTTCAAATCCATATCATTAATAAATAATAACTTAAATAAATGAGTTTCTTCCCGGGCAAATTCAATGTAAGAAAGAGGAAGGAGCAATAAGGGGCTGACCTTCGTAGAATTGCGATAGTCAGTGACATACTGCTCATAATATTCATAAGCAAAAGCAAGAAATTCGTTTTTTAATTCATCCATATTTTCATAACAGGTAAAAATAGGCCGGGTAGAACATTGTAATCTACTTGCAATACTTCTTGCGTTTACCGTTTCGAATCCTGTCTTTCTTGTAATTTCCAGGACCGTATTTAAAATCATCTCTTTCGTTATTTTTGCTTTTGGCGGCATACTGGCTTACCTCTATATAAGTTTTATTATGTTACATCAGTTACGCAACTATTGTTACATTTTAATCTAAGAATGTCAAGCAGAGGTTTTTGTATCATTTTCTTCTCCTTCTTAAGAGCTTTTTAAGAACTTTTCGTTTTCTTTAAGAGAATGAAAACACTTTGGACACAATTAGCCTTTATAATAAGTATCAGATAGTTGATCAACACTCAACTATCTCCCCCCTCATAAAGTAAAACACCGGGAAAGGCCCGGTGCGCGCTTTACTCTCATTCCTTTAGATAACTATAACAACAGCGAAAACCCGCAAGCCTTATGGCTAGCGGGTTTTCGTTGTTATTGATTACTTATGCCAAATTATAGATTCCCTTTTAATCCGATTTCTTCCGCATTTTCTTTCATGCCCTCTATCGTTTCACGAATGACGGTATCCAGATCCATTCCCAACATTTCACAGCCGCTGCGAATCACATCTCTATTTACGCCGGCGGCGAAAGATTTATCTTTAAATTTCTTCTTTACAGATTTCACTTCCAAATCCAGCACGCTTTTTGAAGGACGCATTAGGCAAAGCGCATTTATGAGTCCGGTCAACTCATCGACCGCGAACAGTGTTTTTTCCAGATTGCTTTCTGGCTTCACATCTGTACAGATGCCATACCCATGGCATTTCATTGCACGGATGTACGTTTCATCGACTCCAGATTCGCGCATGATTTCTTCTGCCTTTTGGCAATGCTGATCTGGGAATTTTTCATAGTCTAGATCATGCAGCAAGCCTGCAACGCCCCAGACTTCGCTATCTTCATCGTTCAATCTGGCAAAATGTTTCAAGACTGCCTCAACTGCTAAAGCGTGTTTACGCAGCGCCGGCGTCTTTGTGTATTCCGTAAGTAGTTCCCAAGCTTCTTCCCTTGACATTTTATTCATTGTGATACCTCCATTTTAAATTATTTCTCCTGCGTTATGTATACAGCGGTTTGCCATCACCTCATATTGAAATTGTCAGACAAACTAATCATAAATTGTTAAATGCCATGCCTGTTTGGTATGATGGACATTTGTATCTTATATCTTACACTCATTCAATTTATCTGTCAAGTTTTGAAAGGATAAAATTTATCTTCGAATAATTAATATAGATAAAAGAGACAGCCACTCCTGGCTGTCTCTTTTCCTGATTCTTCTTTTGATTACATTAACCCATGAAAGCCTACCCGCGGGCGTCTGAGCGTTCAGACAGATCTCCGAATATCGGCGTAGCCAATCCGAAACCTCCAGATATAGTTAGGATCTGGCCTGTGGTGTATGCGGCATCGTCGCTTGCGAAGTATACTACTGCTGCCGCGATCTCTTCCGGGAGTCCCATACGCTGGATTGGCGTATGCTTCAGGAAGAAGTTGCGGAAGTCATCCGTCAGATTATCCTGCACCGCGTCTGTTGCCGTCATTCCTGGAAGTACCGCATTGCATCTGATGTTATGCCTTGCCTCGTGTACGGCGATCAGCTTCGTCAGATAATTAATTGCCGCTTTGCTGGTTCCATAGGCAATCTGAGAGATATCTGGTATCAGTCCTCCTACGGATGAGATGTTGATGATGCTTCCGCCTCCATGTTCCGCCATATACTTGACAGCCGTCTGGCTTGCGATAAATACGCTCTTCAGATTGATATTTACCGTCTTGATGAATACCTCCGGGTCTGTATTGGCAATTCCAAGATCTTTCTTGGGATTTGATGAGCCGAAATTATTTACAAGCACGTCAATGTGCCCTTCTTGTTCGATGACTTCCTCAATCATCGTCACGTATGTCTCTTCTTTTGTCGCATCATTGTAAACATACTTTACATTGCCGCCTGCCGCATTCATCTCGTCAGCCCGCGCCTTGGCACGTTCCAGATTCCTGGCGCCCATGTAGACTTTGGCTCCTTCTTTCGCGCATGCCTGAGCGATAGCCAGGCCAATGCCTCTGGTGGATGCTGTGACCAGAATCACTTTGTCTTTTAACCTCATGTGTAGTCCCTCCATATGACTTATTTTTAGTATTCCAGATATCTTTCCTATTCATGTAATCATCATCCGGATACTTTTCTTAAGTATAGCATGTACGAAAAAAACTCCCGTGACACTTTTGCCTTTCTTACTGTCATATGTTAAAATAAACACAAGGTTTTTTATCTACTTTTTAAGGAGGATGCAAGGTGGATCATCTGGATTATGAGATTCTTAAAAACTTAAAAGAAAATGCAAGGATGAAGGCCTCGGATATCAGCAAGGCTGTCCATCTGTCGGTTTCCACCGTCATTGAGCGAATTCGGAAAATGGAGGCTCTGGGCATCATTGAATCTTACACCGTCATAACCAATGATTCCCGGATTGGCAATGCCGTCACTGCCTTGATTGAAGTGACTTTGGAGCACCCCCGCTACAATGACTCCTTTGTGGAGAATGTAGGAGAGCATCCGAACATCATTTCCTGCTATTACCTTACTGGAGACTCCGACTACATTCTGAAGGTGGCCTGCCGTTCTCCCGAGCATCTTGAACATATCCATCAGTGGGTCAAGGGCCAGGCCGGAGTATGCCAGACCCGCACCCACTATGTACTGCGTACGGAGAAGAATATTCACGCAACTCTGCCGCCCGGGGATGATTCTGCTTAATAGGATCTCACGGCCCTATGCAATTCTTCCAGAATCTCACGCTCTACCTCCAGCGAGAATCCATCCACGCTCATGGCCTGCTCTTTTGTGACTCCGTCTACACTTCCCATCCTGACAATAGTCTTCAGATAATTTTCAATCTCCTTATATGTAGGAAGTACTTTTATCTTCTTAATCTTCTGCATATACGCCGCCAGCGCATATGCTCCCCAGTTGGATACTGTGGCGATAATAAGGGCATCCACTTCTATATCGCAAGGGGTCAAGGCCAGTTTGCTCATAATGACTTCTTTTAGATTTCCCATTCCGATCTCATTGCCGCCATCGCCTACCCCGAAGGTAGGAATCCCTTCTTGCCTGGCCATTTCAAACAGGATGTCGGTTCTTGCGGTCTTGTCCTTTATGCTGATCCCCCGCATATTTGCATAATCATTCTGGACATTGCGCCCGCATCTTTCTATGGAGATCAGTGCTACCGGCTGGCATTCCTCCAGCAGTTTCTCATATTCCTCTTTTCCATCGCCAAGATGCACATATTTTACCTCCAGGCCTTCTACTTCGAAGAATCCCTTACAGTATTTATCCGTAACGATTATGGGATGGTAGCCAAGTTTGGCCAATGCCTTTCCTAGCGTCATCGTCCCAAGCGGCCCGTCCGTCTCTGCATGCCCTTCCACATAGAACCCTGTGGTGAGCAATATATTTCCATATGGCAGAGATAAGAGTTTCTCCACGGCTTTCTGGCAATAATGGGTATCCATATATTTTCGCAGTACATGCATGCCGCGTTTTGAATGGCGCAATATAATATCTTCTACAGTTTCCCTCTTAACCTGTGCTTGTGCTTCCAAACTATGTCACTCCTTTACATCTCATATCCCCGGCCTGACATCTCAGGCAGTCTAGCCAATGACTTCTTTAAGCGGTGCTATCGTAATCCCCTCTGCTTCCAGCGTCTTGCGTATCTTCTGAACAAATGCAAGTGCCTTCGGCCCATCTCCATGTATACAGACAGAGTGGGGGGTTACCGCAATCTCTTTTCCGGTGATTGCTGTAACCTTTCCTTCCTTCACCATCATTATGACCCTTCTGATCGCTTCTTCTTCATCTGTAATCATGGCGCCTTCCTTGCTTCTGGCCACCAGAGACCCATCTTCTTCATAAGCCCGGTCGGCAAATACTTCCCTGGCTGCCTTAAGCCCGATCTTTTCAGCCGCCTTAAGCATCTCGCTTCCCGACAGGCCGAGCAGGATCAGTTCCGGATCGACTTCCTTGATTCCCTGGCAGATCGCCAGGGCCAGTTTCTCATCTTTTGCTGCCATGTTGTACATGGCTCCATGAGGCTTCACATGCGCAAGTCGCATGCCTTGCGCTTTACAAAGTGCCATCAGCGCTCCCATCTGGTACTGTACCATTGCCTTTACTTCTTCCGGGGAGACTGCCATGTTACGCCTTCCAAACCCCACCAGGTCTGGATAGCCAGGATGCGCGCCGACACATACATTCTGCTTTTTTGCCAGCGCAACCGTCTTGCCCATTACCATTGGATCGGATGCATGGAATCCGCAGGCTATATTTGCGGAGGAAATGTAGGGAATCACTTCTTCATCCATTCCACAGATATAATTTCCGTAACTTTCTCCAAGATCGCAGTTCAAATCTACCGCATACATTCTTTATTCCTTCTCTCTGATATATCGTTAATATTTTAATTCCACGTTTTTCACATCGGTGATCAGCATATGACCCGGGGAATGCGTGATAACAAGATCCGGCCTGACATTCATGATGACGTTCTGAGGCGTCACGCCACAGGGCCAGAATACTGGCACTTCGCCATCCCGGATTGTGACGCGGTCCCCAAAATCCGGCTGGTCAATATCTATAATCCCAATCACTTCAGGATCTCCGATATGGATCGGCGCGCCATGGACCCGTGGCATCTCTCCTGTCACCATCACTGCCTCAGCCACCTGATCATAGGGAAGCGGCCTCATGCTGACCACCATGTTTCCTTCAAATACCCCGGCCGGCGTACAGGGGATGTTCGTCTTGTACATTGGCACATTGCAGTGTTCCTCAATATGTCTCACCGGAAGCCCCGCATCCAGAAGGGCCGATTCAAATGAAAAGCTGCATCCGATCAGGAAGCTGACAAAGTCATCCTGCCAGAAGTCTTCCACATTTCCGTACTCTCCTTCCAGTTCTCCCTGTCTGTAGATGCGGTACTTCGGAATATCTGTTGCGATATCCGCGTCATCAGCGATGTAATGCAGTTTCCTGCTCCCCACGTCGCTGACTTCCAGGATTGGGCAGGACTTGGGGTTCCTCTGCGTAAAGAGAAGGAAATCATAAGCCAGTTCTTTTGGCAGGATTACCAAATTGGCCTGGGCATATCCGGCACACATTCCGGAAGTCGGGCCCACGATCTTCCCTTCACGGATCAATTTCCTTACCTCTGTCGGCTTCATATCATAATAATTCTTCATCTAGATTCCCCGCTTTCTGTTGATCTTCTGCGCTTCTTCTACGGATATCCGGACAAATCTGACTCTGTCCCCGGGTCTACCCTGCACCAGTTTGGGAATATCAAAGGAGCACACGGTGGCAATCTTCGCATATCCTCCTGTGGTCTGCCTGTCGGCAAGAAGCACGATCGGCCTTCCGTCGGCCGGTACCTGGACGGAGCCCAATGCGATCCCGTCCGATATGATGTCGGTGCCGGAAACGCTTTCGATCTTCTTTCCTTCCATGCGATAGCCCATGCGGTCGCTCTGGTCAGATATGGTGTAGGTTTCTTTATAGAAGGTCTTCTTGCCTCCCTCGGTAAAGTACTCCGCCTGAGGGCCTTCTACCACTCTTACCGTGATTTCCGACAGATACTGACGGGCTTTGACACGCCTGTCTTTTATCTGGTCAAAGTCTTTTCTGTCTGCCCCGACAGCGATTTCATCTCCTGCCTTAAGCGGACGGCCTTCGTATCCTCCCATCCTGCATTTCATATTGGTAGCGCGGCTTCCAAGGACCACCGGGACATCCAGGCCTCCGGCAACGGCCAGATAGGAGCGGCACCCTTCTTTTGCCATGCCGAACGCAAGGACATCCCCTGATCTTACCGGAACCGGCTGATTCATGGCTATGGGTCTGTCGTTTAATGTCGGCTCCATATCTGCACCCGTAATAGCGATTATCCCATCCTCCGTTAATTCCATCGCTCCGCCAAATAAGGTAAACTCCAGGACGGCTTCCCCGGACTCATTTCCTACCAGGTAATTTGCCTTCTGGTATGATTCCAGATCCATGACCCCGGAGGTTCCTATGCCGGATTTCTGATAGCCGAACCTTCCGGCATCCTGCACCGTAGTCAGCGCTCCGGGCATTGTGATTTTTATGGACATCCTTCTTCACCTTCTTCCACAATTTCTACCTGATAGTCTCCTTTTACTACCTGATGGCGGATCTCATAATAATCGCCGATGGTAATTGGTACAAAACGTATGTATTCTCCGGCCTTGCAAAGGATTGGCTCTTTTCTGTCCGGATCATAGAAGTCGACAGGGGTTCCTCCCATCAGCCTCCAGCCACCCGGAGACGCCAGCGGATATATGCCAGTCTGGCCTCCTCCGATCCCTACCGCCCCGGGAAGTATCTTCACGCGAGGCGTCTCAAGTCTTGGCATCTCAATCCTTTTATCCAGACCGCCTAGATATACGAAACCAGGAAGAAAGCCCATCATATAGATCTTGTAGTCCACGGAACTGTGGATGTCTATAATCTCGTCCCGGTCGAGCCCGGTATACGCTTCCATGCTTCTTAGATCCAGCCCGAATCGCGCCCCATAACAGCAGGGAATCTTAAGAATACGCTTCTTCTTTCTGACCGCCTCTCCGGAAATGCTCCCCAATGCCTCTATCCTCTGTCTTAACTCTCCAAAGGAAGTGTACAGAGGATCGTAATATATCATCAGGGACCGAAATGTCGGAACCAGTTCTTCTATCCCCGGCAGATGTTCTGCCGTAATCCTTGCGGCCAGGAGATGAATCTTGTTATTGACGGCATTGTCAATCACATTTCCAAACTCCGCCACCATAGCCCTGTCTCCTGCCGCCATAAATCTAATCTCTCCCATGACTTCACCCTTCCGTCTGTTATTCTGCTTCTGTAGCCTCATAAAATTCATTCAGTACTTCGCTGCGGATGTTCTCCAGCAATTCCGGATTCTTTCCGCCTACCGCCCTGCCGTCAATCTCATTGGCATACAAGCAGAGATTGCTGGAACTTGATACGATTACTTCTTCCGCTTTAAAAAGATCATCCAGCGTATATGGCGTCTCGCTTACCGGAATTCCGAGTTTCTTGCAGGCTTTGATGATATGCGCTCTCGCGATTCCCGGAAGAATCAGGTTATCGGTTGGGGCTGTCACAAGTTTGCCGTCCTGGATAATATGTACATTGCTATGCGCGCATTCTGTCACCCGCCCTCCTGCACGGTAGAATACTGCCTCCTGGCATCCGGCATCCTGGGCTTTCTGCGTCGCCACCACGGAAGGAATCAGATTCAAGGTCTTTATGTTGCAGTGTAGGAATCTTGTATCTTCGCAGGTAATCAATTTTATAGGTTCTTTTCCGTCGGATATCTCTGCCGGCTTCAGCATGATCCACAGGTTGGCCGGTCCTTTTGTATATGCGTGATTGCGGATTCCTGTCCCCCTGGTTGCCTGGTAGTATACAAACAGGTTTCCCGTATCCATCTTATCTACCATCTCCTGCAGGAGCGCCTTTAATTCTTCCTTCGACATCGGCATCTTTATGTCTAACAGGCCTGCGCTGTTAAAGAATCTGTCTACATGTTCATCCATCGCGAATATCTTATAATTTCTGGACGGCCCTGCGTCATAGACGCCGTCGCCAAACCAGCATACGCGGTCGTTCATCGGAATGCTCATGTCCTCAAGTTCGCCAAATTTACCGTTATAATAGCCCAATGTTTTCATCTTTTCTTCCTCCAAATTCATAGTTTATGCAACAAAAAAAGGCACGCAGACAAAGTTCCGACGCCTTTGTCTGTGTACCCTTATATTTTGAGTTTATTCTATTCTTTCAATTATTCATTGTCAATGTTTCATCACATTTTCGAAAAAAATTCGAATCATCCCCATGGACGCCTTATTTTTTTCGGTCAAAGGAGCGCGGCACCTTAAAATTGCCGCGCTCCTTTCTGATCTTCCATCCACTGGAACAGGTCATCATACACCTGTTCCCGGTCTGTCTCGTTTAATATCTCATGCCGGTCACCCTCATACAGATGCATAGATATCTTCTGCATTCCGGCGTCTTTATACTTGGCGAATACCTTTTCTACGCCTTTGCCAAATCCGCCTACCGGATCGTCCTTGCCGGACACAAACAGCATAGGAAGGTCTTTTGGAATGTGCTCCATGCTTTCGTCCCTGGTCAGCGCCTTCATCCCTTCAAACATCTGATAATATGCGCCTAAGGTAAACATGAAGGAGCACAGAGGATCCTCCGCGTACTTCCGGCACCTTTCCTTATCGCTGGTGATCCATTCCTTGGAAGTCTCTCCAGGCTCGAATCTCTTGTTATATCCGCCGAAACTAAGCCGGTCTACGAACTTGCTCCGGTATTTCCATCCCTTGAACGCAGCGATAATACGGCAGATGCACTGTCCAGCCGAAAGTATCAGCGTGCCCTGATAGCCGGTTCCCATGACAATGGCTCCAGCCAGCCCTTTGCCATATAAGGTCAGGTACTGCCTGAGCAGGAACGAACCCATGCTGTGCCCCAGCATGTAATAAGGCGCATCCGGGAATTTCTCCATCGTAATCTCCCTCAGCCTATGTATGTCGCCTATTACATACTGGTTGCCTTTTGTCTCATCAAAATATCCATAATCGGCTTCGCTTTGCACAGACTGCCCGTGTCCCAGATGGTCATGGCCGGTCACATAATACCCGCGTTCTGCCAGATATTCGCCCAGTTCCCGGTACCTCTTTATATATTCGACCATGCCGTGGCAGATCTGCAGCACGCCTTTTATCTCTCCCTCCGGCACCCATTCCATCGCGTGGATCTGGGTCTTGCCATCTCTGGAGGGGTAGTAAAACTCATTTTCCATCTATCTGTCTTCCATTCTGATATAATCTCTGTGGGCCGCCAGCGGCTTATAAGCCGGACGTATGATCTTGTCTACGTTCTTTAACTCTTCCAGCCTGTGGGCGCTCCATCCTACAATACGCGCTGCCGCGAATATCGGCGTGTATAATGACGGCGGCAGATCCAGCATGCCGTATACCAGTCCGCTGTAAAAGTCTACATTAGCATTCACGCCTTTATATATCTTGCGTTTCTCAGCAATCACTTCCGGAGCCATATGCTCCACCATCTCATACAGGGCGTATTCTTTTTCGTATCCCTTTTCCTTCGCCAGCTGCTTTACGAACACTTTGAAGATATCAGCTCTTGGGTCAGATACGGAGTAGATCGCATGGCCCATTCCATAGATCAGCCCCTTCTTGTCAAATGCCTTTTTCTCCAGCAAGTCGTTCAGATACTTGCGCACTTCATCTTTGTCTTCCCAGTCAGAAAGATTTTCCTTCATGTCTTCAAACATCTGAGTTACCTTGATGTTCGCACCGCCGTGCTTTGGCCCCTTAAGGGACGCCATGGCCGCGGCAATAGTGGAATATGTATCGGTGCCGGATGACGTGACGACATGGGTGGTAAACGTGGAGTTATTACCGCCGCCATGATCCATGTGAAGCACGAGGGCCATGTCCAGGATCTTGGCTTCCAGCTTCGTATACTTGCGGTCTTCCCTGAGCATCATCAAGATATTCTCTGCTGTGGACAGTTCCGGGGACGGCGCATAGATAAACAGATCATCCCCCATACGGTAATTATATGCGTGGTATCCATAGACCATCAGCATCGGAAACTGGCTGATCAGGTTCAAGCACTGGCGCAGCACATTCGGTATGGATGTGTCGTCCGCTTTGGCGTCATAAGTATACAGATTCAATATGGAGCGGGACAGGCTGTTCATCATGTCCCGGCTTGGCGCCTTCATGATTACGTCTCTTACAAATGTAGGCGGCAGCGTGCGCCGTTCTACCAGCGTCTCATGGAACATAGACAGTTCCTTCTCATTCGGCAGTTCTCCGAACAGTAAAAGATATGCGATCTCTTCGAATCCGTAATGTTCATCTTTTAAAAATCCCTGTACCAGATCCTTGATATTGTAGCCACGGTAGTATAAGTTGCCTGCGCACGGGACTTCCTTGCCATCTTCGATCTTGGTGGCGCATACGTCTGATATATTCGTAAGTCCGGCCAGGACGCCCTTGCCGTTCACATCACGCAGGCCCCTCTTTACCTCGTACTTCGTGTACAGTTCCTTATCAATTGCATTATTGTCTTCGCAAAGTTGGGCAAAATGCTCAATCTCCGGTGTGATCTCAAACAATGCATACTCTCTCTTTGTCGCCATAGTCATCATCCTTTCTGTTCGTTGTTGTGTTTCAGGTTATTATAGTAAAGTCAATAGCCCTACTGCATATATTGCCACAAACTATTGCTTAACTTTGCAAATTCTTCAAGCGTCAGCGTCTCTCCCCTGACGGACGGCCCCTTTCCCAGCTGCTGGATGGCTTCTGTGATCGCCTCCTTGGGAATATCCAGCCTGTCCGAGTTGTTCAGCCCATTCGCCAGCGTCTTGCGCCGCTGGTTAAATGACGCTCGGATTATATCAAATAGCAGTCTTTCATCTTCTACTTCCACCGGCGGCTTCTCATGCCGTGTAAGCCGTATCACCGCAGACCCCACCTTCGGCCTTGGCATAAAGCAGTTGGGCGGCACATTTGCCACAATATAAGGCTCGGCATAATACTGGACCGCCAATGACAGCGCGCCGTAATCCTTGTTGCCCGGCCCTGTCTGCATACGGTCCGCCACTTCCTTCTGTACCATGACGGTAACGCTGTAAAGCGGCACATGGCTCTCAAATAGCCCCATAATAATCGGAGTCGTAATGTAATAAGGGAGGTTGGCCACGACCTTGATCGGCCGCCCGGCATTTTCTTCCTCCACAAGCCTTTGAATATCCAGTTTTAGTACATCCTCATTGATAATCTGCACATTCTCATACCCGCTTAGCGTATCTGATAGAATGGGTATCAAGTTCTTGTCAATCTCTACTGCGATCACCTTTCCCGCTGCTTCTGCCAGATACTGCGTCATCGTACCAATGCCTGGCCCTATCTCCAGCACCATGTCTTCTTTGCCGATGTCAGCGGCACGGATAATTTTGTCTAATACGTGGGTATCAATTAAGAAGTTCTGACCGAATTTTTTCTGAAATGTAAACTGATATTTCTGTAAGATCTCGATGGTATTCTGCGGATTCCCCAAAGTCGGCCTGCTCATGAAACTTTACTCCCCCAGTCCTGTGTAATATTCATTATTATACAATACTCTGGGCTTTTATGATATACAAAAAAATAAAATAATATTAAGAAAATATGAATTTTCAGAGACAGCCGCCGGTCCTCTGACCCGCTGTTGATGATGAAACGGATGGCATAAAGAGCCATCCGCTTTCTGATTTTTTAATGATTTATAAGCGATACATTTTCCTAGCATTTTCCTCCGTCTGCGCCACGACCTCTTCATAAGTCGTTCCTTTCAGCCCTGCAATCTCCTCTGCCACATACTTGATATACATAGAGTTATTGCGTTTGCCTCTAAACGGCTCGGGCGCAAGATATGGACAATCCGTCTCAAGAAGGATGGATTCCAGCGGTATCGCTTCCACCGTTTCCTTAAGCCTTCTTCCGTTTTTGAACGTAACGACTCCGCCTACTCCGATGTAGAAGCCCATCTTCACATACTCCTTTGCCATTTCCATGGAGTAGGAGTAGCAGTGGATCACGCCTTTAAGCCCTTGTGCGTGCTCTTTCATAATCTGCATCGTATCTGCCGCCGCGTCCCGGCTGTGGATCAGGACCGGAAGATCCAGTTCCCTGGCCAAGTCCAGCTGGCGGACATACCATTCCTTCTGCGTCTCATGGGACTCGTTGTCCCAATAATAGTCAAGGCCGATCTCGCCAACCGCCACTACCTTATCCTTCCGGAATAACTCCTTCATGCTTGCAAACGTCTCTTCATTCAGGCTGCCCACATTATCCGGGTGGACGCCCACAGCAGCATACATGAAGGGATATTCCTGGACCATATCTACTACCTTTTGGCAGGATTCATAAGTAGCGCTTACATTTACGATCGTGCCTACGCCTCCCGCTGCCATGGATTCCAGGAGTTCCCTGCGGTCCTCATCAAATTGCTCGTCATCATAATGTGCATGTGTCTCGAATATCATGTCTCCTCCAAACCTGCTGTTACAGCAACTCGGCGCGCAGCTGTTCCGGCGTCTTCATAGATAAAAGCGCCGGAGCGATATCGAATACCGTCTTTGCCCCTGTCTCGCCTGCCTTCGCCAGACGATAGGCAGCTCTTGCATAGCACACGAGCACGCTGGCCGTGAATTCTGGATTAGAATCCAGTTTCAGGGAATATTCGATAATATGCTTGCTTCCATCCGTCCCCGTCTCGCCGCTTCGGATTACAAATCCGCCATGAGGCATCTTGCTGTGGTTCTCTTTCAGCTCTTCCTCTGTGATAAAGGTAACCGTCGTATCATAATCATCAAAATAATTCGGCATTGTCTTGATGGTCTCTTCAATCTTCTTAAGGTCTGCCCCTTCTTCCGGCACTACATAGCATTCCCGCAGATGCTTGTCCCTTGTGGTAAGCTGCGGCTCGCTTCCGCTCCTTACGCGTTCCACGGCGTCCTCAACCGGCACGGTATACTGGATGGCATTCTTTACGCCTTCCACGCGCCGGATGGCGTCAGAATGCCCCTGGCTTACGCCCTTTCCCCAGAATGTATAGGTGCTTCCCTGTACCAGGATGGACTCTGCATACAGGCGGTTTAACGAGAACATTCCCGGATCCCAGCCCACAGAGATGATTCCTACATGTCCACCGGATTTTGCCGCTTTATCCACATTTGCAAAATATTCCGGGATTCTGGCATGGGTATCAAAACTGTCAATTGTATTAAAATTCTGGACGATCTGGGGCCCCATTACCGGAAGATCCGTCGCAGAGCCTCCGCAGAGCATCATCACATCAATTTTATCCTTCATGGATAACATGTCATCGATATGCTTTACCTCAACACCCTCGGTTGCAATCTTTACGCCTGAAGGGTCTCTTCTCGTAAATACAGCCGTCAGTTCCATATCCTCGTTGCGGGCGATGGCCTTCTCCACGCCTCTGCCAATGTTGCCATATCCCACGATACCAATTCTGATTTTATCCATATTCTTCATCTCCTTTGTTAATTTGACACGTAACACTTTTAAAAAGTGTTACGTGTCACTTTGCATCATATCCTGTCCCTTTTTGTTATTGTTTGAAGATTTTAACTGATCTGTGCGCCAGCCGGCATTTCTTTTTCCGGGGTCATCAGCGCCAGATTGCCTTCTGCGTCTTCCGCGCACAGCAGCATTCCTTCGGATAATACTCCTGCCAGTTTTGCCGGCTTAAGGTTCACAAGCACCATGACTTTCTTGCCGACCATCTCTTCTGCAGAGTAATGCGCCTTGATTCCGGATACGATCTGCTTCACCTGGCTTCCCACTTTCACCTGGGAACACAGCAGCTTCTTTGACTTCTTCACTTCCTCGCAGGCGATGATCTCGCCCACCTGGAACTGCATCTTGCCGAATTCTTCAAATGTAATCTCTGGCTTTGCCTCGATATCAATGACTTCTTCCTCTGCTACTTCTTCAGCAACCGGAGGATGGAGTTCTTCTACCTTCTTCATGACTTCGTCTATGTCGAGTCTTGCAAAGAGAATCTCCGGCTTATCGGTTACTTTGCCGTCGCCCAGCTGCGCCAGAATCTTGGCGGAGGTGTCTGGCATGAAGGATTCCAGCAGCACGGCGCCTGCCTTGATGCTTTCCAGCAGGTTGTAAAGCACCGTCTCCAGGCGGTCTTTTTTAGACTCGTCTTTCGCCAGCGCCCATGGCATGGTCTCGTCTATATATTTGTTGCAGCGTTTGAACAGATTGAAAATCTCTGTGATGGCGTCCGCTACCCGTAGTTCATCCATCTTAGCCTCCACGGCCTTTGGCGTATTCTCCGTGACCGCCTTAAGGTCTGCGTCCACGGCCTTTGCGTCCTCGTCATCCGCCACTTTCTTATCCGTGACAGCGCCGTCAAAATACTTGTTGGTCATGGAGATGGTCCGGTTCACCAGGTTGCCCAAGGTATTGGCAAGATCTGAATTCATGCGCTCCACCATAAGTTCCCAGGAGATCACGCCGTCATTTTCAAATGGCATCTCATGAAGCACGAAGTAACGCACCGCGTCTACGCCGAAGAAGTCTACCAGTTCATCCGCATAGAGTACGTTTCCCTTGGATTTGCTCATCTTGCCGTCGCCTTGTAATAGCCACGGGTGGCCGAATATCTGCTTTGGAAGCGGCAGATCCAGCGCCATCAAGAAGATTGGCCAGTAAATGGTATGGAAGCGGATGATATCCTTTCCGATCAGGTGCAGATCCGCCGGCCAGTCCTTCTTGAACTGCTCCGTGCTCTCTCCATCACAGTCGTAGCCGATGCCCGTGATGTAGTTGGTCAGCGCGTCCAGCCACACGTATACCACATGCTCCGGATCGAAGTCTACCGGGATTCCCCATTTGAAGGATGTCCTGGATACGCACAGATCCTGCAGTCCCGGAAGCAGGAAGTTGTTCATCATCTCATTCTTCCTTGATACCGGCTGGATAAATTCCGGATGGCTGTTAATATGCTCGATCAGACGATCCGCGTATTTGCTCATCTTAAAGAAGTACGCTTCTTCCTTTGCCGGCTGCACTTCGCGGCCGCAGTCAGGACACTTGCCGTCCACCAGCTGGGACTCGGTAAAGAAGGACTCGCAGGGCGTGCAGTACATTCCCTCGTAATATCCTTTGTAAATATCCCCCTGGTCATATAATTTCTTAAATATCTTCTGAACCTGCTTTTCATGGTCAGCGTCCGTGGTACGGATAAATTTGTCATAGGACGTATTCATCAGATCCCAGATCGTCTGAATCTGTCCGGCAACTCCATCTACAAATTCTTTTGGCGTAACCCCTGCCTCTTCTGCCTTCAACTCGATCTTCTGCCCATGCTCGTCCGTGCCGGTCTGGAAGAATACATCGTACCCCTGGCTTCTCTTATATCTGGCGATCGCATCCGCAAGCACGATCTCATACGTGTTCCCAATGTGCGGCTTCCCCGATGTATAAGCAATGGCTGTCGTAATATAGTACTTCTGTTTATCCATTTCTAATCCTCTCCTTGTCCTCTTTGCTGATATATGCACACGCTGCAGTTCTCCATGAAGAAAAAAAATCTCCGATTCTTCTTGATAAGAAAAATCGGAGAAGACGAGACTAACCCGCGTTACCACTTCTGTTCGCTTCTGCCTCGCGGCAGGAAGCCTTAGCAGGTGCATTAAGATACACCCTACCGCGTTAAAGGGCGGACCCTTTGCAGCCTACCTGGACTAACTATATGTAGCCTATCGACTGCACCGCTTGGAAGCCATCTTCCGCCGTATTTCGCCCATCCCTCTCAGCCTGTTCCTGTCCGGAATCCGGGGACTTCTCTGTAGGACTTCCTACCACGTACTCTCTTCGTCACTGCGTTTGCATATAATTCGTACTAAAAATCGTAGCATAACATAGCCCGAACTGTCAAGGGATTGCGCCTATATCTTTTGCTTTATGCGCCATCTGCAATAGCGAATGCGAAGCCGCCTTTGCAGTTTTAATCTCTTCCTCTCCCTGTTCATCTTTTCAATGAAACTCGCCAGGGCTCTCTTCTCATGTGCCCGCAATTCCTCGTCTCCATAGATATGCTTTTCTATCAGATGGCTGACCCTAATGTATTCTCCCTCCTGAAAGGCCGGCACAAGTTCCGTCAATGCCTGTTCCGTCTCCTCCGCCTGCCACCCGGGAATTGCTTCTATCCCAGCCATACGCAGAAATTCGATGACTGCATGGCACAGAATGCGCGCCTTGCCTTCCTCCCCGGCATCCCGGTAATTCCGAGCCAGTCTCCTCAGACATAGATAGCGCCGGCTCTCCAAAAATATGATCAGAGCCGTTATAACGATCAGCACCATGACCCCTGCCCCCAGCACAGCCTGAAGAATGGTTTCGGAAGTCTTGTCCTTTTCCTCCTCCGTCCCTTTCTGACCTTTGTCATTAACCTGATCCGCATCATTTTCCGTATCTTCCACGGCAGCCGTCTGCTGGATTCCCTGAGGCTTCTGTACCATTTCCATCAACGCATATGTATCATAATAGAATCCCGGCGTCACATCAATCGGGACCCAGCCGATGCCATCCGTATAGACTTCCGCCCAGGCATGGCTGTCCTGGCTGGTAAGCGTGACTTTTCCATTCTTGGAATCCGCCACTTCCGCTTCCTTAAGCAGATAGCCTTCCGCATACCTGGCCGGTATCCCGTTTGCACGATACGCCTGCACCGCAGTGGTGGCATATAGCGCCGCATTTCCCTGCCGCCCTTCCGTAAGAAACCAGCGCACGGGCTCTTCTCCTTCCGGCACTGCTTCCGGATTCGCTTTATAAGATGTCATTTCTCTTAAAATGGTCCGTATCCTGTCGGTAGACGTATAGATGCCATCCTTCTCCTCCGGCTTTGCATCGGCCCAGAACAGGAAGTCCATCAAGCCCACCAGGGAATCATCCACGTCCAGATAATTCTCGTACACGAAACTGCGATAGACTGCTTCCTCTTCCTGGTAGGCTTTTTCTTCTTTCCCGGAAGGGCTGGACACCCAGCCTGATACATGAAGCAATTCTGCCGGAATATTTTCTGACCGCTCTGAATAGGCATACTCCCTGCTTCCAAGGAAGCTGGATGACTGGAAATTCGCATCCTGCTCCTGATGAGCCTGCGTCTTCTTCGGCCTTTGTGCGGAATAAGGCATGTAAATATAGTTTCTGCGCGCGCCGATATTTTTAATCTCTACCTGGTTCTTCGGAATCTCCTCCTGCTCTTTTATACTGGCATAGGCGAAATACTGGCTTGCTGTATAGAACCCCTGTTTCTTGAGCCATCCCATCATTCCCGCATTTTCTCCGCCAAACGCGGAATTCTTAAGCGGCGTCCAGATCCCTTCTTCATAGCAGCCCCCTACGAAGCCGCGAAGATACATGGACTTCACTTGCCTTGTTGCAACCTCCAATGTCTCCTCATCCCCGTCAAGCATAGAATCCGCCCTATACATATTGCCTTCCGGCAGCGAATCTTCGCCAAACCGCATGTCCCGGATCTGACGGGCGCTTTCCTTGCGGAAATGCTCGATTCCCTTCAGGCTTTCTCCTCCTACGCAAACCGCTAACGCAAAGAATAGGATTCCCAGACCAGCTGTCCACAATCCTCTCTGCAACTGCCTGCCTCCCTGAATCCGGTGAAGCCACATCCCGACCCCGGCCGTCAGCAAAATGGAGGCAGTCACTGTAGACAAATAGCCTAATATGAGGCCAGGAGCCAGATATAGCATCAAAAGAATTCCGGACAGGACGCTCCTCCTTTTTTGCACCATCTCCCACACGACCGCCGTAACCGCTAGGATCATTACTACGGAAAATGCCTCTATTCCTTGCTGAGTGATCGTTTCTCCCTGAAACAGATTCTTCCCGTCATCATATCTTAGATTCCACCAGCTGATCAGATAATTCATCACTCCCAGAAAGCCGCCATATACCTCCCTGATTCCAGATATGACAGTCCAGATCACTCCGGCCGCCACAGGCGGAAGCGTTGCATATGCGCTTGTCCTTGGGTGAGATGATAATACGGCGCAGCACAGAAGCGCAGCGCCTCCTGCAACAGAAAGTATCCACGCATGCATTCCGCTAAGCGTCACGCAGTCCAGGTAGGATCTAAGCATTCCTATCAAAAGAAGCGCCGCCAGGAGAAACTGCCACAGTCTTTCTGCCTGCATGCTCTTGGATGCGCTTTTCAGTTCTATTCTTTTTACCGCATCCTCCTGGTTTCGCATGCGCATCTTAATGTCTCTCCTTTGCTATCCTTCATGATCCTTTGAGGAAGGATTCTTGTTATATAGATATATTATGAGGATGGCTGTACAGCAGATCATAGGGAAGTTCCACCAGCTGGCTTGAGCCTCTCTGCGTCAGTCCCACCTGATCGCCGTTCTCCTGCAGGCATATTGCCGTCATGTCCAGTTCCCCTTCCATCTGGAATAATTCTTCCGAATATTCTCCCACCGCAACATAGATAAGCTTTGTATACTCCTTCTGCATTTTCTCAATCAGAAAGTTCTGGAGTACTATTCCGCTCTTCTTTGGAAGAGTGATCCCCATCCAGATATCTATCATCTGCAGATAATCCGCACGATCTGACACTTGAAGCCGCAAAATCCTGTCCCCTGCCGGTATTCCTATATAATGGGGTATTCCCAGCTCAATTAGCCTGCCGCTTACAGAGATCCCCAGTTCTACGGCAGATGACAATACTTTCTTATCCCACTGCTTCTCTTTGCCTCCAAGCCCGGCATCAAATAGAAGAATCGTATCATAATGGGACGTGTCGCTTCCTTCCCTGACAATCACAGAATCCATCTTGCTGGACAGTTTCCAGTGAATTGAGCGGATGTCATCTCCCGGGTAATATTCCCTCAAGTCAAAGACCTCGCTTACATCATTGCCCTTCCGGCTCTGATAATACTGTTCCCCTTCCAGATATCCCTGGGGCTGCCGCTTGAGCAGCAGGCGTATCGGCACCTTCCCGGGATGCACCGTCAGCATCTGCTCGCCCGGACATTCCAATTCCGCCCTGCACAGGCCGAAAAGGTCATAGCAGACAGCCTTTTCTACCTTCACATGCACTTCCCCGCACAGTTCAGAGCCAAACGGTATCAGAAAGGATTCCTGTCTGCCTGCAAGGGGAATCTGAATCTGCTGCCTCCCTGTAAACCCAAACAGCACATTACGGTATGCCATAGTAACTTCCAGAATTCCGGCTGCCCTAAGCCGCCTTTTCGAAAGTGCCTCCATAGATATCTCCAGTTCCTGTCCGGCAACGCATGCCGTTTGCATTTTCTGCATTAGCTGGATGCCTTTTGCATCAACAGACAGAAGTATCCTTAGCAAGAGCAAAAGGGCGGCCTCTGCTGCCACTGCCGCTAAGACATACCGGCTGCCGGACAGAAGGAGGATGAAAAGGGAGAAGAGAAAGATACTCCCATATATCTTCCGGCTTTTATTCATTCTTCCACCTCTTATTCATTGCAGGCGCCTGGAATCTTTTGAGGATATCCGCCAAAAGATCACGCTCCGTCACGCCTTCTACCCTGGCCTGAGGCCTCAGTACCAGACGATGGGCACACACGTCTACAAAGACAGCCTGCACGTCTTCCGGAACAACATAGCCTCTTTCATGCAGAATCGCATGAGCCTTGGACATCCTCGTCAACGCCTGCACTCCACGGGGACTGATGCCCAGTTCCACCAGTGGAAGCTGCCGGGTCTCTTCACACAGTTTTATAATATAGCGGAGCATATCATCGTTTAGCCGCACGGAGGACAGATAATTCCTGACCTCCAGGATATTTTCTCTGGTTGCCACCACCTGAATGTCTTCCAGTGGGTTGGCGTACCGGTGCGCCTTCAGGATCTGCATCTGATCTTCGGCTGACGGATACCCGATAGACAGCCTTGTCATGAAACGGTCCATCTGAGATTCCGGCAGCGGCTGGGTGCCTGACGTTCCAAAAGGGTTCTGGGTCGCGATGCAGATAAACGGCGAAGGCAGCATATGGGTCACTCCATCTACGGTAACATTATTCTCCTCCATGGCCTCCAGAAGGGCTGCCTGCGTCTTCGGCGAAGTACGGTTGATCTCATCCGCCAGCAGAAGGTTGCAGTTTGCCGCGCCTTCATGATATACAAACTCATTGGCCTGCCGGTTGAACATAGTAAACCCGGTAATATCCGACGGAAGCGTATCCGTCGTAAACTGGATTCTCTTATAATCCAGTCCAATGGCTCTGGAAAACGCCAGCGCCAGAGCGGTCTTTCCCACCCCCGGAGAATCTTCCAGAAGAATGTGGCCTCCGGCGTATATCGTCATCAGCACCTTCTTTATAATCTCGTCTTTTCCGATAAAAGCCTTCCTGACTTCCCGGACAATATGTTCCGACTGTTCGATAATCATAACTCTTCTTCCCCCTCATTCTCTGCCTTGCCGGACTCCGGCTCTGCATGGTCGGCCTCTGCATCTGTCCCGGCGTTCCCATTGCCGGTTCCAGCATCTTCCGCCTTGTCTTGTACATCGTCAATCTGCGGCTCGCCCCCGGCATCTTCGCTCTCGTTCTCTTCTTCCTGCGCTGGCATGGCATCCGGCGCTACCGGTGCAGGAGCCGCCTCAATGCGCGCCGCCTCAAGCCCCAGCAGTCTCCGCACGATATTCTCGCCTTCTCTTATCTGGTCTTGCGACAGTTCATTCTGATCATCCGCTCCGTAGCCTATCATAGCATATTTCCATGCCTCAATATAGGCTTCCTCTTTTCCAGCCGCATTTCCTGATAGCACAATACGGAAGTCATCCGGCAGATCCATGCCAAAGAGATATCCATATCCTACCCCATATAGGATCAGGCTTGGCGGAATGTCACTGCTAAACTCTACTTTTTTAAGTTTCGAGCAGCTATCAAAGACGGAGTAATATATATTTTCCATATTGGCGGGAATCTTGATCTCTGTCAATTGTGTACAGCCAAACGCGCCTGAAAGAAGGCCTGTGACTCCTTCCGGAAGGTCGATAGACTTCAGCGCCGTATTCCAGAATGCTTCTTCTCCGATCGTTTTCACTCCGCATTCGCTTCCAAAGGTCACTGTTTCCAGATTTGTACACCCCGAAAATACGCTGCTTCTAAGTTCCGGGCCATGAAATTCATTCTTGTACCAGTCAAGAGGGCCATCTATATGGATGGATGAGATGCCTGTACATCCATAGAACGTATAACCGCCGAGATATCTTAGCGTATCTGGAAGTATGATATCCCCGGTCACCCCGGAATCCATGAAGGCATAATCCCCTATATAGCGCAGCCTTGCCATCCCTGCCGAATCTAAGGTAAATGATTCTCCGCAGCCAGACATGGCTTCGTCGTCAATCTCCAAGGTATCGGGCAGCAACAGCACCTCTCCTGTAATATTATCGGTAGCGGCTAGCAGATACCTGCCTTCTTCATCCTCTCCATAAAGCAGCCGGCCTTCATTCTGGCTTTCCAGGAAATATGAAGCACAGCCTGGCGGCACATGATTGCCGTTATATCCGCTTGCCCCCTCCGGTACGCAGTATTTCATGCCTCCTCCTGGCCAATATTCATTTTCAAAGGTGGCCGAAGCAGCATTGAATGCCAGGAACCTTAACTTGCTGCAGCCTGCAAATGCATTCTCTCCCACGGTCACCGTATCGGTGGAATAACTTACAATACCCTGGATTTCTCTACATTTTTCAAATGCGCCCTCGCCAATTCTTTTGACGCTTTCTGGCAGTTCTGCCACCAGCAACTGTCCGCAATTGGAAAATACGTTGCTTCCAATCTCCTTGATCGTAACATCCTGCAATTCATTTCCGTTAAAGTACACCAGATCCTCCGGCACTTTCAGAAGAACCGCCCCATCTTCCTGCGTCAGATAAGTATATCCATCCTTGCTCTCCATCTGATTGAACGCCTCCGTCACGATCGCCTCAGCTTTCTCCCTGCCCAGCGCCTGCGTCCACGCGTCCACATAAGATTCTCCGGCTCCTTTGGGAACCTGTACTTGAAGAACGTCCAGATTATCAAAACTGTCCCCCTTAATAGCAGGCGGCTCAGCTCCCAGGCAGATAATACAGGATATCTGTCTGCCCGTCATTGCCTGGGCATTCAGAGACTTCACGCTATCTGGCAGGATAACTGTAGACAGGCTGGCGCTGCCTGCAAATGCTCCTTCCTCTATGTACTCCACTTTGTCCGGAACCGCATAGATGCCACCCACAGAATCCAGCAGCCCATACAGAATCTTGCCATCTCTAGATAAGATCGCCCCGTCTTGGATAATAAACTCTGCATCAGCGCCATTATCCGGAAGAAGCCTGTTGCTTCCAAGCCGGTCTCCCCAGGCTGCAAGATACGTGAAATACGCCTCCGCCGGAACATATAGAGACGCATCGTGAAGGTTTTCAAGTTCCAGTTTGATTGGCATGCCGGACTGAAAATGCATCTCTTCGATCGCATTATTGGATATCTCCGCATATGTCACGGTTTCCGGTACGGTAACCGTCTTCTTTTCTGACGGGACCGCATATAGGACCGTCTTATCTTTGTTAAGAAGCATGCCTTCAAAGGAAGCGTAATTAGGATTCTCCTCATCCACTTGGTAAGACTGGCTAACCTCCAGCCCAAAAGCATCCAGGTTCACTTCCAGCACGGAACTGGGAATCTTGATCGCATCCACGCTTACCCCATACAGGTCAATCATTCCAATACCATCCGGCACCTCCAGCATCTCCCTGCTGCCGGTATATTCATTCAGCGTCTGCAGGCACATCCAATAGTTCCAGTTCATTTCCATACTGACGCTCATTCCTTCCGGTACCGGAACCAATTCCAGAGGATACAGCACATGACGTCCCGGAAGCATCGGAGCGTATATCAGCGGTACCGGCTCGCCCTGCGGCGTCTCCGACCATCCCGGGAACATTTCCGGCAGGTCAATGGGAAGGGACCGGATATCCACCCACTCTTCTGGAAGTACGTCCGGATAGTAATTCAGTAGATTCCTGGTCTCTCCGATCTGTGGATACCATGCCGGTGATGAATAGGTTCCCTCTTCCCATCCGCTGAACATGACTTTGAATGGCTTTACCTTATAATTCCAGGTTTCCTTCTGCCATTTGCTTCCTTTATTTGGCCGAAAGTAAAAATCAACGGAAAAGTCTTCCTTAGCCACCTTGGGAAAACTTCCGATTTTAAAGTTCTCATTATAGTCTTCTATCCGGTATATTGTTGACATGCCTTCCCCGCTATCCACATCCACATAGACGCAGACAGCACAGAACAGCTTCCAGTCATCCAGTACCTCCCCGTAATAGATGGGGTTTGTCTCATATATATCCTCAGTGAGCCTTAAGGTAATCTTCACATTGCTGCCGTCCCCTGATATTCCTCCATCCGGAAATGTCTCTACCGGAATTAATCCTTCATAGATGTCGGGCGGCAGTTCCGGCCTGGGATCCGGGTCTGGAATAATGGGATCAGGATCCACGGATGGATGGGAATCATCCCCGCCTCCGTTTCCTTCGGATCCGTTCCCATTGTGGTTCCCATCTGGCCCAAATGTTCCGTCAGGTACTGTGATACTCCCGTCCCCTCCCGGAACCAGGATCGTCGGCCCGTCATCTCCGTCCGGGCTTCCGGGAATGCCTCCTGGCTGGTTCGCATCAGAGGTCATCTGATCGGCGCTTCCAAATTCCGCCAGTTTTCCCTTCGTTTCAAACAGGATGGAGGAGTCCGGCATATCTTCCGGGTTCAGCTTCTCTTCTGCCTTGTGGTCTTTCTCCCACAGATCGCTGTCTCCCTTCCCGCCGTCTTCCTGGCTGTACTCATCCTCCTCCGGGAAAATAACCTGGTTATCCTGTACTTTTTGGTTTTTCGCATAACTATCCGGGTCGAATATTCCGCCGTTCTGGTAACTATGCCAGACGATGGGCAGGCCAACGATCACCGCGCCTGCGGCTATGATTCTTTTTAAGGCTGCCTTTCCTGTTATCCATCCCCACAGACTGCTTCGCTTCATATCTGCTTTCTCTCTTTCATAATCCTGCCTATGCTTACACGCATGGCTTCAAAGTCAATCGGCTTCGCGAAATGGCCGTTCATCCCTATTTCCGCTGAATACCGCTGGTCCTCCACGAATGCGTCCGCGGAAAGCGCGAATATGAGAATTTCTTTTGCATCCGGCCTCTGTATTGACCGGATGGTTTTCGTGGCTTCCCGGCCATCCATCTCTGGCATCTGAATATCCATCAGGATCAAGTCATAGTGTCCCGGCGGATTGCTGGCGAACTTCTCTACCGCTTCCCGGCCGTTAGCTGCCACATCCACCTGGGCGCCTCTCATCTCAAGAATGCCTACCGCAATCTCTGCATTCATCTCATTATCCTCAGCCATAAGGATATTAAGGCCCTCATAGGAAAAGTCTTCCGAATCTTCCGTCTGCGCCGCCTCTTCTTCATCCTTTGCTTCCGCTTCCTGTTCATCTGCGATCGGAAGATTCAAAAATACCATAAAATCAGAGCCCTGTCCTGGCATGCTGTCTATGACGATCTCGCCGTCCATCAGGCGCACCATCTGATCGGCGATTGCCATGCCAAGGCCGGAGCCTCCATATTTCTTGATAATATCCGCGCTCTCCTGCTCAAAGGGACGGAATATCCTGCTGATGAATTCCGGCTCCATTCCAATTCCCGTATCATGGACGCGCACCATCAAATCTATCCTTCCGTCTTCCTTAAGCATCTGGCGGAACGTTACCCTAATCTCGCCCTCGCTGGTAAATTTTACGGAATTTGACAGGAAATTAATGAGGATCTGCGATATTCTCAGTTCATCTCCTATTACAAAGTTCACGTCAAAATCCACAAACTCCAATGCAAAATGGACGCCTTTTGCCTCCACATTCTTCTGGAACATGACACGCAGCTTGTCCCCAAGTTCCCTTAAGTCAAACGCCTTTTCTTCCAATTCAATCTTGCCAGCCTCGATTCTGGACATATCCAGGATATCATTGATCAAAGACAGCATATATTGGGAGACTTCCTCCGCCTTGCAAAGATACGGCTTCGCAGGGCTATCCTCTTTTAACTGGCTCTGGGCAAGGGCCATCATGCCGATGATTCCATTCATCGGCGTACGGATTTCGTGGGACATCTTAGACAGGAAGGTCGTCTTATACTTGCTGGCATCTTCCGCCTCCTGAAGCCTTTGCTCCAGTTCCTTGAACCGCTCCTTCTCTTCCGTGATATCCCGGAACACAAACAAATCGTGCTTCTGGTCGCTTAGCCGTGACACGCTTAATCCCAGCCACTGCTCTCTTCCATTCACACGAAATTCCCTGTTTAGCACGCTTTTTCCATCCCAGCTTCCATAAGAACTCCAGAATTCCTTCCCTGTCTTACGATCCGTCATGCCATTAAGGACTTCTACATCTCCCAGGAACCGTTCCTTATCTATATGCATCATATTCTCGAAGTTATCTGTAATGAATATCGGGCAGAAATCTTCCCGCCTGATTAGGACATGCACCTCCTGCTGCCCTTGGGAGATCGCTGTATAGTAAAGATGCTCGCCCTCCCATTCTCTTCTCTTTTCCTTCCTTTTCCGGCTTAAGAGCGCAAAGCAGCCCAGAAGGATCCCCGCAATGAGTATTTCTGCTAATAGAATAATGATGGGTCCGGCATATGCTCCAAGATTCAGAAAGAATTGTTTCATCCCCTCCATGCCTTACCTCTCTTCCGCATCTTCAAAAGAAAATGCTTAAGTAAATATAGTTCTACTATACCATATTTTTCCTGGAATGTATATGAATGAACCGGCTTATTATAGGCCATTAACGGTAAAATGAAAGAGGATATCCCCCATAGCGCAAGTCCGGGAAATATCCTCTGGTTATCGTCACATATTCTATTCTCTATTGTGGAAATAATGCGTCTGCCAGTTTCTGCACTTCGGATTCTTCCAGGCCATAGGCGCCGTTGTCATCCTTTGTCACGTTTACCTCGACCGTCGTCGCATCTCCATATGTATTGCCGTCAATGCTCTTCTGGATGCTTTCAACCAGGATATCAGTAAATACTGCCGGGTCTGACGGCATCAGTCCCTGATTCACTTTCTCTTCCGTCACGGAAGTGGAATTCTGCTCCAGCGTCTGGTATATATTGGAAGGCTCTACTTCCACGGTCACTACGTAGTTGCCATTGTCCTGCTTCTTGGCATCTTTCACTTCATATTTTGCCAGCTTCTCAACTTTTTCAAGCATTTCCTTGTATCTGGCCTTGCCTTCATCACCCAGGTCAATGATAGCCGCAACCTCCTGATCGATCTGCTGGTCCACATCCTTGTCGAGATCGGCTTTTGCCTCTTCCTCAGAGATATCCAGATATTTCGCGTAGTCCTTATACTCTCCGTGATAGTGCGCATCCAGCACGCTCTTTACATAGCCTTTCGCGTCAAAGTCCTTTCCTTTGCAGGCTGCCAGGCTTAAGCACAGCATAACGGCAAGCGCTGCCGCCAGCCATCTTTTCATATTTTTCATCATACATCCTCCCTCCGGAATGTCATTTCTTCTCAAAGGATTCGCATTCCTATGACAATTTTACCAAATTTCTGCGGCTGCTCAATATCCTCGGCTTAAAAAGCTGCTGAAACGGCACGCTTTGCCATCTTCTTTGACTCAACTGTTACGAACCGGCAGGAATACATGGACGCAGAACCGGTCTTCTTCCTCATAGTATTCTACCATGCCCTGGGCCTCCGCCACCATCTCTTCTACCGTCAAATGGCCGATGCCATGCAGGTCTTTATGGGGCTTATTCGTCTCAAGCGTAGGATTGTCCTTTAGAACGGAATCTACAATATCATTCTTAATGGTAATATTCAGCACGTCCTTATCTTTCTCTATCCGAAGCTCGATTCTTTTCCTGCACGCTTCCTCCCTGCTTGCTTCTATAGCATTATCCAGCAGATTGAACAAGATGATCCCCAGCTTAAGGCCTGTTACTTCGCTTACGTCTCCGGTGACAAAGCAGCCAAATTGGATCCCCGCCTCCCTGCACTCCAGTATCTTCGTGTTGATCACAGCATCCAGCACCGCATTATGCGTATCCACGCAGTCCTGGTTCTGAGTGAGGTATCTTCCCGTAAGTTTCTGTAGATAGTCCTCAAGTTCCGCATACTGCTTCTTATCCAGCAGCTGCTGCATATTCAGGCAATGATTCTTATAGTCATGGTGGAGCTGGCGAATTCTGAGTCCGGCCCGCTCTGCTTCCTGGATCTGGCGTTCATTTTCCCGGCTCTTAAACTGCTGCAGCTCATATCTTAACAGCTGGCTGTTCTGCTGCCCGATGCGGAAGATGGAGTAGCCAATGTACAGGCAGATCAGCGCGAATCCTACAGCCGCCGCAAGCATCAGCCTGCTGGCAGCCAGGTCATACAGATAGGTATTGCTTACATAATGAAGGAAAAATTCAATTCCCATTGCCGATGCCATCAGTACATTGATAATGGCATAATACCGCTTCGACAGATATAGATTCTCATCCTGTATCACCGCGCTGACCTTGCTTAGCATAAGCCAGAGCAGAAATTTGGATAACACCGCCCCTATACAGAAGGGAATCGTATAACTAGCCATGAACTTCCCTGCTGGCTGCAAATTTAAGACTGCCAATGTCTGCATCACCAGAACGTTGATGATGCTCACCGTCAGAAAGGGTAATAGGCACCCCAGCAGCTTCAGATGGATGTCCCCTTGCATAAAGATCCCTGTAAACGCAAAAACCAGAACGATATCCGCCAGGATCACCAGATAATGGCTGTAAACAAAATATCCATTTAACTGGCTTAGCGCAAACAGTAGGATCCACAGTATTGCCGAGAGCACTCTGGGGCTTGTATACTTCTCCTTCCAAGGAAAGCACCGGGTGAGAAAATATACCACGATTCCTGTCTCTACTATATTCGCAGCCTCTCCAATGAATAGCATACCCTGATTCATATTAATTTCTCCTGCTGATCATAAACTGCTCTTTGACTGCCTTGTGACGTTCCCGGCTGATGGGGAGCCTGGCTCCGTCTGTCATGATCATCTCGCTTTTTTCTATAGAATAGCATTGCCGCAGGTTTACGATATACCCCAGATGAATCCTGACAAATCCCTGTCTGGCAAGCATAATTTCGTAATCCTGCATATTTCCCCGGATAGACAGATTCTCTCTGTTCTTTAGATGAACGGTAATATTGTGCCTGTACTTTTCCAGGTAGACAATATCTTCCTTTTTCACATGCCTGACAAATCCTTTTCCCGCAAATTCTATGACCATATCTTCCTGCTTCTTCTCCCGGAGATATCGCCGGACAGCCTTTGGAATATCTTCTGCCATGCTCATCTTCCGGATGATCTGGAACGGCCCATAGGTAAGGGACTTTAGCACCAGATGGTCGTGGCTTGTAATCAGGATCACATCCTTGTTCTTTCCGACCTCTTCTAATTCTTCAATGACCTCTATCCCTGACTTGACGGGCATGTCTATATCCAGAAAAATCAGTTCCTCGCTGCGGATCTGATACTGGCTGAGAAATTCTTCCCCATTTTTGAACAGATCCATCTGATATGCAATTCTCTGTTCCTTAAGTTCCTTCTCGATCAGTCCTTGTATCCTCTCTGCTGCCATCTGCTCGTCGTCGCATATGGATATGTGCAGCATATCGTCACCCCCATACCATCTCTTAATTCTTAATCTTATCACAGGACTGGCAGGAATTCTATGGCTTCCCGGCATGATACCTGTTTTATCGGCATATAAATGTAAAAAAACCTCAAGGACCACTATGTCAAAAAAACGTTCTGCCATCATAGTATCTCTCTTCTTAGCAGCCATTTTCCTATCTGTAGGAGTCTTCCGGCATTTTCACCACGATGAAGACCAGCGCTTTGAAAACTATACAAGATCCCTGTTTTGCCAGGAGGTATCCGGAAGCACGATCACCCTCCACTATACCTTAAAGGATCCTTCTGCCTATGGGATCAAAGATACCCCCGTCACATATGGCGCTTGCAGCACGGATACTTCAGCCATATGCGCTTCTGTGGAAAACGCGCTGGCGCTGCTTCAGTCTTACGACCGCAAAGAACTTTCCTCCAAGAACAAGCTCACTTATGATGTACTGGAAGATTATCTCTCTTCTTCGGTAAAGGAAGCCAAATTCTCTCTGTACGACGAGCCCCTGGCTCCGCTTACCGGTACCCAGTCCCAGCTTCCGGTGCTTTTATCAGAGTATCAGTTCTACGACGTCTCTGATGTCGATACATATTTAAAACTGCTGTCCAAGACGCCCGAGTACTTCCAGTCCATCATTGAATTCGAGAAGGCCAAGTCCGAGGCCGGGCTTTTTATGGCCTCCTATTCTGCCGACGATATTATGAAGGAATGTCAGGCCTTTATCGATATGGGAGATGAGAACTACCTGTATTCCTCCTTTGAGGAACGTCTGAAGTCCTTAAAACTGACAGCGGAAGAGCAGGCGTCCTACATCGAGAAGAACGCTTCCGCCATCAAAGAGTCTATCTTTCCCTCCTACAGCCTGTTAAAAAATGGCCTGGCTGCCTTGCGCACCAGCGGCAAGAACAATAACGGACTGTGCTATCTGCCAAAGGGGCGTGAATACTATGAAAACGTCGTTGCAAGCGAAACCGGCTCCAGCCGTACGATCCCGCAGCTTCAGCAGCTGACGCAGGCACAGATGCTGGATGACCTGAAAGCCATGCAGACTGTGCTGGCTGCTTCCACACAGGGTTCCTCTATCTCCTCCGATGTCTTCAAGACCCAGGGCACGATACTGGAAGATTCAAATCCTGCCTCCATATTGGCAGACCTGGAAGGAAGGCTTAAGGACTCATTCCCTGCTCCTCCCGAAGTCAGCACCCAGATTAAATACGTGCAGAAGTCTATGGAAGAATATCTAAGCCCTGCATTCTACATGGTGCCTGCCATCGACAGTACCAAGAATAACGTCATCTACATCAACCAGGGACACATGCCCGACGACATCTCTTTGTTTACAACCCTGGCTCACGAAGGATATCCCGGACATCTGTACCAGACAGTCTACTATGCGAGCCGAAAGCCGGACCCCATCCGCAATCTTCTTAATTATGGCGGAT
This sequence comes from [Clostridium] scindens, assembly GCF_019597925.1. Lineage (NCBI taxonomy): Bacteria > Bacillati > Bacillota > Clostridia > Lachnospirales > Lachnospiraceae > Lachnoclostridium > [Clostridium] scindens. The sequence goes on along the minus strand of NZ_CP080442.1, from coordinate 63,580 downwards.
ATACGGAAGGCTGGGCTACTTACAGCGAAATGATGAGCTACTACTATACGCCGCTTACCAAGGAGCAGGCAACCCTGATGCAGAAGAATACCTCCGTCATTCTGGGCCTGTATGCGCTGGCGGACATGGGCATCCACTATGACGGATGGACGCTGTTAGATACGGTCTCCTTCTTCCGCGGCTATGGCATCACGGATACGAATACCATAGAAGACATCTATGACCTGATCATTGCGGACCCTGCCAACTACTTGAAATATTACATCGGCTATGTGGAATTCCTGGAACTGAAAAAAGATGCCATGGATAAGTAGGGAGACGGATTCACCCAGAAGCGGTTCCACAAGGCCGTACTGGATGTAGGGCCGGCATCCTTTGATGTGATCCGAAAGCATATATTCTAAATGGTGCGAATATGTGACTCCATAAATAGAAGACAGGAAGAAAGACGGTTTGCCTTTCTTCCTGCTATGCAAGACAATATTCCATTTACCGTAGGCTAATCCCCGATTCCCACGGTAAACCCATATTTTAGCGGATCATCCTGATCTATGATATATTTGCCGACTCCGGTTATGTTGGCGCTTCCGGTAATCTCCGGCACTACTGCCGTGAATTCGCCCACCTTCGTGATCTCTTTGATTCTACCTTTGAAAATAGTACCCATGAAACTTTCGTTCCTTAGTTCCTGGCCAATCTCTATCTTACCGGCTTTGTACAGGCATGCCAGTTTCGCGCTTGTTCCTGTCCCACAGGGAGAGCGGTCCGCCTGCAGATGACCGAATGTGACCACGTTTCGGACATCTGCATCTTCCCGGCCCGGCTTGCCATAAAATTCAATCGCGTCAATGCTCGCAATATCCAATTCCGGATGCCGGACCTTTGCGGCGGGATCTGTTTTCAGCCTGCGGATGATGTCATACCCGATCTTAATAAATTCATTTACCGTATTATTATTGATTTCCATACCATATTGAGCGGCGTCAATCATGGCAAAAAACTGTCCGCCAAAGGCTATATCATACTGGATGTCCCGGCCTTCTGACCGCATGGTGAGACCTTCCTTATAGACAAATGACGGCACATTCGTCAGCGTGACTTCAACGGCTTTCTTATTCTCCACCTTAACTTTTACTTCTATAAGCCCCGCCGGCGCTTCCAGCGTCAGATAGGTGTACGGCTCCTTGACTTCTACCAGCCCTGCTTCGATCGCTGCCGTTGAAAACCCAATCGTGCCATGGCCGCACATGTTAGTAAAGAGCGTGCTCTCCATAAACACAATTCCAAAATCGGCCCTTGGGTCGCATGGCTCAGTGATAATCGCTCCGAAGCAGTCCTTATGCCCTCTTGGCTCCAGAAGCAGCGCCTCTCTTAAGTGACTATAATGCTCCTGAAGATACTTGCGTTTCTCCACCATCGTGCTTCCTTCGATCTTCGGCATGCCATCGAGCACGATTCTGGTAAATTCTCCCTGCGTGTGGGTGTCTATAACAGTAAAGGCCCGTTCATAGTTTGACAGGTCTATATTAGGTATTACGTTCATTTTTTTACTCCTTCCACTATATTCCAATAATATATTGCATTGTATTATTTACTGCAAAATGCTAGAATCATCGTAACAACTTCGTTATTTTATTATCTAACCTCAAAGGAGCGCTGTATGAATAAGTATGAGATCATTTTAAAAGCATATGAGACAGGAAACATAACCAAGACAGCTGAATCCTTGAACTACACACAGTCCGCTGTCAGCCAGGCCATCAACAATTATGAGAAAGAACTGGGCTTTGCCATCTTTATTCGTTCGAAATCCGGAGTCTCTCCTACTGCCGACGGCTTAAGAATCATTGATTCCATCAAGCGGATCATCAAGGAGGAAGAGCGGATTCAGGAGATAAGCAGCAGCGTCAGCGGGCTGCATTCCGGCACCATCCGCGTGGGTGCCTTTACCAGCGTTTCCATCCTCTGGCTTCCAAAGTTCATGAAGGAATTCAACGAATTGTATCCCAACATTCAATTTGAGCTGATCTCCGGCAATTATAATGATCTGATCACTCTGCTAAAAAAAGGAGATCTAAACTGCAGCTTCCTGTCCTCAACCACCGCCAGGGACTTTTGTTTTACGCCCTTGTATAAAGATGAGTATATGGTGATATGCCCAATGGATCATCCCTTTTCCCGTATGGCCTGCGTTCCCTTGAAGCTTCTGAACGCCGAGACATTCATCATGCCTGGCGAAGGCCTGGATGCGGATCTTGGGGCAATATTTTCCGAAAACCGGATTCATCCCCACCATAAATATTTATCATCCGACGACGCCGCATCCCTTGCAATGGTCGAGACCGGCCTTGGCATAACGCTGCTTCCCCGTCTTGTTGTCGACAGCGTCAGCAATCATGTATGCAGCCGGCCTCTGAAAGAGCATTATTACCGTTCTCTTGGCATTGCTGTAAGAGACGAAAAATATGCATCCAAGGCAACCTTAAAATTCATTGACTTCGTACGCAAGCAGGCTTTGGAACTTCCATGATCAAGCCGCAGCCTTGTTCTTGCTGGCCCGGATTACCATCGTAACCGAAGAGTACAGAACCACTACGATCACCAGCCATTGCAGCACGGATATGGGCATAGACTTAACGATGTAGACCGCTATTGCCACTCCGATAACGCCGCCTGCAGCCATTCCCATAATGGCATTGCGGTTTACATTGCCTGCCTTAATATTCAGGATTCCAGTAGTTGGCGATACCATAGCCCCGCTGCACATCATGATCGGGAATGCCACAAGAGGACTCATCCCCAGGAAGTATACGATACACATGCACGGCGCATAGTTTCCGATTCCAAAGCATAAGGTAAATCCCAGAATAAAGTTGCAGATACAGGCAATTACCAGTTTTGTTCCCACCAGTCCTACTGCCATTCCGCCTCCCGGCAATATTCCCAGCTTGCTTCCAAGCATCAGGATTGCTCCAAGGAACAGGGCTAAGCCCAGAATGAACTGTATCATCCGTTCGGATACTTTTGTCTGGAATCTCGTTCCTACCAAAGATCCGATGATGCCGCAGAGCACCATAGGTACAAGCGTCGTCAATTTCACTTCTACCGCGGTGATGAATAAAAGCGCCTCGAAGATGACCGGGATTGCCACTCCCGCATTCATGGTTCCCGGAACCTTCCGGTCATCATCAATCATTTTGAATCCTGCATAGGCCGCGCATGTAGGAGCAAAGGATCCGATTCCCAGCGCGTCAAAGAAATTGACGACAAACCCCAGGATATAATGGGCGACCTGCATCTTTACGGACATATCTTTTTCCCTGTTTTTAATAAAGTCCCTGATAATAATGGTTCCAACAACAACCGCATAAGTGATCAGGACTATCTGAATAATTCTTAATGCCACGTCTCATTCCTCCCTTATATCTTTGCGTGATATTCTATCGGCAGCGGCTTAATCAGCCCTGGCTGGTCAGCTTCCTCCATGAACTTTAATGCTTCTTTGACAATCTGCGTCTGCATCGCAGGGTTATTCGGCTCGCCTGCATTGGCACCCATAGGCACCGTAGGCGCGATCGCCCTGGGAGTTCCCTGCTGCCTGCACACAGGAGGCAGGGCGGCAATAATGCAGGTAGATATCCCGGCTGCCTCAATCGCTCTCTGCACCGTTACTGCAGAGCGGTGGCAGGTGCCTCAGCCCGCGGTGAGAAGAACAATGTCCGTTCCTTGCTCTTTAAACATCTCCGCAATCTCCGGGCCAATCTTCTCTTTTAAAAGTTCTACGTATCCGCCGCCTCCCATGAATCCGGCATTGTTGTCGCAGAATTTCTTAATGAATCCTTCGTCTTCCAGTTCTTGCATCCTCTGGTATGGCCACATGCAGTTGATATCCTTGTTGACATCTGTGTGATCGTATCCGCCATGCGTAATCATAAGTTCATCTGGCAAAACATCTTTAGGAACGGTTCTCCAGCTCCTGTCTCCAGATGTCTTATATGGAATCTGCGTTTTCAGATGCACGCCGCATGCGCTTGCGAATCCTACGACGCAGTCCTTTACCGGCTTCTTAAGCGGCGTCCAGACAGCCTCCGGCGTGATCGGCGTAAATATTTCTGATTGTAGTTCTTCATAAGTAGTTAGCTGCATACCTTAGTCCTCCCTATATTGACTCATATTTTCCATTTCAATCAAACTCATCTTCCAGGTTACCTTATCCCCGATCTTTGGATACTCATTTCCCAGTATTGCCCGAAGCGGCATTTTGATAATCCCCATACGGGCGGTGATCCTGATGGTGACTTCCGTCTCATTTACGTCTGTAATAACGCCCGAATACAGTACCGCCTCGTTATTCACCTTAATTCCATTAATCATCAGCATCTCTGCTACGCCTCCTTGATCTTTTCTGCATTCGAATCGGCAACCGCCTGGCTCCACTGCCTCTCCGCCTTTTTAAATGATCTGCCCATCATCTTATTCTTCATCATTGCTACGCAGCGCTGCGCCACTTCCGGAGTCATCTGGTTCTCACAGAGGTTATCAGTCTCCCATCCATCTTCGGAGACGCACATATCTACCATGGTGTCCATATATTTATTGCCTACTACCAGCGCGCCCTGAATTCCGCAGAATGAAGTTCCCACTACCGGGATGCCCTGCCTGCCGATCTGCTCGATATGGGAGGCGAAGTCTACGTGGTTATTGCCAAATCCTTCTGTACTTACAATGCATCCATCAATGTTCATTGATTCCACTACTGCTCCGACTCGCTCGGATACATAGAACTTTTCCGTGCATGCCTGCGGGCTTCCCACAAAAAGTACACCCAGGAAGTGAATCTGCGGATCATGAGCCAGCAGGTCAATGATTGGCTCTCTAAAGTACAGCCTTGTTGTCTCCTTGGTATCCGGCGTAATGCATGTCAAAGCATGGATGCCGCCGTCGCGTACCTCATTAACCCTTAAGAATACCGGCACGTTTCCAAGATCCACATTGGGTCTCGCCCCTACATATCCGCATGGCTCTTCCGGAAGGATCAGGTTGTCATGCATTGCCCCCTGTCCCATGATTTCTTTTACATACAGGACTCTCGGCTTTCCGATATGCTTGATGTCATCCAGCACCTGCTTTTCTGCTGCCTTCTCCTTATCCAGTTCCCTCAATGCTTCCCGGATCTCCTGCGTCAGTATATCCGCGGCCTTGTGCGCGGCCATCGGGCCTGGGCGCTCCATCTGGTATCCATCTTCTATTACTACATGTACCCGGATAACAATGTCATCTTTATCCGGCGCCCCCGGACGGCCAAATATTACCTTCTCGCTGAAAATGCCATCGGATGAAGCCGCGTCTGAGCACTGCTTGCCGCTTTCCTCCACTCCGGTGAGCATAACGACTACGCCTCCGGCCTCGTAGGTAACGCCTTCTCCTAATTTGCCCTCTTTCTTTACCGCGATAGGGCAGATATCCATCATGCTGTTGGTATAGACATCCTGATTATCCGGCGTGATCAGGTCTACCTTCACATCCTTGATAATCGGACTTGCGCCTTTTGCGTCCTCTTCCAGCGTCTTTCTTACCGTAAGCACGCCATCCTCGATCTTCGTCTCATTTCCGAGAATCACTTTATGGATTGGGAAGATGTATTTGGTCAGTTCATGTGCCAGGATGTCCTTCCCTGCCATTTCCACTGTTTCCTTCTCTTGCGTTGCTGCTTTTTTGGAAAGTGTTGCCACGTCCGCAGTAGGATAGCCTCCTAATGGAAGTTCAATATCAATTCCCTTCCCTTCTCCGATATGTAGTTTTAGCGTATTGGCACCCTGGGTTCCCGAATATGGATAGGCTGCCTGGGCCGCCGCTTCGGATAGATCCTGCGCATATGCCTCTTCTTTTTCTTTTCCCTCTGTTTCTTCTTCCTGCTCCTGAATCTGATCCACAAGTTCTAAAGTAACAGGCGTCAGAGAATCTGCTGTCTTTGTGAGCCTGGCTCCCAGAACCTGGCCGATCGATAAGGCTCCTTCTAAACTGAGCAGGCCGGAATCCTCCAAATCATCAAATATAGCCGGATCCTCCAGATTATGAGCTGACAGCACAGTGCCTTCTTCTGCCCTGCAGCAAAGCACTGCCGGTGAATCCTTGTGTTCGTTTGCGTACTCTACAGATATTGACATAATTTACCTCCTTGATAGTTTTCTTTTGATCCTTGTCTTGATTGTATCTTTCATGTTTCGTTTGAACTATTCCGGATCCCTTATTCTTATCATCAGAAAAATTAATGGCACGCGTTTGGCTTCTTCCGCTTGTTAATTATTAAACATTCTATGGATTCCATTAGAATTTTTAATGGTAAGCAAAATTAAGGGGTGCCGTACCTATCACATAAGTACGACACCCCATTTGTATTTTGGCTATGAATCGATATATTACCAATCTTTCTTCTTTCTTATTTCTTCGGACTCATTTTCTTCATCATCAAGTTCTTGAATCTGCGCATCGCCTGTTTCCACAAACATCTCAAGCATCCTGGCTATCTCATGCTGGGCTATGGGACCCGCACCCAGGGACAGGCTCACCAGCAGGGTGAGGAATAATTTATATATCCTTTCTTTCATTCATATTCCTCCTGTTCAGCCTCTGTTCTTCTTTACTCAATTGTCCAGAGGTACCTTCTGATTCATTAATGTCCGTCCAGCCGCAAGTCTCCCGTCCACGATCGCGAGCACCCGGTCGCACTGGGCCGCAAGCCTCATATCATGGGTGATCATGACGATCGTCTGCTTATATGTCCTGTTCAGCTTGCAGAATAGGTCCATTATTTCTTTCGTATTCTTCTGGTCCAGATTGCCGGTGGGCTCATCCGCCAGGATGACTGCCGGATGCGTGATCAGCGCTCTGCCCACAGATACTCTCTGCTGCTGGCCTCCCGAGAGCTGGCTTGGCAGATGTTCTTTCCGATCCTCCAGCCCCAGGATCGAAAGAATCTGCGCCAGCCTCTTCGGGTTAGGCTTCTTCCCATCCAGGAGCAACGGAAGCAATATATTTTCCTCCACCGTCAATATAGGAATCAGGTTATAGAACTGGTAGATAAGGCCGATCTGACGTCTGCGGAAAATCGCCTGATTTGTCTCATTTAACCGGAAAATATCCGTCCCTTTCACCTGCACGGTCCCACTATCCGGCTTATCCACACCGCCCAAAATATGCAGCAAGGTGGATTTCCCGGAACCGGAAGGGCCTGTTACCGCCACGAATTCTCCTTCTTCTACAGAGAAGGAAACCCGATCCAGGGCATGTACGGCGGTGTCCTTTTCCCCATATGTCTTTGTTACATTGTCTATTCTTAATATTTCCATATGCCCTCCTAACTTATGCCATATTGGGTTACCTTGTCTCTTTTACTCCTTTGATCTTTTCTAGCAGGCCTCGTCATGTATGCCATCTATGATTTTCACCGTCCTAAGCTGCCGCATGCCGTATATGGCCGGAAATACCGTCAGCAAGATTACAATTACGAATTCCATCGCAATAAGATGATAAGGCACCTTTTTTACAATCCCCGCATATTCCGAAAACTGGGTATGCATCAGGAAAATGCTGAACGGAATCCCCAGTATTCCTGTCATCAGCCCATAGATGGAGTTCTCCATAACTATCATCTTCTTCAGGCTCTTCTTCGTCATTCCCATTGACAGCAGCATTGCAAATTCCTTCCGCCTTGTTCTGGTTGATGTTGATATTTTCTGCAATATGCTAGTCAGGGAAAATGCCACGATCAGCGCAATCGCGCCATATCCCAAGATCTGTACAATAGATCCTTGTGACCATTGGCTTTTCTCCAATTCGTAGACGGCGGCGCTTCCAAAGATATATTCCTTTCCTGAAATCCCTGAATCTTTTGCTGCCTGTGATACTTTAGGCTGAAATGCCCGATCTTCCCGCGCACGCATCTTCACATCTTTATGAAGATATTGGACATCCCCTTTGGACCATTTCTTACCGGAAGATTCCCTCGCAATGTCAAATGTCATACAAGCCGATATCTTTTTCGGCTCATCGTTGCCGGATACCGCTGCATCTTTGGGATGGCTGCCATAGGTATCCTGGTAGGCCGGATCCTCCAGGAATCTCTCAAAATCCTCCATTTTCATATAGGCTTTGAGCCGGCTGCTGCCATAAAATCCATTATTTTCTTCGGTATCGTCCATATATTCTTTACAAGAGGGATAGGGCGGCGTCTCTTTTGTGGTGCCTAAGACGTAGAAACTGCCATCCAGCAGTTTTGCTATTTCGAACTGATTCTTTGCAGAGTCGTAATTCATTCCCCAATTGTACATATCGCCGTATTTGCTATATACAAAATTGAAGTTCTCATGATCCATTTTCTTTAGGTGGCTGCTGTATTCGTACCGGACATCCTTTTCCTGCCCGTCTTTTTCCGATATCTCCATACCCAGCATATAGTCCTCCAGAATGACAGGATATCCAGATTCCCCGTCATCCCTCTCCTGGTCTATGCCAGCTTTTTGGGCATAGTCAGAGAAGGTTCGTTCATCCAGTCCAATGATCGTAACTTCCGCCAGATTGCCGCCTTCGACTCTGCCATTTTCGTCCTTTACTTGCATCTCGCTAAAATCTTTCGAAACAGTATCGGCCTCATCCACCAGGATTCCCGAAAAATCAAGCGCCCGTTGCAGAGAGATGCTTTGCACTTCCTTAAATCCTTTCAGCCTCTCATAGAATTCCTGCATTTTCCCGCCGCTGCAATCCAGTTCTGTCCACATGGCTGTCTCGGGACGCTCCCGCAGATCCTTGACATAGTAATCCCCCGCGCGTATCTTAAGCGCCACCGTCCCGCTCAGCAGAATGCACAGACTAAGGCTTAGGATTCCAATACAAGCAGAATACTGCTTTTCCTTTAGAAAGATATTCTTCAGCGCGATTGCTCCTTCTACGCCGATAATCTTGTGTTCCCTTTTCAAAGATGTGATTCTTTCACCATCCAGTTTCGGTGGGTAAGGGCGGATCAGCAAGTCAATCACCGTTGCGTTTGCCGCCCGGGAAGATGGAATTGTGCAGGACGCCAGGATGATAAGCGCAGAGCATCCCAGTATGATAAGCAGTTCTTTTATTCCCAGCACGACGGCTACATTTTCGCTAGCGCTCAATGCTCTTACTGCCACCTCTATTACCTTTCCCGTAATGCTCCTCCCTGTGGCAATTCCGAGAATAGTTCCTGCAATCCCTTCCAGAGCCCCCTCCAGCAGGATACAGGCAGATTTCTGCAGCCTTGTGGCGCCCACGCTTCCAAGCATGCCAATATAGCGCATTTTTTCAAATGCAGAGACTGCAAAAGCGTTGTAAATAAAAACGCTGGATAGCAGGATAATTACAACCAGGATATTTACAGACAGAGCCCCGACGCCTTCTGGTCCCATAGAAAATACGCCGTAGTATTGCAAAAGTTCGTCGTGATAACTTACTTCATACTTCGCTGTCGTATGGTCGGATAATTCGCTCCACTCCCCCTTGGGAAGTTCCTCCATTCCGATTTCCTTTGCATACTTCTGCGCGGCCGCCAGCGTCCCTATGCCCGGACGGCGCATTTCCACATCCATGCACAGTTCTCCCGCATGCTCGCCGCAGTCTTTGGCAGGCGAACTTTTTTTTGCCTTCTTCCACTCTGCCAGTTCTTTTGCCTGCGCTTCCGTCACTTGGTGGAATCTCACATGCCAGCCACCCTCGTCTTTAATCACCATCTCTCTTGATATCCTGGTAAACGAAGATGTAAATACCACCACTGCCGTCAAGGCGCATACCGCCAGAGCGATTCCCAGCGTGGTGATTATCGTGCGCCTCCGGTTCTGCTTCATGTAACGCCATGTCAATCGCAATATAACCGCCATTCCCTTCCTCCTTCCCATGTATGGTCTTTCTTATTAGACCCCCGGCAAGGAATGCGTTACAAGAGGACACGTAACATTTTTCACTTTTACACGTAACAAAATGCAAAAGTGTTACGTGAACTCCCTACATAACTGGTGTGCCAAAACGACAAATACCCCGTGCAAAATTGAAAAACTCCTGCGCAAAATTGATTGTTAAGTTTAATAGAAATATTTATCCAAATAAAATTTTGCAGAAATGACCTAGCAACTAAATTTTCCTGCGACGATATGATTTATTTCACTTAAATTATCAATTTGACACACCAGTATTTTCAATTTTGCACGGGGTATTTGTCAGTTTGGCACACCCTTTATATATAGTTAACACGTAACACTTTTAAGTTTTGTTACGTGCATAACTTAAAAATGTTACGTGTCATCTCTTTCCTCTTTACCCGTTGTAAACTTCTTTATTCAGTTCTTTTTCTTTCGCATTAACGATCACGTTCGTCGCTGCATCGCCGATAACGTTCAGTGGTAGCAGCGCCATTTCAACCGGTCGGTTGATAGCGACTACCAATGCGTATCCGATCAGGCAGGCTTCCGTGGTCCAGCCCATGCCGGATAATACGGTGAAGATCATCGTTGTTCCCGCAATTGGGATGGCCGGTGTTCCTGCTGCCGCGCAGATGGACAGGAATGCCATGACAACCAGGTTGGCAGGCGTAACATTGATTCCTGCGGAGGTCGCGATAAATGTAACTGCAAACATATGCATAACGGTGGTTCCGTTCATGTTGATGGTCATACCCGTCGGAAGCACGAAACTGGTAATCTCATCGCTGCATCCCAATTCATCAATACAGGTCCTGGTATTTAGCGGCAGGCATGCTGCGGAAGAATTGGTGGAGAATCCGAATACGCCGACTTTTGCGATCTTCTTCAGGAACTTGAACGGATTCATCCGGGTTGTCAGGTATATGCCGACTGGATAGAGCGTAACAACCAGCAGGAGTAATGTCGCCATTGCTGACACAACATAAGCGGCAGCCGGCGCAAGGTATTCCACGCCGTATATCGCAAATGTCCGGGAGATCAGGCAGAAGATTGCGATGGGCCCTACTTTGTTGATCAGGAAGGTCAGGTACATCTGGATTACTTCATTTCCGCTCTCCAGCACTTTCTTTAACGGCTCGGCTTTCTCTCCAAGCTTGTTCATGCACAGGCCGATGATAATCGCCACGACTACGACCGCCAGAATGCTGTTGTTGGTGCTGAATGCCTCCGTAATATTGGAGGGCACTGCATTTACGATGGTCGCCAGCGGATTAAATGCATCGATCGTGGATGCTTCCGTAACTGCCTCGCTTGGCAGCGTGACATCGAAAAATCCAAGAGACTTTACCGCATACGCTACCGCGCATCCAAGAAATGCGCCGCATACATAGAAACTGAAGAATCCTGCCAACGTACGTCCGGCGATCCTTCCAAGTTTCGTAGAGTTGGAAATGCTGCACATGGCAAGGCTTAAGGACACCAGAACCAGCGGTACGATCGCAAGCTGCAGGCCTCTCATGAATACCTGGCCTACGATATAGAAGATGCCGACCGCCCCGACGCCTTCCTCCACCGTGATATCCTGGAAGAGAAGCTTGTTGATAACCGTCCATGCGGCTTCATTTCCTGAAGTCGTCAGATGCTGGCGCAGCAGCAGGAAGCCTATGCCTACGACCAAGCCGCCAACCAGGGCGATCATCATTTTCTTTACCACGGACATTGGTTCTTTTTTGGTAGTTTCTTTACTCATTTTTTGTTTCACTCCTTCATCATCTTTATGTATTTTTGAGGAAAAAAGGCTGCAAAAAGCACCGGAATTAATCAACGTTGATATTCCTTCAACTATATATTCATTGATTTAACTCCGGTGCTTCTGCATCGTTTTCCTACAAATGCTTAATCTCGATGCCTTCTTTCGCAAACGTTTCCCGGATCTTCTGGACAAATGCCAGCGCTTTCGGGCCGTCCCCGTGCACGCAGAGGGTATCTCCCTTAATATCCAGTTCTTTGCCGTTAATGGAAGTCACCTTGCCTTCCTTGATCATACGGACGCATCTGCTGATCGCAACCTCTTCATCCGTGATCATAGAGCCTTCCATCTTTCTTGGCACCAAGGACAGGTCATCCATATATGCCCGGTCCGCGAAGATTTCGGAAGCCGTGCGCAGCCCTTTGCTCTCGGCGATCTGTCCCAGCACTGCGCCTGCACAGTAGTAGATGATCAGATCCTTGTCGAATTCAGCCACTGCCTCTACGATCGCCGTGGATATCTCCTCATCGTACTGGCACTGGTTTCCCATTGCCCCGTGAGGCGCCACATGCTGCAGTTTCATTCCCTGGCTCTGGGTAAATGCGGACAGCGCGCCGATCTGGTATTTCACATAGTTCTTTACTTCCTGGAAGGATAATACCATCTTCCTGCGTCCAAATCCCATGAGATCCGGGTATCCCGGGTGAGCACCCACCATGACTCCCCGTTCCTTCGCCATACGCACTACTTTATCCATAACCATGGGATCTCCCGCATGCCATCCGCAGGCTACGTTTGCCGTCGTCACATACTGGATGATGTCTTCATCTCCACCCAGTTTGTATGCTCCGAAGCTTTCTCCCATATCACTGTTCAAATCCACACTGTACATATCCTTGACTCCTTTCTTCTTAACGAGCATTTACAGCAATCTATTTGTTCACCACGTTCTGCGGCGCTCCATCCACAAAGCACTGGAGATTTTCAACCGCGATATCCATCAGCCTCTGGCGTGATTCCTTCGGAGCCCACGCGATATGAGGAGTAAGTATTACATTCTTGGCGCTAAGAAGCGGATTATCCATCTTGATTGGTTCTGTAGATACTACATCCAGTGCGGCTCCTGCCACTTTTCCACTGTTAAGCGCATCCCTTAAGTCCTCTTCTACGATCAGCGGCCCTCTGGAATCGTTGATAATCATGACTCCGGTCTTCATCTTGGCAATCGTATCCTTGTTGATGATACCTTCGGTATCCGGGAATAACGGGCAATGAAGAGAGATCACGTCCGACTCGGCAAGCAGCGTATCCAGGTCTGCGTAGCGGCAAGTCTCGCTCTCCAGCTCCGGCCTTTTATATGCGTCGAATGCCAGCACCTTCATTCCAAGCGCCTGTGCGATCTTTCCCGTATCCTGCCCGATTCTTCCGAATCCGATAATTCCCATGGTCTTTCCTGCCAGTTCTACCAGCGGATGTTTCCAGAAGCACCAATCCGGATTGCTGGTCCATTCTCCATTCTTCACTGCATCGGAATGCTCCCCGATATGGTGGCATAATTCCAGAAGCAGCGCGATGGCAAACTGGGATACTGCTGCAGTTCCATATGTAGGGATGTTGGATACCGGAATTCCTTTTTCCTTTGCAGCCTCTATGTCTATGATATTATATCCGGTTGCAAGGACCCCGATAAAACGAATATTCCCGCATTGATCCAATGTATCCCTTGTGATAGGCGTCTTATTGGTATATACCACCTCTGCGTCGCCGATTCTTTCCACCACTTCTTCCGGCTTGGTACGATCATATACGGTAACCTCTCCCAATGCCTCCAATCCTACCCAGCTGATATCGCCAGGGTTTAAAGTGTAACCATCCAATACTACAATTTTCATTCTGATTCCCTCCATTTTCACATATCCATTTTCGTATTATTTTTTATTTACAAGTCATAATGACTGGCTATAAAATCCGTATCAAACATTCCATTCTGGAAATCCGGCTGATTCAGCACATCGTACTGGAAATTCAAGTTTGTCTGGATCCCTTCAATCTCCAATTCTCCCAGCGTGCTGATCATCTTGCGGATCGCTCCCTGCCTGTCGCTGTCATAGGCAATGACTTTGACGATCATGGAATCATAATAAGGCGGTATGGTATATCCGGGATATATGGCCGTATCCATCCGGATGCCATTTCCTCCCGGAAGATGCATCTTCCTTATAGTCCCCGGGCAGGGCATGAAGTTGTGTACCGGGTCTTCCGCATTGATCCGGCACTCGATGGCATGCCCTCGAAGAACGATATCTTCCTGCTTTACGCTGAGCGTAAGGCCTGCCGCCACCCGGATCTGCTCCCGGATCAAGTCCACTCCGGAAACCAGCTCGCTGATCGGATGTTCCACCTGAATCCTGGTATTCATCTCCATAAAGAAGAACTCTCCGGACCGGTCTACCAGAAACTCTATCGTTCCAGCATTTTCATACCCCACTGCCTTGGCAGCGCGTACTGCCGTATCTCCCAGCCGCTCCCTTAATTCCGGGGAAATAAAGGCGCAGGGTGATTCTTCTATCATCTTCTGGTGCCGCCTCTGTATGGAACAGTCACGTTCTCCCAGATGCACTACATTCCCATATTTATCCGCCATAATCTGAACCTCGATATGGCGCGGGGACTGGATATAGCGTTCCAGGTACATGGTATGATCGCCAAATGCGCTGATCGATTCCTGCTGGGCCGTATGAAATGCCGCCGCAAACTCTTCCTCAGAATAGGCAAGCCGCATTCCCTTGCCCCCTCCGCCGGAAGAGGCCTTTATCATGACCGGATATCCGATCTCCCTGGCCTTTGCAATCGCTTCCGCTTCTTCATACACCGGCAGTTCCGTCCCTGGCACCACCGGCACGCCGGCCTCTTTCATAGTTCTTTTCGCCTCAGACTTATTTCCCATCTTTTCAATCAGATGGCCGCTCGGTCCGATAAAGGCAATTCCATATTCTTCGCACCGTTTTGCAAACTCTGCATTTTCCGACAGGAATCCGAATCCGGGATGTATTGCTTCCGCTTTTGTGGCTATGGCTGCCGCGAGAATCTGGCTCATATCCAGATAACTCTTAAGAGGGGCCGCCGGCCCGATGCAGACCGCTTCATCTGCAAGCCTTGTATGCATTGCCGCCTCATCCGCCTGCGAGTATACCGCCACCGTACGGATTCCCATTTCCCGGCAGGCGCGGATAATCCGCACCGCTATCTCGCCCCGGTTGGCAATCAGTATTTTTCTAAACATGACTTTTATCCCTCGATCACAAATAATGGCTGTCCGTACTCCACCAAGTCTCCATCCTTAACCAGGACCTCCGCTACAGTACCGGAACAAGCTGCCACTACGTCATTCATCAGTTTCATTGCTTCTATCGCTCCCAGGATCTGCCCCTCATCAATATGGCTGCCGATCGCCACTTGCGCTTCACCATCCTGTGTTTTGGCTGCATGGAAGACTCCTACCAGCGGGGACCTTATCATCGTGCCCTCTTCTATCAGGACATCCTGTTCCTGAGTTTCTCGCTTGCGATTGCCTCTTTCTTCTATATCTATTGTCCTGTCATCCTCTGCCTTCGGTTCCTTAGTCCCTTCCTTTTTAATTGAGATCCGGAACTCTCCCTTCTGAAGTGCAAAGTCCGTGATACTGGAACTCTCTATTTCATGAATCAAATCTATGATCTTCTCAGTCTCCAATATTAACCCTATTTTCCTAACTGCTTCTCCAGGTTCCTTAATTTCTGCTGCCGCCTTATATAAAGATTCTGCGCCAGCTCAATGCCGATCCTTACGAAACGCACTCTGTATCCCGGCACGCTCTGTGTCAGTTTCGGCAAATCCACGGAAATGACGGTTCCGATCTTGCTGTAGCCGCCCGTGCTCTGCCGGTCTGCCAGCATAATGATCGGCTGCCCATTCGAAGGTACCTGGATCGAGCCAAATGCGATTCCGTCGGTAATGATATTGCCGTCGCCGATGTGCTTAAGCGGCTCTTCCCTTTGAAGCCTGCATCCCATACGATCAAATTCATTGGTGATCTCTGCACCATACCAGAAGAAGCGCCTTAACTCTTCCTCGGTAAAATCCGTATCCTGCGGGCCGGTCACTACTCTGAGAGTCAATTCCTTTTTCGGAAATACTTCCGGCTCAAGCTTACGCATCTCCATATTCGGAAGCGTTGTCTTCGGACTTACGAATCCAATGGAGTCTCCCTTTTCCAGTTTCCGTCCCTCTATGCCTCCCAGCTGGTTTCTCATCAGCGTGGATTTGCTTCCCATGACAAGCGGTACGTCCAGGCCTCCTGCAAATGCAAGGTAAGCCCTGCTTCCATTCCCATTGGTCATGCCAAAGGAAAGCGTTTCCCCGGCTCTTACAAGCACCGCCCGGTACATCGGTATCGGATTCCCATTCACGCAGGGCGACATGCTCGCGCCGGTAATTGCTATGATATTATCCTTTTCAAACCTTAACGTCGGGCCGGAAAACGTCATTTCCAGCACGCCTTCGCTTCTTTTATTCCCTGCCAGGATGTTGGCCAGATAAAAGGACTGGGTGTCCATCGGCCCTGCCGGCGATACGCCGAACTGCTGGAAGCCAAACCTTCCCTCATCCTGCACCGTAGTCAGTATCCCTGGATTCTCAACTATAATTCCCATTATCTCACCGCCTTTGTATATGTTTTCAGACGATAGGTTCCTTTTCTTACATCCTCTTTGATCTTGTGATACTCCCGCAGGCTTACCGGCACGTATCTTACCCACTCCCCAGCGTGTACCAGGAACGGGTCTTCCTTTGTATAATCACAGATTGTAAGCGGCGTTGCGCCTATGATATTCCATCCGCAGGGCTGGTCAAAAGGAATCAGGTTAGACAGATTCAACTGGACTACAATGGACTGTCCCGGAATTCTGACTCTTGGCGTCTCCCTTCGCTTAAAATGAAAGGGCTCTTCGAATCTTGCCATATAGGCATGTCCCGGCGCAAAGCCTAACATATACGAATAGTATTCGTGCCCGGAATGCATGCGGATGAATTCTTCAACGGATACATTTTCATAAGCAGCGCAGTCCTCAAGATCCGGTCCCAGCTCTCCGCCGTAGCAGATGGGTATCTCCTTGACAATATGGGATTCCTCCTCCACCTGCTCCATGCTAAGAAGCCGTCTCTCTATCTCTTCTTTGAGTTGATCGTACCGAATCTTCTCAGGCCGGTAATGAACCATCAAAGAAGCGTATGTAGGAACCATTTCCACAATCCCTTCTATAGGATTCTTCGTAAGGTCCAGAAAAAGCATGCGCACCAGCTGGTTTACTTCCAGGCTGATCTCGCTACCCATCTGGACAGAAATAGCTGAATCACCTGATATTAGAAATTTTGCTTCCATCCGGCATCCTCCTTTTTGTATAATATTACTATTTTACCCGTTTTTTTTCGCTCTTTTTTATTGATTGGTTACAGTATAGCATAGGGGCATTATTTAATAAAATAAATTATTTAACTATAATATATTAACTTTTTCTATATTTATCCAACATATCCCCAATCCCTTTCGCGCAGATATTCATCCATCTTGTCTTCAAAAAGCTGTACTGCTTTCAAGGTCGCCTCATTCGGATATTTGTGCTTGATTTTATAAGTAATCCTCTCTGGCGGCTGGATCGGATTTCCAATCTCGCTTACATATACCGGCCGCAGGCTCCGGATGCGGTCCACCACGGAAACTGGCGCGATCGCCCACATTTTCTCGCTGGAAAGAAGGTGGAATAACAATTCAAAGGTATCTACCTGGAGGCGTGGCCGCTCTCCTTTGCCAACCCACTGGTCGTGCCAGATCTGATAGTTTGCCTCCCAGCTGACGAATATTTCCCGTTCAGGGTCCAGTTCGTCCGTATAGATGATTGGTTTTTTCAATTCCGTATCTGCCGCCTGGATCAGGAACATCTTCTCCCTTAAGACCGGCTCCGCCACGATGTTCTTGAAATGCAGATGGTGGTATACGAATCCCAAGTCTATGTCATGGTTTTCCAGCAGCCCGTAGACCTCATAGGAATAGTGGGTCTTGATATGCAGGTTCATGACCTGATCCTTGTCATTAAGCATATCCCTGTACAGGTCAAATAAAATGGCGCTGTTCAGCGTGTCCGTGCATCCGATCGTCAGATATAGTTTTTCCTGGCTGTCCTTGAGACGCTGCATTTCCTGCCAGATGGATACCCAGCGCTCTGCAATCGGAATGAACTCCTCCCCCTGCGTGGTAAGCTCGATCTGCTTATAGCCTTTCTTCCTTGTTATAAGGTTCACCTGAAGCTCATTCTCCAGAGACTTAAGCCTGTGGCTGACCGTGGGCTGGGATAAGAACAGATTCTCCGCAGTTTTTGTAATATTTTTCGTTTTCACAATCATTAAAAAAGTTTCGATTTCAGACAGATTCATCTTTTTCCTCCTACGATATCCTGCACATTTTCCAATTAACGGTTAAATATAAATTTTATTAATATTATACAATGAAATTATTCATTTCTCAATTTATATTCTACGTGCTATGATGGATTTAAAGTTAATGAAAACGTCCAGATAAGGAGGATGAAAAATGAATACTGAACATGGAATCTTATTCTCAGATGAATATCAGAAAAGCTTAAAAGAACAATTCTACTATGGGGATGAAGACCCGGAATATGGCCACCGGCTCTTTTTTGAAAACTCCGGCGGCTCTTTAAGGCTTAAAAAGGCGGTAGAGGTCAAATGCGCGGTAGAACAGTTTCCCGACTGTCCGGAGCGTGTCCGTGGAAGAGGCTATGAGTTACAATCTTATGTAAAAGACGGCACAAAGGAAATTCTGGAAGTTGTATTCGGCGCAAAAAGCGGCGCGCTGGTGACGGAACTCTCAGCTTCCCAGGCAATGTACCAGGCTGTGGGCGCCATCATGGAAAATGTGAAATGGGGAACCAACGCGGTCACATCTTCCCTGGAGCACCCTTCCGCCCATGATGCGGTGGAGTACTATTGCAACAAGACTGGCCGGGAATTCCGGGTAGTTCCTGCCGACAAGGCGACCGGCGGCATCGATCCTGACGAAGTCATGAAGTATGTAGATAAAGACACCTGCCTTCTAAGCATTATGGCTGCCTCAAACATTTCCGGAAATATCATGGATATCAAGGAGATCACGCGCCGTGCAAAGGAGATCAACCCAGACATCTATGTCATCAGCGATGCCGTTCAGCATGCGCCGCATGCGGTCATTGATGTAGAAGACTGGGGCGTAGATGTGGCAAACTTCGCGCCTTACAAGTTCTTCGGAATCCGCGGCTGCGGCTATGCCTATGTATCCGACCGTGTTGCAAAACTGCCCCACCACAAGCTGATCCATAAAGAAGCGGATGTATGGAATCTCGGAACCCCTGCGCCGGCAAACTATGCGGCAATGATGGCTGTCATCGACTATGTATGCGACATCGGCGCGCATTTCTTAGAGGATGCCGATAAGGCTGATAAGCGGGCCCTGTATGTGGAAGGCATGAACCGGATCCATCTCCAGGAAAGAGCGCTTCTCTACCGCATGCTGGAAGGAACCGACGAAGTTCCAGGCTTAAGACACATTGATAATGTCGAAGTATATGTAGATATGGAAGACCTTACATATAAAGACCTGATTGTCGCCATGGGCATTAAAGGAATCGAGTACTCTGAATGCGTACAGAAATATCTCGATCACGGCGTTACCGTATTCGAGCGCTTAAGAAGCAGCATGTACTCCAAGAGAATCGTAGAAGCCCTCGGGATCGAAGGCGCGATCCGCGTATCCCCGCTGCATTGCAACAGCACGGAAGATATCGATGAATTCCTGAGAATAACAAAAAAAATCGCAGAAAGCGTATAACGTTTTTCCCTCTCTCAAAAGTTCCTTATTGAAGAAGAACCGCTGCCATTGGTGAAGGCAGCGGTTCTTCTTCCAATACCTCTTCCAGTTTCTTTATTTCAAAAGATAGCTAAATCAAAAAACTTTCCTGCCCAATCACAAGTCCTGTCTCCAGCATACGGCCTATCAGCCCTTGAAACTCCGGCACTTCCACCGTATACATTCTGGCACGCTCCTTTCAATTTTACACACCAGTTAGTGCGGTTTGACACGTAACAAAATTAAGATGTGCACGTAACACTTTTGAAAAGTGTTACGTGCACATCTTAATATTGTTACGTGTTATCTTTCAATCTTTCAGTTCCCCAAAATCTTTTTTCTCAAATTCCTGTATCGAGATATGCCGCTTGTTCGGATTGGCATACACAAATGTCTTATCTACATTTTCCAGGTAATTCTGTATCTTATCATTGGTGGCGCTGATGATGGCCTGGAAGCCGAGTCCCCGGATCAGCGAGATGCAGCTGGCCACTTTTTCCGCGTCCATCTTGGAGAAGGCTTCGTCCAGTACGACCAGCCGTATGGTGGGGCTTCTGTGGATTTTGGGCGATAGGTTGATGCGGTAAACTTGCGCGAAACTGGCAAGAAGCGCTACGTACAGCGGATTCTGTCCCTCGCCGCCGGAGTTCTTCTTAATCATCTTGCTAAGACCGATGGTCATATCTTTATCGCCTCTTACGATCTGCTGCATATCGAAAGACAGATAGGTGCGATAATCTGCATACTTGTCCATGTTCTTCTTCGCCTCGTCCAGTTCTTCCTTGGTTGCGTTTTCCGGCGGGATGAAGATGTTGATCAGTTCATTCATCAGGTCCCCGTACTGATCCTCATGCTCCATGGTGAACATATTAAGCTGATTGTCTATAGTATTAGTCAGCTGGCTTGGATTGATCTGCAGCGAATCGTCCATGAACATCTTGTAATATTTCCCGTCGGCCCCTTTATTTCTGGTAATTACGAACTGATACTTGTCTTTTCCGAAGTCCAGCCTGCTAATGATGCGGTTCAGCTCGTCCCTGCGCTGGTAGGCTTCCCGGATGGCGCTTCGTATCTTAAAGATAAAGTCATCCTTAAAGTGTTCCACCGCCTGGCGCGCCTGTTCTTTCGCCGACTCCCGGTAGGCTTCCAGATCATCGCACTGCAGCGTGTTCAGCAGTTTGTCGTAAGCCTCGTTATTCTTGATTGCCGCGGAGTAGGTACGGTTCGGATAATTCCTCAGGTATTCGCCCCGGATGTCCACCAGTTTCTGGTATGCCTGCTCCTCCCGTTCCTGCTTCGGATAGCGCTCCGCAATCCTCTGCCGCTTTAGATATTCATAATTGGAAGATTTCTTCCCTGCAAGGTACTCCTGGAATTCCTGCTCATATACAGGATTTTCCACGGTCTTTTGCTTCTGCTGCGCCAATGCGGACTCGGACTGTATAAGTTCCTCCCGGAATCGTTCAATATCCCTCTGGTTGTTCCAGATGTCCTTCTGCACCTGATCGATCTGCGCTTTTTTATCCTCCTGCTGCCGCTGGATTTCCTCTTTCTGACGATTCCAGGTATCCACGGATTCTTCTTTTAAGCGCTGCATTTTCTCTATGATCTGCTTCTTCCTTCGTTCTTTTGCCGGAATCTGTTCCATATCAGACAGCCAGCCCAGATAATCGGAGATCGGCTGCATCAGCATTTCCAGCTGCATAGTCTTTCGGATTTCCTCCAGCATCTCCTGCAGAGGCAGACGCTCTTCCTGTAGTTTCTGGCATTTCTCTTCCAGCTGGCGGATACGCTTTCGCATACTCGTCTCTCCGATATAGGCCCTTCTGGTATAATTCTCCGGATTGATATGCTGCAGACGATAGCTGTGATACAAGACGCAGTCCGGCGTAATTCCAATCCGGTGCTCCCGCAGTTCCTCTATGGATTCGCATTTCATCACATTTCCCAGGAAAAAGTCGATGTAGGCCCTGACATAGGGCTCTTTTGCCACAATTTCTTCTGCGAGAGAACCTGCCTTTGCCTGGTGCCCATCCTCCATGACCTTCTCCGTGTCCAGAACAGCCGCACGGTAATACTTCTTCCTGTCCATCCCTTGGTAGATGTCCATGGCTTCCCTGGCATAGCCCGGCTCCACCACAAGCAGCAGCTTATTGCCGCCCAGATAGCCTTCGATGGCATTGTGCCACCGCTCATCCTTAATATCCAGAAGGTCTGCCAGTATCTGTACGTTGACGAATTTCCCGCATCGCTCGTGGAGACGGTTGCGCAGTTCGTATCTGGCCTCCTCCAGTTCCCTGGGATATGCCTTCTTCCCCTGCTTCAGTTCCTTCAATTCCTCTCTGGCATCCTTTTCTTCCTTCTTGATCTTGCGCAGGTCGGAGTCTGCCTCCCGGCACTGCTCTTCTAATTCTTCCTGAATGTCCAGAAGGCTCTCCTTGAGCCTCTCAAGTTCTCCTTCAGAAATGCTTCCGTCCGCGAATTTGTCGATATCCCAGATGGTCTGGTTGGGCGTCACATCCTGCTGCTTCCACTCTTTCAGGCGGTCGGCCGTCTGCCCCCAGCGTGCCTTGCTGGCACCCAGCCTCTCAAGCGTCTCATTAATGCCAGCCAGTTCTGACTCCAGATTGGCATATCCGCTGTCGGCGATCCTGAGAATTATATCCTCATATTCCTTCTGCAGGATTCTGGCCTGTGATTCCAGCTGTTCCTTAACCATTTCCTGTTTGCCGATCTCTTCCTGGCGTCCCAGCGTCTTATCCCGGCATTCCTGGATCTTTGCTTCCAGCCAGAGTTCTTCCAGCCGGTCAATCTGGTACGTGCAGGCTTCCACTTCCCGGTGATCTTTGCAGAATTCCTCATACTGCTCCCGAATCAGATTAAGCCTTCTGATCTCTTCTTGCGTCTCTTCGATCTTATTCTGCATCCGTCCATACTGCATGACGCTCTCCTGAAGGTCCTCAATCTGGATATCCTGTTCCATGCAGATATACTCTTTGACAAAGTCCTCCAGCTTGATATTCATGCGGAACGGGATCGCCCGTTTAAATAGCCTGGGAAACTTCTCCATGTCCAGCCCGCCCAGATAAATGTCATAGAGCTGGCGGCGGAATCTCTCATTGCTGGGACCGCAGTAGAATCCTTCCGGCGGAAATGTCCTTTGCAGATACTCCCGCATTTCTATGGTCGTCAGACATCTTTTTTCCGTACGGTAATGGTTATTTAAAAGTTCTCCCGTATGCCAGAAGAACAGCCTGCTAATCTCATTGGTAGCCGTCTCCACGTCAAATACGACGCCCACGCACTGCTTTTCTCTTGTATTGGTCTGTTCCAGTTCCAGTACGATGGTGCTGGAAAAGTTCTTATTCCTAAGATACTGGGATTCATTATTCTCACTGATATTTACCATGCCCCGCAGGTACTCGATCAGGCTCCGGTCAGAATCGTCTGCCGCCGCCTTGTTAAAGAACCCGCGGCCATCCGTATTGGCATACAGAACGATCTGGATCGCGTCGATCACCGTAGACTTGCCGCTTCCAGAATGGCCGGTAAAGAAATTAATCCCTTCGCTTAAAGTCAGTATCTTCTTATCTATATAATGCCAGTTATTCAGGCATATCCTCGAGAGTGCTTTGAATGGCTGCTTCGTCTCCAATGTTCTCCTCCTCGCCAAATGTCTCTAACAGTTCCTTAATATCATCCCCCATCAGCACCGCGTGAATGCAGGGATATATGATAAGCCTCGTGTGCTCGTTCAATTCCTCCAGAACGTCCAGCGGCTCTATGATCTGATATTTCTTAAGAAGCGCGATGGTCCGGCGCATTTCCGTAGGAGAAGGCAGACCGTGGAGCACCCGGAAGTCTCCCGCCTTTCCATTGACTGCCCCCAGCGTGGTGACAATATGGCTGCTGGAAGATACCGCCGCCATCTGCTCATCATAGATGAGTTTTAATACCAGCAGATAGATGGTTGCAAGCCTTGGCAACTTCTCTCCCCACAAAGCCTCCCCCTGGATATAGATCAGGCCCATATGGGCATTCTCTTTCAAGGTAATTCCCGCGACTTTATAATATGCCCTTAAGAATTCCATATGCTTGCTGCATATCCGATACTCCCGCACATACTGCATGCGCCCGGATCTTTTGTCATACTTCCTCTCCAGCAGAAATGTCTGGCGGTACAGGATCTGGATTACCTCCGTGATATCCTCCTGCTCTTCCTGGCTTAGCTGTTCAAAATAGTCTATCATAATCTTCTCCTTACAAACTTCAGCGCCGGATACTTATACGGCCCTTTTTCTATCATATTTGGCTCTTCTTCCAGCACCATGTACTTGCTGCTCCTTCTGGTACTGTAATCATAGGCCAAGATCAGTTTTTCAAAGGTTTCCTCATCCATGATATCTACCTGAGCCGCATCCATAATCTCGTCCTGATTCATGTGGGATTCAATGAATGCCTCTATCTGTTCCTTGGTATAGCGTACCTGGATGCGGTTAAGCTTCAGCACATCTTCCTTGTCAAGGTCCGCAATCTCTTCATCCGGCTCCATCTGGCTGATAAAGTCTCTTCGGCCCTTCCGCCTTTTATACAAGGACTTCTCCGATAAGATCTCCAGCAGGGAGAGATTCATCTTCTCCCCTGTCTTTGCCAGCACCTCATCATAATCCGCGCTCTCTGACATACGGTTCAGAAGTTTTATGACCATGCCTTTCGTATCCGACTCTCCGCTCAGCAGATAGTTAAGCCTGGTTACTGTCGCGCGGACGTATTTGGTATGTTCTTTGTCCATGTTGGCGATTCTGTGCTCGATATCATCGAATCCCCTCTCGATCTGATCCAGAAGTTCCAATACATCCTCTCCTGTATCTCCCATGGCCCTTGAACGGTCTCTTACCTGCTCTATCCACGCTTCATCTTCCCGCATATCGCGCAGGCACTTCTTAATATCCATCTTATAGATATAGAAATTGTCCGAAGTCTTCAAGATATGATACTTCTTCCTGACGATTTCCTCCACATACCCGTCCAGATGCTCTCTTAGAAGATCGCCATAAGACTTTTGATCCAACAGCCGTGCAAAAAACTTGTCCATATTATGGAGCATATCCTGCAGCGCCTTATTAAGCCTGCGTGTATTCACCAAGGCAGTGCGAAGCATGCCCAGATTGGCTCTGGCATCGTTCTGAAAGGAAAATAACGTGGCATAGACATTCTGAATATAGATGTCTGTCTCCTCCATATCCTCGGAACTAAGACGTTCAAAAGCGTCAATAAATATGGCGGAATAGTCCGGGATCACGATATTGGTCACCAGCGTATTATAATCCTCTATCCGTTTAAGCCATCCGGTCCGAAGAAGCCAGTTCAAGATACGGGATGACGGCGTCTCCAGCATATCAAATTCCGACTCGCTTTCTTCCCATTGAAGCTCGTACCGCTTCCTGGCGTTCATATCGCCTAAAACCTGGATGCATGCTTCTTTGGTAAGGAAATAGTTATTATATTGGTATTCTTCATTGATATATAATAGCGCATCAATGTATATCTCCCGGTTCACGGACCGGAACAGGCCCCAGAACGTATCCGGGATCTCATTGCGTAACTGCATATGTATTCTCCAATTTGTCCTTGATTTCATAGATCTTTCTAATTTTATCATTTTTGCCGGACTATTTCTACCGTTATAGTCTGGATAAATGCCAAGCAGGGATGAAGCCTTTTTAATAGGTCTCCATCCCTGACTTGCCACATTGTATTAAATTTACCCTTTGACTATTCGACTATCTCGCATCCAATCTCTTCAAGCTTCTTATTCACCCAAGGTCTTATATAGGTCCCATCTTTTATAATATGTTCCATAATATCTGCCTCTTTCCTTTCAACTGCAAGGGTTGCATCAGCAATTTTGCCGGCATCCTGAGGGCGTATAAAGAGTACTCCATCCTCGTCTCCCACCACGATATCTCCGGGATATACTACCTTTCCGCCAATACATACTGGCACATTAATTTCTCCCGGCCCGTTCTTATATGGCCCGTTAGGCGTCGTCGCCCTGGCATATACCGGAAAATCTTCCATTGCCGCAAGGCCTCCTCTGTCGCGAATCGCTCCATCACATACAATGCCTCTTATTCCTCGTTTCTTACAATAGGATGCCATCAGTTCTCCAAATATCGCGCGGTCTTCAAAGCCTCCTGCATCAATGACAATTACATCCCCGGGTTTTGCCAAATCCATAGCCGCATGGAACATCAGATTATCTCCCTGGGGAACCCTCACTGTAAACGCGGTACCAAGAAGCTGTCCTTTTCCCACTGGCAGGATAGAATTGTCTACAGCTGCTACCCTTCCCATGTTATCATCAATATTCGCTACCGGCATATCTTTAAAGCGCATAACCAGATCTTTCTCTGGTCTGCAAAACTCTTTTATAATCTTACATCCTGCTGCCATCTATACTCTCCTCCTCTAAACAAACTCATATTCCGTTATTTTTTCTATTACGCCCTTATTCGCTATATTTCTGGCGGGAATCCTTCCATTTTTCACTGCCTCCGGAAGCAGGCCGCACACCATCTGAATCTGTGTCTTCTTTGCGCCTGCTCCATAAGAGCCGCTGTGAGGGCTAAGTATTACATTATCCATTTGAAGAAGCGGATCATCCGGATCAATCGGCTCCTTTTCTACCGTATCAAGTCCCGCATAAAGAATTTCTCCTTCGTCAAGCGCCCATGCAAGCGCCTTTTGATCTATCACCGGGCCGCGGGATACATTGATAATCATCGATGTCTTCTTCATCTGCCGGAACGCATCTTCGTTGAACACATGCGTTGTCTCAGGCGTCAGGACCACATGAATGGATATGATATCGCTTTCCTTAAGCATTCGATTGAATTCCACGAATTCTACATCCGGATACCGTCTTTTTACGTCTTCCGTCACGTATGGGTCACATGCGATTACTTTTGTCCCAAATCCTCCATGAAAAATATCATGCAGATAACGTCCTGCCGCGCCGAATCCATATAGGCCAAGGGTCATCTCCCGAACATCCCCCGGAAGAAGATATTGGCACTTCGGCCATTTTCCCTTGCGAATTTCACGGTCATAATATGCCGTATTGCGGATCAATCCCAGAATCATCGCAGTTGCAAGATCTGCAAGTTCTTTCGCGCAGAATCCAGGAAGATTAAGGACAATCTTCCCCATCTCTGCCGCTGCATGAAGATCTATGGAATTAACCCCTGCCCCAAATCTCTGTATAAACTTTAATTCCGGCAGCGCCTCCATAACTTTTCTGGTTATAGGAGGATTGCCCGTTGCAAGAATTGCGTCTGCACCTCTGCATCCTTCCATGATTTCTTCCTCTGTCTGAAAATGATATGCTTCGAGTTCAATGCCAGCCTGCTTATAGGATTCCTGCACTTCCATAAGTTCCCGGGCGCTTACGCTCCCATAATCTTTATCTACTACAATTGCTTTCATGATTCAAACTCCTTATGTATATATTCTAATATTTAGTATCCCAAAAGTTCAGGCAATGCCAGCGATATCTGCGGAATGAATGCTATCAGCACTACCACGGCCAGAGCCGCCGCCAGATAGGGAAGGACTCCCTTTACCACCTCTTGGAAGCTTACTTCTGAAGTCGCCGCTGATGTAAACAGGTTCAGTCCGAATGGAGGCGTGATAAATCCTACAATCAGGCAGATGCTGAATAAGATTCCCAGGTGCATCTCATTGATTCCCATAGATATGCCGATGGGAACGAGAATCGGCGCAAGGATTACAATAGAAGATACCGTCTCCATAACGCATCCGACCAGGAAGAGGAGCACCATCAAAAGCAGCAGATAGACAACCCGGCTATTCAGATATGGAATGATCACGCTGGCAATCGTCTTGGGAATATTCGCTGCTGCCAGCACAGTTCCAAATGCATTGGATATTCCGACAATAAATATAACCATTGCTGATGTCGTTACTGTTTTCTTCATGGCAGTGATAATCTTCCCGAGATTCAGTTCCCGGTATGCCAGTCCCAGTATCAGCGCATATACGGCAGCAATCGTTGCTGCTTCTGTAGGCGTAAAGATTCCCCCGTAGATGCCTCCTAGAACCAGAATAGGAAGAAAGATAACCCCCAGCGCCCTCCAGATAGATCTCCCCAGTTCTTTTGCCGTAAAATGCGGCCGCTCTCCTTTCATTCCCTTGCGGACTACCAGCACCGTATTTGTAACAATAAATGCTGCTCCTAGAAGAATGCCTGGAAGCAGGGCGGCCATAAACATCTCCGGTACGGACAAGCCCATCGTTGTCGCATAGACGATCATCGCAATGCTCGGTGGAATAATCGGTCCCAGGGCCCCTCCCGCGGCCAGAAGTCCGGCGGCTTCCCGCCGGGAATACCCGTTTTTTAGCATCGTAGGAACCATAATCGCGCCTATAGCAGCGACTGTTGCCGGACCGGATCCCGTCAGGGATGCAAAGAACAGACAGCATATAATCGTTATCGTTCCCATGCTTCCAGGAAACCAGCCAAACAACTTCTCCACACAGTCTACAAGGCGGTCAGATAGCCCTCCCTGCTCCATCAGATACCCTGCCAGAGTAAATAAAGGAATTGCCAGGTAGACGAATGTATCCATTCCTATCTCTAATTTCTGGGGAATGAGGATCAGTGGCTTCAAATGCGTAATGACAAGCAGCACAACCACGGACAGTTCAATACTGTATGCAATTGGCACGCCAAAGAATATTAAAATCAGTAAGATCGCAAATATAATCAATGCATATGTAAGGCTCATGAAGCATCTCCCCCTTTCCTGCAAGATATCTCTTCCAAAATGTTTACAAAACTATTTATTACCATACCTGCTCCGCCCACAGGAATACAGGCATACGTGTAGGATATCGGTATCCCAAGGCCTGCGCTGCTCTGTTCTCCCGTAGCGATCACTAGCTGAATGCCGCATACGACTAGTACCGCAGCGCCTATCATAATCAGTATCTGAACCGCAACACTATGAATGGCCTGCGCTTTTGGCTTATTCTTAAGCGAATCAGTCAAAACGGAGACGACTGCATGTCCATGGTTTCTGACACACAGGCTGGCTCCCATCATACTCATCCACACAAATGCGAATCTGGCTACTTCGTCTGTTCCAGATAAGGATGCATTCATAATATATCTGGTAAAGACCTGAAGCGCCGTCGCCACTATCACCACCGCCAGCAATGCTACGGACAGGCCGGTAAAGACTTTATTCAGCATGGCGTTTGCTTTCTTCATTATATTCAGCATATTCTCTCTCCTCTCATCAGTTACGGCCAAGTTCGCCAAGTACATTATCTAAAAGGTCAGAACCTATTTCATCACGATAATCTTCATAAATTGCTGTGGCTGCTTTTGCCAGGGAGTCTTTATCCTCTAACTCATTAATTTTCAGGCCATTATCCGCCATCTGTGCGAGGAACTCTTCTTCCTTTTCCTGTACAAACACCCTCTCCTTTTCCATGGCTTCTTTTGCTGCCTCCTCGAACCATCCTTGCTCTTCTTTCGTCAGGTTTTCCCATACAAAACTGGAAACATCCATTTGGTAAGGAGAATAAAAATGGCCTGTCAGCGAAAGATAATCGCAGATTTCTCCATAGCCGGTAGAGTGGAATGAGGAGATTGGCAATTCCAGGCCATCCACAGTTCCCTGCTCCACCGCAGTAAATGTCTCGCTAAATGCCAATGTCGTAGGATTCGCGTTCATAGCCTTAAATGCGTCCACATATATCGCTGTCTCTGGAAGACGCAGCCGCATTCCCTTCATATCCTCAGCCTTGTTGATCGGACGCACGTTATTCATGGTATGGCGAAATCCTCCATCTCCATACGACAGAACTTTTACTGACCATTGATCATACAGCCTCTTCTCCATTGGTCCCATAATTTTCTCATTATCCAATATAGAATATGCCTCCTCTCTGTCCTGAAAGATATAAGGCAGATCAAATATCTCCCATTCGGTAGAAAAAGAACCCAAGCTGAAGTTCGTGATAAGCGCCATATCGATGGTTCCAAGTTTCATGCCTTCCATCATATCTCTTTCTCCACCCAGAACGGAGTCCGTCACTATATCAATTGCGATCTCTCCTTTTGAAAGTTCCTTTATTTTATTTGCAAAGACCATAGCAAAATATTGGTATTGGTCATCCTCTGCACTGGTATTGACATGTCCCAGCTGATATACTCGCTTCGCCGTGACTGTTTCTCCGTTTGAAAGTACGGTTTTGCTGTTACATCCGGCCAGCGCAAGCATCATGCAGATGACCGTCAGAATGCTGATTGCTTTTTTCATTCTCTGGTTTCCTCCTTTTTATCTGCAAGGGATGATACATAATCTGCCTGGCGGTATACGATATGTCCTTCCTTGACCGTTAACTGCGGCTTGATCAGCCGATTACCTTCATATTGGTTATGGTAGCGGTCTATATAATGAAGCTCTTTATCTATAATTTTAAACACTGCTATGTCCGCAATGCCTCCTGCCATCAGAAATCCCTCCTGCTCCATCCCCATCAGGCGTCCGGGGATGTCTGTACATCTGGTAATAATATCTTTCAATCCTATTCCAAGATTCAAAAGTTCTGACAAGATATATGAAAATGAGTACGTCGGCTCTTTAAACGCAGACAGCAGGCTCAAATCCGAACTAATAATATCCGGCAGAAATCCTTGCTCTATAGCAGCCTTCGCTATCTTTCCCGAAAAATTAAACGCCCCGTGCCCTAACTCAAACAGGACTCCTCTTTCCCTGGCTTCCCAGGCTTCCGGCAGCACATTCCCTTTTTCATCCAGGATTGTCTGTCCCTTCTGATGATACATATGACAGAAAATATCCCCCGGGCGCAGCAGACTAAGCGTATCCCTGATATCTCCCGGCGAGTCTGTAGCATGTACCGACAGTCTAAGCCCTACTTCTTCTCCCAGTAAAAGCGCGCCTTTAAGCGGCTTAAGTCCGAGTTCCCCTACTATGTCCCTGCTTTGCCGAAGTTTTAAGCCTATAATATTATCCTTATATGTTTCACACAGCATTTTTATCTTTTCCCGGTCATATCGTGCAGGGTCCGGATTTTCGTATTTCAGATGCGTCCTTTGCCCTTCGCTTGCCACATGCAGAAAACTTTTGACCGTCATTATACTGGTAATAATATT
Organism: [Clostridium] scindens; assembly: GCF_019597925.1. Taxonomy (NCBI): domain Bacteria; kingdom Bacillati; phylum Bacillota; class Clostridia; order Lachnospirales; family Lachnospiraceae; genus Lachnoclostridium; species [Clostridium] scindens. The sequence continues at coordinate 32,747 of NZ_CP080442.1, read as the reverse complement.
ACGGTGATAAAACGCCTCAAAATCTGTGACTCCCGTGGATCCAGCATCCACCATAGATGTAACTCCGCTTGGAATCTGTACGAGATCGGCCGGCATAGAAAAATCACTGATTCCATATGCTGCGTGGGCATGGAAATCAATGAATCCAGGTACCACCATACAGCCATCGGCATCTATCGACTGTAAGCACTCCTTGTCTGCCAGATTCCCAATGTCCGCAATATGCTGGCCTTTTATTCCAATGTCCGCCTGCTTGTCCAGATTACAGCGGGGATCCATCAAGTGCCCATTACTTATGATCAGATCAAACATATTATCCCTCACAATTGTTCATAACAAAAATATTATATTTATTAATTTACTAATCTTTGTTATGTTTTTGTCATTTTGCTAATCTCTAATTAATTATACAACAGTATTTTGTGCACAATGTTGTTTTCAATTCTTATTTTACCCATTATATTGCTTTCAGTCAAAGACATAAAGTGATATAATGATTATAATATTAATATTATAATTATTAGAAGGGATATGTGTCATGATGTTTCGGAATTATGAATACTTTGTTGCAATTGCAGAAGCTGGAAGCCTTACCAGGGCGGCAGAAATCCTATATGTCTCCCAGCCTTCCCTCAGCCAGTATCTGCGGCGTCTGGAATCTGAACTTGGTGTAGAGCTGTTTAACCACAGGACATCTCCATTAAAATTGACTTATACGGGAGAACGATATTATGAGTCTGTAAAACAGATGATGAGATTAGAAGAAAATATAAAAAAAGAATTCCAGGATATCAAGAACCAGGAAAGCGGATGTCTGAGGCTTGGCGTCGCTTTCTGGCGCGGAGCCTGCCTGCTTCCAGATATCTTTCCTGAATTTCATCGTCAGTATCCTGGCATCCGCATTGAATTGATGGAAGATCATTCTGACAAGCTTGCCTTAGCTTTGATGAATGGAAAACTGGATATTGCGGTCATGAATCTCCCCCATACCTTGGATTACCGAAAATTGACCAGCGATATTATCTTTGAAGAACGAATTCTTCTGGCGGCGCCTACACGGCATCCATACATTCGTACCTTATTGGATGCTGCCCGCATTTCCGATGGGTATCCCATCGCGCCTGCCAAGACGCTTCTTCAGCTTCCGCTTATAAAGACTAAGCCAGGGCAGAATCTCACTCATGAAATCAACCATATTCTTGGAAAGCATCACATTGAACCAGAGATTCTCCTGGAAACTGGCAATTTGACCACCGCAATTAACCTGGTGGCCACCGGTATTGCCTGTACCTTGGTTCCAGAAGAAGGGGCCAAAGTCTGCAATCATCCTGGAAACGTTACTTACTTCGCCCTTGATCTTCCTGACTTGTCCTGGTCCTTGGCCGCCGTATATCAAAAGGATGCTTATCTTACTCATCTGGCCCAATTATTCGTAGAGTCCCTAAAAGCGTCTTTATGCCGGATTCCCTGATGAAAGACAGGCACCCCTTTACCCGGCCACCATCATACCAGCCAGCACCGCGCTGGCCACAAGCCCGGCAAAGGTCGCAAGCATGGCGCCCCCCCAGAGTATATCTGGTCTTCGTGACTTTGGCTGTCATAAAGTAGACGCTCATGGTGTAGAATATAGTCTCCGTGCAGGACATGCTGATGGATGCCACCAGTCCTATGTACGAGTCCGTTCCATACTCCTTGAACGCATCCAGAAGCAGCCCCGTGGCCGCCGAAGATGAAAACATCTTTACCACCGTAAGCGGCACCAGTTCTCCTGGAAATCCGATGTATTCCGTGAACTGCCCGATAATTCCTGACAGAAAGTCAAGGAATCCCGAAGCGCGCAGCACCCCTACTGCCACCATAAGCCCAATCAGCGTCGGCATTATTTTAATTACCGTGAAAAAGCCGCTTTTGGCTCCTTTGATGAAGGTATCATAGACATTTACCTTCATCAGCACTCCATAACTGACAATTCCGAATATTACCAGCGGAACGATAAAATCCGTGACATACATGAATAATTTCATCGGGTATCCTCATTTCCGTGTGAAGTCTATTCCCAATATATGCTGAATAGCCTTGAAAATATGTGGAAAAACGTCTACAATCTATATCATGAAGATAAATCTGCAATACATGTAGCATATATAAAATACCTAACGGAGGAACATCCTATGACTGAAGAACAAAAGAACGCAGCACCCGAGACCACTGGAGAAGTGAAGGCATCTGAAGAACCAAAGACTGCCCCTGATACTTCTGATGAGCCAAAGGCAGCCACATCGCCTGAAGCAGAAGCCAAAGAAGACAAAGTGAAAGAGGAAAAGTCTTCTTCTGACGAGCCACAATCTGATCGGCAAAAAGACTTTCATTTTTTCAAAAAGGAAAAGCCAGATAAAAAAATAATGGATTCTTATTCATCGGAAGACGATGAGGACGGATTTTCCAGGGATCAATGGATCCTTTCCCACCTCAATGAAAAGGATCTTATGAAATACCTGGAATTAGAGCAGAAGAGAGCAGAAATGAGCCAGCAGGCAAAAGAAACCCGCGAAAAACGTATCTTCACTGCATTCCAGCTAACGGTTTCTCTTGCAGCCGTCGTTGCAGTTACTTATTTATTAAAAGATAATCCTTCCATCCTAGTCAGCATCCTGTATACGATTGGAATCATTGCTGCACTCTGGCTCTGGAAAAAGCGGTGATTTCATGAACAAAGAAAAGGACTTTGGCCAGGGAAGCGTCTCGGCCAATATTCTGCGTCTGGCCATTCCCATGACGCTGGCCCAGTTAATTAATGTCTTATATAACGTTGTGGACCGCATCTATATCGGCCACATTCCGCATACATCCACGCAAGCATTGACAGGCATCGGTCTTACCCTGCCTGTCATCACTATTATTACCGCATTCGCCAATCTGTTCGGAATGGGCGGTGCGCCTCTGTTTTCCATGGCGCGCGGAGCAGACGAGCCAGAGAGGGCAGAACGGATTATGGGGAATTCTTTTGCCATGCTCCTTGCATCCGGCGCTCTTCTTGCTGTCTTCTGCTACCTGTTCAAGCATCCGCTCCTCTATCTTTTTGGAGCAAGCGACGTGACCTATCCATATGCGAATGCCTATATTAGTATTTATCTTCTGGGCACCTTGTTCGTCATGGTCAGTCTTGGCATGAATAATTTTATTAACGCTCAGGGATTCGGCGTAACAGGAATGTTGACCGTCTCAATCGGAGCGCTTTTGAATCTTGTACTGGATCCACTGTTTATCTTCGTATTTCATATGGGCGTCCGTGGCGCCGCAACCGCCACTATCCTATCCCAATGTGTCTCCTGCATCTGGGTACTTCATTTTCTTACAGGAAAAAAGCAATTATAAAATTAACAAGAAAACAATTACATTTAAATTTCTCGCTTATAAGGGAAATCTCCGCCCTGGGCTTATCTGGATTTGTCATGTCAATTACCAACAGTTCTGTCCAGATCATGTGCAATGCTACCCTGCAGAGATACGGAGGCGACCTGTATGTAGGAATCATGACGGTAATCAATTCCGTTCGGGAGATTATAACCATGCCAGTCATGGGAATTACCAGCGGGGCACAGCCCATTATGAGTTTCAATTATGGGGCGAAAAAATATGGAAGGGTGAAGTCTGCCATTTCCTTTACTGCTATATCCTGTATTGTATTTACTCTGGTAATGTGGGCATTCCTATTCTTTTTCCCGCACGTCTTCATCCGGATGTTCAATAGCGATCCGAAACTGTTAAAAGAAGGCGTGCCTGCCATGCATCTGTACTTCTTCGGCATCTTTATGATGGCCTTGCAGTTTGCTGGCCAGTCAACCTTTGTAGCGCTTGGCAAATCCAGGCAGGCTGTATTTTTTTCCTTATTCCGCAAGGTTATCATCGTAATTCCTCTGACGTTATGGCTTCCTACCATAGCCAGTCTTGGTACAGACGGAGTATTCCTTGCAGAGCCTGTATCTAATTTTATCGGAGGAACGGCCTGTTTCGTCACCATGCTTCTGACTGTATGGAGGACTCTGGACAAACGAAAGTAATTTTCTGTAAAATTCAATGATTTCCTTTGATTTTCCAAGCATAATCCTGTCCTTTCTTCACATTCATTGACTTTTATTGACAATTTTTGTATACTGTTATTAGTTCAATTGTAAAAATTGACGAAAATTCTTCAAAAAAGGATTTTTGAAAGGAGGACGAGAGTATGTGGGGACATATATTCGATCTACAAAATCCGCTGGTTGGAGCGGATAACACATGGGTGCTGTGGGCTATCTGTGCTACCGGCGCCGCTGCCGCAATATATCTGGAGCAGAGATATAAATGGGCAGCAAAAATGACCGGTGCCATCGTTGCACTGATTTTCGCAATCATCTTATCGAACTTTGGAATTATTCCAATGGACGCTCCTGTATGGGATGCCGTATGGGGTTACGTTGTACCACTTTCCATTCCTCTGTTATTACTGCAGTGCGATATGAGAAAGATCGGAAAGGAATCCGGACGTATCCTGATTATATTCCTGATCGGCTCGGTAGGTACCGCTTGCGGCGCGCTTCTTGCTTATGCGGCGCTCCACAAATTTATTCCGGAACTTGCCGGACTTGCGGGCGTATTTACCGGAACCTATATCGGAGGCACGGTAAACTTTGCCGCTCTTGGAGCAGCATTCGATGTATCTGGCGACATGATATCTGCTGCAACGGTTGCAGATAACTTGCTGATGGTACTGTACTTCTTCGTACTGATAGCAATGCCATCTATCGGATTCTTCCGCAAGCATTTCAAGCATCCATATGTGGATGAAGTGGAAGCGGCTGCCGGAGCCAATGTAAAGGAAAATGAGACAAATGCTTCTGCGTTCTGGGGCAGAAAAGAAATCTCCCTGAAAGATATCGCATTGGCCGCTGCAACAGGATTTGTCATTGTTGCGCTGTCTAACGTAATATCTACAGGACTTGCAGGCGTGATACCGACATCTAATACATTCCTGCAGATAATCAATACGCTGTTCGGAAATATGTACTTATGGATTACGACAATTGCCATGCTTTGTGCAACATTTGCACCTAAGTTCTTTGGCGAGATCAAAGGTACGCAGGAACTGGGTACATTCTTAATCTACCTGTTCTTCTTCGTAATCGGTGTTCCGGCATCCGTACCTATGATTATCAAGAATTCGCCGTTACTGCTCTTATTTGCGGCTATCATCGTAATCGTAAATATGCTTTTCAGCCTGATCGCTGGAAAGTTACTGAAGTTCAATCTGGAAGATATTATCCTTGCTTCCAATGCTAACATCGGCGGACCAACAACGGCCGTTGCTATGGCTGTATCTAAGGGCTGGACCAAGCTGGTAGGACCTATCGTACTGATTGGTACTCTGGGATATGTGCTTGGAACATACTTTGGATTGATTGTAGGCAGCATCTTAGGATTATAAAACTGAATAACATCCTGAATCCAGGAAAATGATCAGGGACGGACAACTGTCCGTCCCTGATTTATTTAGACTTATCTACACAAAAGAAAGGAAGTGTTTTTATGAACTTTGATGCACATTCTGATATTTGGACCGATGTAACGCAGCACCATCTAAAGGGAGAACGTGATATCTTCCGTAAATATCATTATGAACGGCTGAAAAAAGGGCAGATCGAAGGAGGCATCTTCGTAATATGGAATGATCCTCCCTATGACAAGGACCCGCTGAAGCGTACCCGCCAGATGATGGAGGCCATTGCCTGCGAAGAGCCTGATTGTGCTGATATCCTTAAGGTATCGCGCTCATACTCCGATATGATGACTGCAAGAAGCGAAGGAAAGATGTATGCATTTATCGGACTGGAAGGTTTAAAGAGCATTGGGGAAGACTTAGACCTTATCGACGAGTTCTACCAATTTGGCGCAAGGCATGCAGGGCTTACCTGGAATGAGGAAAATCCTCTGGCTACCGGAGCCCTTGGCACCCCGGAGCGTGGGTTAACAGACGTAGGACGCAGGGCGGTGAGAAAGATTCAGGATCTGGGAATGATACTGGATGTATCCCATCTAAATGATGCGTCCTTCTGGGATCTCCTTGACACTGCCACAGGCCCTGTTGTAGCAACCCACTCGAACTGCCGGGCACTGTGCAACCGCCCGCGGAATCTGATGGATGACCAGTTAAAAGAACTGGCACGCACAGGCGGCATAGTCGGGCTCAATTCATTCAACGAATTCGTTCATATGGAGGAAGATAAGCAGACTCTGGAAAACCTGGTAAAACATCTTGTCCATATGGTGGAAGTAATGGGCATTGATCATGTCGGTTTCGGATTTGACTTTTCTGAATTCCTGGAGGGAGATACCTTGGGCTCTTTCAGCAGCCAGTCTACTCCTTTTACCATCGGACTTGAGGATGCTTCTTATGTACCAAATGTCATTGAAGAAATGAAGCGCGTCGGATTCCACGAAGATGAGATTGAAAAGATTGCCTATAAGAACTGGCACAGAATTATCAAAGAAGTAATCAAATAGTAGACATAAAGGATGGCGGAAGCAAGGAACCAATTGCTTCCGCCTCTTTCTTATGTCTTTGTGATAAATATCCATCCCGGCTCATACGTTATATTAAAAAGCCAGACGAGGATTTTATATGCTGAATTATCTGTGGGCCGGCATGATACTGATTGGCATTATCTTTGCCGCCTTTACCGGACGCATGCCGGATATTACCAATGCAGCCATTGACTCTTCCAAAGAGGCCATTACCTTGTGCATCACTATGATGGGCGTCATGTCCTTCTGGGTGGGTCTTATGGAGATTGCGACGAAGGCCGGAATCATTAAGGGCGCTTCCAAAAAGATCCGTCCGATTATACGCTTCTTATTCCCAAGACTCCCCGCCGGGCACCCTGCCGAGGAACACATCACCACCAATATCATAGCCAATGTCCTGGGCCTGGGCTGGGCAGCAACGCCAGCCGGACTGCGCGCCATGGACGAACTCGGTAAATTAGAGGAAGACAGGCGAAGCCACCGGCTTCCAGGTCCGGTACGTCCAAAGGGAATTGCCAGTAATGAGATGTGCACCTTTCTGATTATCAACATCTCCTCCCTGCAATTAATTCCGGTAAATGTCATTGCCTACCGGAGCCAGTATGGAAGCGTCAATCCTGCTGCCATCGTAGGCGCCGGAATCATTTCCACTGCCATAAGTACGGCTGTTGCCGTCATTTACTGTAAAATTATGGACCGTTCGTAGCAGGCGCAATAGAGTAATATAGAGCAGGACCCTTGCCTATGGCCCTGCTCCGTCTGTCTTCTTTATTGATGTACATAATATATCTGTACCATATCCTGCCGCACGATCCCATTCGCAACGCTAAAATTTTTTAACACTACAATATTATAACAGATTTTCTTGGATCGGTTATTCAAGTTCTTTGGGATTAATCTTCTTTTGTCTTAATTTCAAGTAGACGATTTCCCTGAACAGCGCATATACTACAGAGATAATCGGTATAAAAATCAGCATTCCAACGATCCCCAACAGGCTTCCTCCGATGCTGACTGCCGCCAATACCCAGATGGATGGAAGTCCTACTGAATTACCTACTACGTGAGGATAGATCAGATTCCCCTCTATCTGCTGGAGTACCAGGAACAAGATTACAAACATAAGCGCCTTAAATGGATCTACCATAAATATCAGGAAGGTTCCCAAGGCACAGCCGATAAATGCGCCGAATATTGGGATCAAGGCCGTAAACGCGATCACAATCCCCACCAGCAAAGCATAGGGTAGTTTGAAAAGCGTCATGGTTATGACAAACATGCTTCCTAAGATAATGGCCTCCAGGCACTGGCCGGTCAGGAAGTTTGAGAACGTATTGTAGGTCAGAGACAATACTTCCATTGCAGCCTCAGCCCGGCCTTTCCTTACAAAGGCAAATAAGACCTTTTTAGCCTGAATACCCAGTTTTTCCTTTTGAAGCAGGATATAGACCGCAAATACAAATGCGATAAAGAAGGTCGTAATCCCGCTCACAATGCTCTTTGCGGCAGTAATCGTAGAATCAAGCACGCTCCCTGCCCCATTCTTGAAGAAATCTATGCCTGCGTCCATGATCTTATTCCAATCGAATTTCAGGCTGTTGACCCAGGTCATAATCTCCTTATTGTCATGGAATAATTTTTCCGCCCATTCCTGTACTTTTGGGATAAAAGCCTGAATGCTGCTTCCAAGATTAGAGAATGTATCCCCTAATTGTGGAATCAAAACAAACATTACAAGTGCCACAATGCCAAACACTCCGAATATTACGATCAGCATACTGACCGGACGGGCAATCTTCTTCTGTATCTTATGCCTTTCTACCCTCTCCGGCGCGAATAGATGCCTCTGTATAAAATTCATCGGCACATTCAAAATGAATGCGATCGCTCCGCCAAGCACGAATGGAAATATGACATGAAAGATAAATGCAAGAACCGATACCACCACATCATACTTCCACAGACAGGCTACAACCAATGCGGCAAACACAATCAATCCTTTTATTCTTTTTACCGTCTCTCTACTTAATTCCATAAAATCTCCTGTTCCTATCTAGAATTTCTAATCCATTTCAACAACTGTACCACAGGCAGATTCAATAATGCAAGTCCATATACTGTAAGCAGCTGCCCAATATTTAGGCTTGCTACTTTGAATATTCCCTGCAGCCCCGGAATCATCAGTACGCCTGTAATCAGCACAAGCCCAATTAAAAATGCTCCGATCAGGTAGATATTATTAAAAAATCTTTTCGTAAATAATACCGGACGGCTGGATTTACAGTTAAATCCATGGACAAGCCGGCTGGTGCACAAAGTACCAAATGCCATCGTGCTTGCCAGAACGGCATCACCGCTTCTGTATCCAATCAAAAATGCCGCCATCGTCATAATGCCTATGCCAAGCCCCTCAGTGCCTATGCTCAGAAGATACTGCTTTGTAAGGATAGATTCATTCATGGGGCGCGGCTTCTGCTTCATGACTTCCTTGGAATGCGGCTCCAGTCCCAATGCAATGGCTGGAAGACTATCGGTCAGAAGGTTGATAAAAAGCAGATGCACTGGCGCAAATGGTACTGGAAGTCCGGCAATTGATGCATACAGTACGGCCAATATTGCGCCAAAGTTTCCAGACAGCAGAAATTGTATGGAATTCTTGATATTCTGATATATATTTCGTCCATTCTCAACTGCCTTAATAATTGTTGCAAAGTTATCATCCGTCAAAACCATTGCCGCCGCGTCCTTGGATACTTCGCTTCCTGTAATTCCCATGGCAACGCCTATATTGGCCTGCTTCAGAGCCGGCGCATCATTTACCCCGTCCCCAGTCATGGCTACGATATTTCCTTTCTCCTGCCATGCCCGCACAATTCTGATCTTATGCTCCGGGGATACCCTGGCATATACTGATATCTTCTCTACAAAATCTTTCAGTTCTTCATCTGACATTTCTTCTATCACAGCGCCTTCGCAAGCCTCTGATTCATCCTTCAGTATGCCGATCCTTTTTGCAATTGCCGCCGCGGTAATCTTATGATCGCCGGTGATCATTATAGGCCTGATTCCTGCTTTTATACATTCTTCTACCGCCGCTTTGGATTCTTCTCTCGGCGGATCCATCATTGCGATCAATCCCAGGAATGTAAGGCCCTCTTCATCTTCTATAGATAATTCTTTCTCTCCATCCAGTTCTTTATATGCGAATGCCAGGACTCTCAACCCGTCTCTGGAAAACTCCAGATTCTGTATCTCGATCTGCATTTGATCCTCGTCCGTTATCTCCCTAACAGTATCGCCAATCCTGATGTGGCTCATACGCCTCAGAAGGACATCTACCGCCCCCTTGACTACCATCACATATCGATCATCGAAGACATGTGCTGTAGACATCAATTTCCTGTCACTGTCAAATGGGACTTCCGACATACGAGGATACCGTTCCCTGGTCATAGCCGCTTCCATGCCAAGATTGCTTCCAAGATTGATCAATGCCGTTTCCGTCGGATCTCCTATTTCCTGTCCATCTGTATTAGTGGAATCATTACAGAGCATGCTGCAATTAAGAAGCATCTTCTGGTTTCTGTTATCAAGATTAATATCAGCCACGGAGATTCTCTTTCCATCCACATAATAGTCTTCCACTGTCATTTTATTCTGCGTCAGAGTTCCTGTCTTATCCGAGCAGATGATGGATACGCTCCCCAGGCCCTCAACCGCTTGAAGTTTTCTTATAATTGCATGCTCCTTGGCCATTTTCTGGGTGCCAAATGACAGTACGATCGTTACGATAGAACTAAGCGCCTCCGGAATCGCTGCTACGGCCAGGGCTACCGCAAATAAGAATGCATCTACCGCAGAACCGCCCCTTATCACATTGATGGCAAATAGAACTGCGCAGAATACAAGTATAATGATAGACAGTTTCTTTCCAAAATCATCCAGATTTATCTGGAGGGGCGTTCGTTTTTCCGATGTTGTCTTCAATAGTTTGGCAATCTTTCCTACTTCCGTCTCCATTCCAATTGCCGTAACTTCAAATGTCCCTCTTCCATATGTGGAAAAACTTCCAGAGAACACTCTGTTCGTCTGGTCTCCCAATGCAGCGCCCTCCGGCACCTCTTCCAACGACTTCTCCACGGACAGGCTCTCTCCTGTTAGCGCGCTCTCATCGACCTTGAGGCTTGCACACTCCAAAAGTTTTCCGTCCGCAGGAATACAGTCACCTGCCTCAATTACTACCTCATCTCCAACAGTTACTTCTCTGGATGGTATCTGTATCACCACGCCATCTCTGATTACCTTTGCCTCAGGCGCTGACAGTTGTTTTAGACTGTTTAGCGACTGCTCTGCCTTTACCGTCTGCACGGTCCCTAGAATCGCATTAATAGTAATGACGATAAATATAACGGCCGCGCTCTCTGCATCTCCCAGAAAGCCTGATACGATTGCTGCAATAATCAGAATAATGACAAGAAAATCTTTGAATTGCTCCAGGAATATCTGGACCATGCTTTTTTTCTTGCCTTCTACCAGTTCATTAAATCCATAAATCTCTTGGTTTTTTCTTGCTTGTTCACTTGTTAGCATTGCTTGCCCTCTCTTTCCTCCTGCAATGGGATAAAAAAAATAGACCCCTATTGCACAGAATTACTATGCAATAAAAGTCTCACCATTTCATTACGATACGGATGATTGCTCATCGTACTGACGACATCGCAAACGCCGGACTATTAGACCTAAGCGCCAGTTACTCCCTTTTATTATTACCTAATATACAAGAAAATATTCCTTATGTCAACACATTTACTTATTAAAGTAAAAAGAGACAGTACCTATTTGGTATCTGTCTCCCTCTCATTCCATGAGCGTGCGGGGATTCGAACCCCGGACAACTTGATTAAAAGTCAAGTGCTCTACCACCTGAGCTACACGCCCATATCGAATATTTGGTAAATAAAATGCCCAGAGCCGGAATCGAACCAGCGACACGAGGATTTTCAGTCCTCTGCTCTACCGACTGAGCTATCTGGGCTAATACATAAAGTATTCAATTATGCACATTCGTGCGAGTTGCGGGGGCAGGATTTGAACCTACGACCTTCGGGTTATGAGCCCGACGAGCTTCCAGACTGCTCCACCCCGCGATATTATATTTAATGTCTTATGAAAGACTAAGCCGATGATCGGACTCGAACCGATAACCTGCTGATTACAAATCAGCTGCTCTGCCAATTGAGCCACATCGGCACAAGCCTTTGGCTTAAAAGATGTATATTCTACATCTTAGTGGATGGAGAAGGATTCGAACCTTCGAAGGCGTCGCCAACAGATTTACAGTCTGCCCCCTTTGGCCACTCGGGAATCCATCCATTTTGTTTAAGTGGGACCAATAGGGCTCGAACCTATGACCCTCTGCTTGTAAGGCAGATGCTCTCCCAGCTGAGCTATGATCCCATTTAAACGACCCAGAAGAGACTCGAACTCTCGACCTCCGCCGTGACAGGGCGGCGCTCTAACCAACTGAGCCACTGGGCCTTATTAAAAGGTACATATATACCTTCAAAACCGCATACGGGAAATACTTCCATCCAAACGCCCCAGGCCCGAGCCTCCTTCTGCCTTCCGGCCTCTCTGGTCATGCCCTCGACCGATTAGTAATAGTCAGCTCCATGCATTGCTGCACTTCCACCTCTATCCTATCCACCTCGTCGTCTTCAAGGGGTCTTACTGGCTTGTCGCCAGGGATATCTCATCTCGAGGGGGGCTTCACGCTTAGATGCCTTCAGCGTTTATCCCGTCCCGGCTTGGCTACTCTGCCATGCGCCTGGAGGCGCAACAGATCCACCAGCGGCCAGTCCATCCCGGTCCTCTCGTACTAAGGACAGCTCCTCTCAAATATCCTGCGCCCGCGCCGGATAGGGACCGAACTGTCTCACGACGTTCTGAACCCAGCTCGCGTACCGCTTTAATGGGCGAACAGCCCAACCCTTGGGACCTACTTCAGCCCCAGGATGCGATGAGCCGACATCGAGGTGCCAAACCACTCCGTCGATGTGAACTCTTGGGAGTGATAAGCCTGTTATCCCCAGGGTAGCTTTTATCCGTTGAGCGATGGCAATCCCACTTTATACCACCGGATCACTAAGTCCTACTTTCGTACCTGCTCCACCCGTCGGTGTCGCAGTCAAGCCCTCTTCTGCCTTTGCGCTCTGCGAATGGTTTCCGACCATTCTGAGAGGACCTTTGAGCGCCTCCGATACCCTTTCGGAGGCGACCGCCCCAGTCAAACTCCCCGCCTGACATTGTCCCCCAGCCGGTTCACGGCTGCTGGTTAGAAACCCAGCACTGCAAGGGTGGTATCCCAACAGCGGCTCCGCGACGACTGGCGTCATCGCTTCCTAGCCTCCCACCTATCCTGTACATGCAATACCGGATCCCAGTATCAAGCTGGAGTAAAGCTCCATGGGGTCTTTCCGTCCTGGCGCGGGTAACCAGCATCTTCACTGGTACTTCAATTTCACCGGGTGCATTGTCGAGACAGTGCCCAAATCATTACGCCTTTCGTGCGGGTCGGAACTTACCCGACAAGGAATTTCGCTACCTTAGGACCGTTATAGTTACGGCCGCCGTTTACTGGGGCTTAAGTTCAAGGCTTCGGATCGCTCCTAACCTCTCCCCTTAACCTTCCAGCACCGGGCAGGCGTCAGCCCATATACCTCGCCTTGCGGCTTCGCATAGACCTGTGTTTTTGCTAAACAGTTGCTTGGGCCAATTCTCTGCGGCCATATCTCTATGGCACTCCTTCTCCCGAAGTTACGGAGTCATTTTGCCGAGTTCCTTGACAATGCTTCTCCCGTCGGCCTTAGGATTCTCTCCTCATCTACCTGTGTCGGTTTGCGGTACGGGCGCGATATGAGCGATAGCGGCTTTTCTTGACGCATGGCTCGCATACTTCCCTACTCGTAGTTCGGTTCGCGTCGCGGCTTCGGGTTGCGCTGCACGGATTTGCCTATGCAGCCCCTACCCCGCTTGCGCCGGTCTTTCCATTCCCGGCTTATGCTTTCCACGCGTGTCCCCACAGTTCTGTCATATCGCGGTACAGGAATCTCAACCTGTTGTCCATCGGCTACGGCTCCCGCCCTCGCCTTAGGCCCCGACTTACCCAGAGCAGATCAGCTTTACTCTGGAAACCTTGGATATTCGGCCGGAAGGATTCCCACCTTCCTCTCGCTACTCATTCCGGCATTCTCTCTTCGATGCGGTCCACGGCTCCTTCCGGTGCCGCTTCCTCCCGCATCCAATGCTCCTCTACCGATGTACCTCGTACATCCCTGGGCTTCGGCAGTGTGTTTCAGCCCCGGACATTTTCGGCGCGGGACCTCTCGACTAGTGAGCTATTACGCACTCTTTGAATGCATGGCTGCTTCTGAGCCAACATCCTAGTTGTCTTCGAAATCCCACATCCTTTTCCACTTAACACACATTTTGGGGCCTTAGCCGCAGGTCTGGGCTCTTTCCCTTTCGACTGCCCAACTTATCTCGTGCAGTCTGACTCCCATACATCATCTACGCGGCATTCGGAGTTTGATATTCTTCGGTAAGCTTTGACGCCCCCTAGGAAATTCAGTGCTCTACCTCCGCAAGACTCGTATGAGGCTAGCCCTAAAGCTATTTCGAGGAGAACCAGCTATCTCCGGGTTCGATTGGAATTTCTCCCCTATCCACACCTCATCCCCACCCTTTTCAACGGATGTGGGTTCGGTCCTCCATTGCCTTTTACGGCAACTTCAACCTGGACATGGATAGATCACCCGGTTTCGGGTCTACTCCGGCTGACTCGCTCGCCCTATTCAGACTCGGTTTCCCTTCGGCTCCGGGCCTAAGGCCCTTAACCTTGCCAGCCGGCGTAACTCGCCGGACCGTTCTACAAAAAGTACGCGGTTGGGCACGTAAGGCCCTTCCACAGCTTGTAAACATATGGTTTCAGGTTCTCTTTCACTCCCCTCCCGGGGTTCTTTTCACCGTTCCTTCACAGTACTATGCGCTATCGGTCACTAAGGAGTATTTAGCCTTGCGGGGTGGTCCCCGCGTCTTCCCACAAGGTTTCTCGTGTCTCGTGGTACTCTGGATCCCGCCTTGCCGCTCCCGGTTTCGCTTACGGGGCTTTCACCCTCTCTGGCCGGCTTTCCCAAAGCCGTTCTGCTACCTCTCGCGGATCAATTATGCGGTCCGAACCCCGGGGCGCACGCGCCCCGGTTTGGGCTCTTCCGTGTTCGCTCGCCGCTACTTACGGAATCACTTGTTGTTTTCTCTTCCTCCGGCTACTTAGATGTTTCAGTTCGCCGGGTTCCCCTCCCTGCGTTATGGATTGGCGCAGGGATGCATGAGGGCTTCTCATGCGGGTTTCCCCATTCAGACACCTCCGGATCAAAGGGTATTTGCCCCTCCCCGAAGCTTTTCGCAGCTTATCGCGTCTTTCGTCGGCTCTTAGTGCCAAGGCATCCACCATATGCTCTTTCTAGCATGACCAAGCGGACAGCGGCGCACGGGCGTCGCCTTGCGTCCTACGTCGGCATAGCGTTGCCGGCGTTGGCCAGTCGGCATTTTTTCTATTCGTTGCCTCGAATCTGGTTTGTTATGAATAATCGCTTCCGCGATTACCTCGGATGTCTTGATCTAGATA
>NZ_CP080442.1:0-15000 GCF_019597925.1 [Clostridium] scindens | reverse complement strand
CAGACAGTCAATACTGACTAAACGGAGAAAGAGGGATTTGAACCCTCGCGCCGGTTACCCGACCTACACCCTTAGCAGGGGCGCCTCTTCAGCCTCTTGAGTATTTCTCCAGCAAGGGTTATTATACTAAAGGTTTTTCATATTGTCAATCTTTTTTTGCATCTAGCCATTGAATCATATAATCTTTCGCTTTTGATGCTTCATTAATTCCCATGGAATCAATTGACTGACTGCCTGTGATATATAAAATAACCTCATTCCAGTTAGACAGGCTATATTCTTCTTCATCTATATTTTCCAACTCTGCTTTTAGCCTTGGCAGCCACTTTTCCTGCATAAGGCGTAAATCTGACAGGCAATCGCATCCTATCTTCTCTGCCAGATCTTCTAATAGACTTACACTACTCACAGACACCTGTCCTCCCATCCTTCGTAAATTCTTCTGCTGTACAAAAAAGTAGACTTTTTTGTACAGTTAATTACAAATCAGTTTACTTTTTCTTTAATATATGTAGTTAATAAATTCAAAACTTATATTTGCTAATTGTTTTCATTATAACTTACCCGTGCATTAAAGTCTACTTTTTTATTCCTTTGCTCTCATTTTCCATATATGTGGCCCACTTTATAAAGGTATTATACGCGACTCCTAATAGTCTTGCCGCCTCCCGGCCGCTTATTTTATTATTCTTCCATCTGTTATACACCCTGTAAAAATCCATAGGAATCTTTTTTACAGGCCTTCCAAACTTAACGCCCCGTTTTTTAGCTGCTGCTATGCCTTCCGCCTGTCTCTGTCTGATATTATCCCGTTCTGTCTCCGCAACATAAGAAAGAAGCTGCAGTACAATATCCGCGATAAGTGTTCCCATCAAATCATGATTCTTCCTTGTATCCAGAAGAGGCATATCCAGAACGACTATATACGCCTTCCTGTTTTTAGTCAGATATCTCCATTGATCTAATATTTCCGAATAATTGCGTCCCAGCCTGTCGATAGATTTTATTACCAGGACATCCTCTTCTTCTATTATATTTAATAATCTCTTATACTGTGGCCTGTTGAAATCTTTGCCGCTTAGCTTATCCATATATATGTTCTTTTTGGGTACAGGAAATTCGCTAAGCGCAATCAGCTGTCGGTCTTCATTCTGATCTTTGGAAGAGACTCTTACATAGCCATATATCTCATTCATAATGTTCTCCTCTGCAAATAAATAAAGAGAGGACTTCTATCCTCTCTCTACTTATTATTATCAATTTACTGTATTTTCATGAATCGTCTTCTGTATTCTTTCTTTTACCAATGCAGCAATATCTTTCGTCTTCATATCCTTATACTCTTCATAATACAAGGGCTTTAGAAAATGTACCTGCACGGTTACCGGACTTATGGTATTTGTATCAAAAGGCTTAAAGGAATCAATGAGCGCCACTGGAACGATCGGACATTTAGCCTTTGTGGCTGCCTTGAAGCTTCCTCCTTTAAATTCCTGCACCTCATTGCCATTCTTTGAACGGGTCCCCTCTGCAAATATCAGATAATTTCTTCCATGTTCCACTTCCTTAGATACATCTATTATGATCTGCATTGCCTGCCTTACGTCTTCTCTATCCAGCATATAGGCTTTCATACATGCAAATACTTGCTTCAGGAACTGGATATTGGCAACTTCTTTCTTGGCCACAACCGAAAATGGCCTGGGACAGGCTTCCAATATAGCAAGGACATCATATAATCCCTGATGGTTAGGAAAAAACATAAATCCATCTTTATCTGGGATATTTTCTCTTCCATGGACATCTATCGTTACATTTCCACCTTTGTTCGCGCGTAATACTATGAATTTAAGCATGGCATAGCGCTGTTCCTCTGTATATTTGTCCACATGGGATGCGTAATAACATAGTTTGATCCACATAGCTGGCACCAGGATTATATTCCTGAACACCATCAATAATATTCTTTTCATATCTTTTGATACTCCTTGATCGCAGTCTCATACAGATTATTGCCCACGCAGTCAGCTACAACGATAACCGGAAAATCAACTACTTCCAGTTTCCTGATTGCCTCTGTTCCCAAGTCTTCATATGCTACTACTTCTGAAGATTTGATACATTTCGAAAGAAGCGCCCCAGCTCCTCCTACGGCTGCCAGATAGACGCTTTTATTTCTGATTATCGCATCCAGGACCTCCTGGCTCCTCTTTCCTTTTCCAATCATAGCCGCAAGTCCCATATCAAGAAGTTTTGGCGCATACTTATCCATCCGGCTGGCTGTTGTAGGTCCGGCTGATCCAATAGGCCGCCCTTCTCTTGCAGGAGATGGTCCCATATAATAGATCGCCTGGCCTTCTATATTGATTGGCAATGCCTCTCCTCTTGCCAGAGCCTCATCCATCCTTTTGTGCGCCGCGTCTCTTGCCGTATAGATGGTTCCGGTTATATAAATATAATCCCCTGCCCGTAGAGACTCGGATACTTCCTTCGTAATCGGAGCCTGTATATGCTTATCCATAATTACACCTCCCTGATAATATGCCGGTTTACATGGCAGCATATGTTTATTCCCACTGGAAGTCCGGCAATATGCGTGGGATATGTATTTACGTTCACTGCCAGGGCAGTCGTAGTCCCGCCAAGCCCTCCGGGTCCTATGCCAAGTTTATTGATCTTATCAAGCATTTCTTCTTCCAATTCCTTTGCCCACGGTATATCGGAGTGTGTTCCCGCCTCACGAGTCAGAGCCTCCTTAGCCATTAGAGCGCATTTTTCAAAAGTACCGCCTATTCCTACGCCTACAACCATCGGAGGACAGGCATTAGGGCCTGCATCCCTTACTGCCGTCAGGATTGCATTTTTAACTCCTTCAATCCCATCCGCAGGCTTCAACATGAATACCCGGCTCATATTTTCACTTCCAAAGCCTTTTGGAGCAACTTTTATCTTTACTTTGTCACCTTTTACAATACTATAATGAACAATCGCAGGGGTATTATCTTTCGTATTCTCACGGATTATGGGATCTCCTACGACAGACTTTCGAAGATATCCTTCCTTATATCCCTGACGGACGCCTTCGTTTATGGCATCTTCCAGAATTCCTCCTACAAAATGCACATCCTGACCGATTTCTATAAATATCACAGCCATTCCCGTATCCTGGCAGATGGGAATCCTATCTTCTGCCGCTATCTGAAGATTTTCCTGAAGCTGAAGAAGTATCTGCTTCCCCAAGGGGGATTCTTCTGTCTCTGCCGCCTTTTTCATTGCAACATCCATATCTTTTGACAGATAATGGTTCGCTTCCATGCACATCTCTTTTATATTCTCTGTAATCTCGCTGACATCTATCGTTCGCATTCTTTTCCTCCCGCATCAAAATAGGATATGGCATCTACCGCCTATCTTAGTATAAATGTTCCTGTCGATTCTGTCAAAATATGTCTGCTAATATTTATAGTCTCCATATTCAAAGTCATACTCTTCGCCCCTGTCATTTAATTCTAAATATTTGTCTGCAGCCAGTTTGGCACGGATTCTTGAATAATTAGCCTTTCTGAAAAAGATTCCCTCGTTTCCCTGAGCAATATCAGAAAAGTAGTAGTACATGCTTTGTTCCAGATTGTCAGCATTCTCATAGATTCCTTTGGAAGTATAGTCTACATCAGACCTTGGATCAATACCTGCAATGATAGGAGCTACATCTATGGACATTTGGCTCATCATGTAACGTACATCTTCAACTTTCAGCTTCCCCTCATGGGCAATGTTATATTTGGCTGCAACAACATCAGGCCTGGAAAATGCAAGTCCTATATACATAATGCTCACTACGCCCATAATATATCGGAATAATGGAAATCTGCCCTTATAGATGCTTATGATTACTCCTCCCATAATCAATGCCAGAACTATCAAAAACCATAAAACCAGGATTCTCAGAAATGTCAAATGATATGCGCCAATATACATCATCATTCTATAGGCTGCGGAAAACAGCATGATAAATGTACATCCGGATATAATTGTCAGTATAATCTTCATTGCGATATGATCCTGGAACAGATACATGCATAACAATACCATGACAAAATTGATCATTCCCACCGTCAGCAGTTCCCAGAATCCAGTCCTTGCATATTGGGCATAAGTGACGTCGGATGGAAGGCCTTTCTGGATTCCTATGAATAAATACATAATCTGAATCAGGCAATAGATAAGATATATAAAGGAAATGACGCTTGTAAATGTAATTCCAATTACAGGATTATAGTATTTTCTCCTTCTTTCTTTGCCTTCTGGAAAATTATATTTGCAAAGGCCGCAGAAAAACGCATAACTCAATGTAAATCCTATGACTACAGTAAGGGCAATTCCAAATATGGTACTGAAATTAATGTATTTTAGCATCTCTCCAAAAAACTTTGCAAATATAATATCCGAATTAAGCAGAAGAGGAAGAATCACGCATAAAGATCCTATGGCTATGCATAGGCCAATAGCTATAGCAATAAAGATATGGTTCTTCTTATTTTTGCTTCCTCCAAGATATTCCGCCCCATGCGCATAAGGCTTTGGAATAGACTCCATCACCGTCCCAGCCAGGATAAAGATCCGTTTCAGATAGGCAGGAAAATTCCAGTCTCTATCATTATAGAACTGGTGGATCATGAACACAAAGAAAAGCAGAATAATGCCTGCCAGATTAAAAAAATGAAGAAAAAAGGAAGAGGTAAATACGGTAGATATAGACAGCAATATCATGCCCGCAATATAAGGCAAGGACTGCTTCATAATCCTGTAGTTAATCTTCTTAAGAAATAATACCGCAAATACAATTGTAACTGCTACACATATAGGAAATGTGATTCCATGCATATTCTTATACAGGCAGAATGCGAAAATTATTCCATATAATAAGCTTAATCCTCCAAAATACCTGTAATTTTCTCTCATCTTAGCAACTAATGGCCTCTCCGTTACATTCATAAACAGCACCTCCGTATGATTGCTTTTATTTGTCGTCTTCATCTGTACAGTATTCTATGATATCGCCCGGCTGGCATCCTAACTCTTTGCAAATAGCCTCCAAGGTTGAAAACCGGATAGCCTTTGCCTTATTATTTTTTAGAATGGATAAGTTTGCGGGGGTAATATCAATCCTTCCTGCAAGTTCCACAAGCCCTATTTTCCTCTGTGCCATCATGACATCCAGATTAATCTTTATTCCCACAACGGCACCTCCTATATTGTAAGATCATTTTCTTCTTTATAATTTACTGCCTTTTCAAATACATCTGCTAAAACCTGGCTAAATAAGGCCGCAATAAAGAAAACCAGTATAATAATCCCTGTAGCGGGAGTTGGAACAAAAAATAATTTGAATATGAACATGATAACAATGCCAATACTCATCATGGCCATCTTATGAAGGCTTTCTACATTCCCATATACAAAACATGAATCTTCAATAACCGTTCTCATCATTCTGCGGAGCTGTCCAATAATCAGAATGCCCAAAATACCAGATATCCCAAATACAAAGAGCATAAGTGTAAAATTCTTGGTGATTACCGAAGAATAATATTTGCCAAGAAATTTTATAGTTGCTGGAAGCGTTATTAGTACGACAAATCCTCCGAAATACATAATATCAAGCACATATTTAGTAATCTTTATAAATCTTGTATCCATCTATTCCACATCCTTTTGCCATTTTTTAATTGTGTCTTATACTTTTCATGTATGAAAATACTATATCATGGTATTTATTGAATTTCAATATCTTTTTATTGTTTTTCGATAAAAATATTTTTATAGACCAGAGTTCAGTTTTTACTTTAAAAATCTGTCATATTGAGATAAAATGGATAATAGCAGAGGAGGTTTTCATATGAATACGAATATTAACATGGAGCAATTACAGAAAGACGCGGTTGATATCTTCAACCAGGGATTCGCCTGTTCGGAATCTGTCATCTATGCAATCCGCAAGCATTTTGAAGTGGATATTCCAGATGAAGCGATTGCAATGAGTTCA
The DNA here is from genome assembly GCF_019597925.1 of [Clostridium] scindens. Lineage (NCBI taxonomy): Bacteria > Bacillati > Bacillota > Clostridia > Lachnospirales > Lachnospiraceae > Lachnoclostridium > [Clostridium] scindens. Next base: position 8,954 of record NZ_CP080442.1, on the reverse strand, counting down.
GGCTTTCCATGGGGGCTTGGGGGCGGAGGATGTATCTGCGGCGCATTAGCAGGTGGAACAATGTGCATCGGATATTTCTTCGGAAGGACGACGCCTGGCGACCCTAAAATTAACAGATGTTTTGAACTGACCAATGAATTCCACGATTATTTTAAAGAGGCTTGCGGAGCTGCTTGCTGTCGCATTCTTACAAAAGGCATGGAGAGAAATTCTCCGGAAAGAAAAGCACAGTGCAATCGCTTCGTGGAGTTAACAGTAAAGAAAATCGCAGAAATTCTTATACGGGAATTAAAAAAGGATGAAGAATCCAAATAATTCATTTTAAAAGCCAGAAAATCAGATGCATATCTGCATAGATTTTCTGGCTTTTTTGTACGATTGATATTTACCACATTATCAAATTATCATTCCTCATCGGTATCTTCTGTAATATCTACAGAATCCTCCTCAAATTCGTCATTCTCTTCGTCATCTTCTTCATCGCCTTTTCGAACCTTTGCGATGCTTGCAACAATGTCGCCCTCCTGAAGATTAATTAGCTTAACGCCGGATGTAACCCTTCCAAGTACGGAGATTCCCTCGCACTTCATACGGATAATGATTCCTTCCGTATTGATGATCATTACTTCATCATCATGATTGACAGCCTTGACGCCCACTACATTACCGGTCTTTTCCGTTATCTTGTAGCATTTTACGCCTTTCCCGCCACGATTCTGGCAGGTAAACTCTTCAATGGAAGTACGTTTTCCCATACCCTTTTCTGATACAATCAGCAGGTCACATCCCTGGGAATCCAGCTGCATGCCGATCACTTCATCCCGGTCTGCCAGATTCATTCCCCTGACACCCATGGATGTCCTTCCCGTCGGGCGTACGTCCTTCTCATCGAAACGGATGCACTGTCCATATTTTGTTACAAGAAGTACGTCCCTATCGTTATCCGTATACTTGACTTCAATCAATTCATCTTCTTCACGAAGCGTGATTGCGGCCAGCCCGGTTTTTCTTACATGTGCGTACTCTGTGATAGGCGTCTTCTTAACCAGCCCCTTCTTGGTAGCCATGAACAGATACTCTCCATCCTTATATTCCTCTATCGGAATAACGGCGCTTATCTTTTCTCCAGGCATCAGCTGCAGAAGATTGACGATTGCCGTTCCTCTTGAAGTCCGGCTTGCTTCAGGTATCTCATATCCCTTCAGACGGTACACCCTTCCTGTATTGGTAAAGAACATGATATAGTGATGGGTATGCGTCATGAATAACTCTTCCACATAATCTTCCTTCAGAGTCTGCATTCCCTTAATACCTTTTCCGCCGCGGTTCTGCGATTTAAATGTGTCGTGCGACATACGCTTAATATATCCAAGCTTAGTCATAGTAATAACAACATCTTCCTTTGGAATCAGATCTTCCATGGAGATATCGAATTCATCAAATCCTATAGAGGTCCTTCTCTCATCTCCATATTTATCCCGAATGATCAGTATCTCTTCCTTGATGACTCCAAGAAGCAGTTTCCGATCAGCCAGGATAGCCTTTAACTCGCTGATCTGCTTCATCAATTCCTGATATTCGCTTTCTAGTTTTTCTCTTTCCAATCCGGTCAGCGCGCGCAGACGCATATCCACGATTGCCTGTGACTGAACTTCTGAGAGTCCAAATCTCTCCATCAATTCGGCCTTTGCGATCTGAACCGTCTGGGATCCTCTGATAATTTTGATTACCTCGTCAATATTATCCAGAGCGATCAGCAATCCCTGTAAAATATGGGCTCTTTCTTCCGCTTTATTTAATTCATACTTTGTCCTGCGTGTTACTACTTCTTCCTGATGTTCAAGATAATAGTTGAGCATATCCAGAATGTTCATTACTCTTGGCTCATTATTCACAAGCGCAAGCATGATCACTCCAAACGTATCCTGAAGCTGGGTATGCTTATAGAGCTGATTTAGAAGTACGTTAGCATTAACATCCTTTCTCAGTTCAATTACTACACGCATTCCCTCTCGGTTCGACTGGTCGCTTAAATCCGTAATTCCATCGATCTTCTTATCTCTTACCATCTCAGCAATCTTTTCGATCAGCCTTGCCTTATTTACCATGTATGGTAGTTCAGTAACGATAATCCGGCTTTTTCCATTGGGCATCGTCTCTATATCGGTGACCGCGCGCACGCGGATTTTTCCACGTCCTGTCCTATATGCCTCTTCGATCCCTCTGGTACCAAGGATCATTCCTCCTGTAGGAAAATCAGGCCCTTTAACGATCTTAAGAATTTCCTCAATGGTAGTCTCTTCTTTATCCTCAATCTGATCATCAATGATTTTCACCACTGCATTAATGATTTCATTCAGATTATGGGGCGGTATATTAGTCGCCATTCCCACAGCGATTCCTGATGTTCCGTTAACCAGCAGATTCGGAAATCTGGCCGGCAATACGACCGGCTCTTTTTCCGTCTCATCAAAGTTAGGAGCAAAATCAACCGTATCTTTGTTGATATCAGCAGTCAGTTCCATGGAAATCTTGCTTAATCTTGCTTCTGTATAACGCATCGCTGCCGCGCCGTCTCCATCTACGGAGCCAAAGTTTCCATGTCCGTCTACAAGCGGATATCTGGTAGACCATTCCTGAGCCATATTTACCAGTGCTCCATAGATAGAACTATCTCCATGCGGATGATATTTACCCATGGTATCTCCGACGATACGGGCACATTTTCTGTGCGGCTTATCCGGCCCGTTATTCAGCTCGATCATAGAATACAGGATTCTTCTCTGGACCGGCTTAAGGCCGTCTCTTACATCCGGCAATGCACGGGAAGCAATTACGCTCATCGCATAGTCGATATAGGAGGTTTCCATCGTTTTTTTCAGGTCCACTTCATGGACTTTGTCAAATATATTATCTTCCATTCTCTATCCTCCTACACATCCAAGTTCTTAACGTATTTTGCATTTTCCTCAATAAACTCTCTTCTTGGCTCTACTTTATCTCCCATAAGCGTCGTAAATGTAAGATCCAGTTCTGAGGTGGATTCTTCATCCATTGTAACCCGAAGCAGCACTCTATGTTCCGGATCCATCGTGGTATCCCACAGCTGTTCCGCATCCATCTCTCCAAGACCTTTGTAACGCTGGATCTTATTATTGCCGTCACGTCCTACCTCAGTCAGGATGCCATCCAGCTCTTCATCGCTGTATGCATACCAAACCTTTTTGTTTTTCTCCAGCTTATATAAAGGCGGCTGTGCCAGATACACATATCCTTCTTTGATCAGATCAGGCATAAAACGATAAAGGAACGTCAATAATAATGTACTGATATGCGCGCCATCCACGTCAGCATCCGTCATAATGATAATCTTATGATAACGAAGTTTCGAGATATCAAAATCATCATGTATACCTGTACCAAATGCCGTAATCATAGCCTTGATTTCCGCATTTCCATATATCTTGTCAAGCCTTGCCTTTTCTACGTTCAAAATCTTTCCACGAAGAGGAAGGATCGCCTGAGTCGCACGGTCTCTTGCCGTCTTTGCGGAGCCGCCGGCAGAATCTCCCTCAACAATATAGATCTCGCAGTTTTTCGGATCTTTATCCGAGCAGTCTGCAAGCTTGCCCGGCAGAGACATTCCGTCGAGCGCTGATTTTCTTCTTGTAAGATCCCTTGCCTTTCTTGCGGCCTCCCTTGCCCTCTGGGCCATGACGGATTTCTCAATCGTCATCTTAGCAATAGATGGGTTCTGCTCCAGATATACGACCAGCTGATTGCTGACGATGCTGTCTACAGCCCCTCTAGCCTCGCTATTGCCAAGTTTCTGCTTCGTCTGTCCCTCGAACTGCGGGTCTTCGATCTTAACGCTGATAATAGCGGTAAGCCCTTCTCTAATATCTTCTCCTGAGAGATTTGGCTCGTTGTCCCTTAATAACTTATTCTTCCTTGCATAGTCATTAAACGTCTTTGTCAATGCATTACGGAAACCAACGATATGGGTTCCCCCCTCCGGCGTCGTTATGTTATTTACAAATCCATAAGTATTGTCGCTGTAGGAGTCATTATGCTGCATTGCCACCTCGACCGCTACGCCATTTGCCATTCCCTCGCAATAAATAATATCTTCGTACAAAGGAGTCTTGCTGCGGTTCAGATATTCAACGAACTGCTTGATTCCTCCTTCATAATGGAATACCTTTTCAATTGGCTCTTCCTCCGGTCTTTCATCCCTAAGTATGATTTTCAGCCCCTTGGTGAGGAACGCCATCTCGCGGAAACGCTGCTTGAGAATATCATAATCAAACACGGTTTCCTCGAAAATAGTGTCATCTGGGAAGAATGTAACTTTAGTACCGGTCTTATCCGGCTCGCATTCCCCAATGACTGCCAGTTTCTGTGCCACTTTTCCGCGTTCATAACGCTGCTTGTATATCTTTCCTTCACTAAATATCTCAACTTCCAGCCAATCAGACAAAGCATTTACGACAGAGGCTCCAACGCCATGAAGGCCTCCGGATACCTTGTAGCCTCCTCCTCCAAACTTTCCGCCTGCATGAAGTACGGTAAATACGACTTCTACTGCCGGAAGTCCTGCCTTATGGTTGATTCCAACCGGAATTCCACGTCCGTTATCAACAACCGTTATAGAGTTGTCTTTATTAATACTTACCAAAATAGTATCACAGAATCCTGCCAATGCCTCATCCACAGCATTATCAACGATCTCATATACCAGATGATGAAGTCCGCGGGATGAAGTACTGCCGATATACATGCCAGGACGCTTTCTTACAGCTTCCAGACCTTCCAGTATCTGAATTTCATCCGCACCATATTCGTGCTGTACTTTTTCTGTACCCATTCTAATCCTCCTAGTTTTCTTTCGCTACCTGCCCATTTTGGACATGAAATACTTTATTTATAGAAAAACGATGATTTACAAATTCGTCTACACCCGTGCAGGTAATAAGCGTCTGTATATCATGAATACTATCTAATAAATAGTTTTGCCTGTGTTTGTCAAGTTCAGACAATACATCATCAAGTAATAAAACAGGCGTATCGTGTATTGCCTGTTTTACTAGTTCTATCTCAGAAAGTTTTAAGGATAGGGCTGCCGTCCTCTGCTGTCCCTGGGAACCATAACGCCTGATATCGAGGTCTCCTGCCATAAAGCAGATATCGTCCCTGTGCGGACCGACCGACGTGCTTTTAATCCTAAGATCCCTTTCCAGATTTCTGGCAAGCGCCTGTTTCAATGTAAGGCTTCCATTGCTTGGTTCATAGATCACCTGAAGGTTCTCTTTTCCACCAGTCAACTTTCTATGGATGGAAGAAATTATTTCGTTTATTTCTTCCACGAATTTTTTCCTTCTGTCTATTATTCTAGTACCATATTGGATTAATTGCAAATCCCATATATCCAGAGTATCCATTAGATCTTGCTGTTTTCCGAATCCCATATCTTTTAATAAATGGTTTCTTTGATTAACAATCCGATTATAATTAGATAAGTCATTCAGATATACTTTATCAAGCTGGGACAGTTCCAGATCTACAAACCTTCGTCGTTCAGAAGGCCCATTCTTGATAATATTCAGATCTTCCGGGGAAAAAAATACAAGGTTCACGATTCCAAATAACTCGCTTGCTTTCCGGATAGGCATCTTATTGATCGCAATGCCTTTGGGGCTATTTTTTTTCAAATGCATATCAATCTGATAGTTAATGCCGTTTCGCTCGACAATAGCTTCAATATGCGATTCATTCTGGTCAAACTTTATCAGGTCCCTGTCTTTTGCACCCCTGTGCGATTTGGTGGTGCCAGACAGATATACAGCCTCCAGTATATTCGTTTTGCCTTGGGCATTATCCCCATAAAATATATTGGTGGCTTCATCAAATTCAAGTTTTAAAAGATCATAATTTCTGAAATTCTTTAATTTTAAAGACTCAATCTTCAATTCTTATTTCTTCCCCATTAAAAGTTACGATATCTCCTGCATAGAGTTTGCGGCCTCTTCGCGTATCTGTCTCGCCATTGACTCTTACTTGGCCATCCACGATTACTTCTTTTGCCATTACGCCTGATTCTACAAGACCGGCAGCCTTCAATGCCTGCCCAAGCTTAATGTGGTCATCTCTTAATTTAATTACTTCCATCTAGGCCTCCCTATGCTACCGCATTAAAATTTACCGGCAATATCAGGTAGATATAATTTTCTTCATCATCCTTGATAAAGCACGGAGCCTTTGCATTCATCAGATATAAGGTCACTTCCTCATCATCGATTACGCGCAGCGCGTCAATAAGGAACTTGGGGTTGAATCCGATCAGCAGGTCTTTTCCTTCTTTGCTGATAAATATTTCTTCATTCATGGAGCCAACCTGGGACTTGATCTTAAGTTCCATAAGTTCATCCCCAATGTTAATGATAATCGGCTTTTTATCTCCTTCTTTGACAAGAAGGGTCGCCCTGTCAATACAGTTGAGCAGTTCTTTCTTGTTAATTCTTACTTTAGTCTCGTAATCGCTTGAAAGCATCTGGTCAATCTTAAAATATTCTCCTTCAATTAGTCTGGAGACCACAATGGTATTGTCAAATTCAAATACAATATGATTATTGGTATAAGAGATATTGACCATGCTTTCAATCTCTCCGGATAATATCTTGCTGACTTCAATCAAAGTCTTTCCGGGAACGATCAATTTTTTATCGGTCACCTGGTCCTTTAACTCGATCTTACGGATGGAAATTCTATGTCCGTCCAATGAAATGACTCTTAAGATATTATCTTTTATCTCGAACAATTCTCCAGTCATTAATTTATTGCTTTCCGTATCAGCAATAGAAAATATAGTCTGCCTGATAATTTCTTTCAACGTAAACTGGGATATTTCTATAGACTCCTCTTTCTCTATGATTGGAAGATAGGAGAATTCTTCTCCCGGCTTACCCGCGATATCGAACTTTGCCTTCTCACAGGTAATCACCGTCTGAAGATTGCTGTCAGTCTCAATGGTCACTTCATTGTCAGGAAGTTTGCGTACAATCTCGGAAAAGATTCTTGCATCGATAGCAATCATTCCTCTTTCCGTGATCTGTCCCTCGATCTCGGTCTGAATTCCAAGTTCCATATCGTTTGCTGTCAGTTTGATGATGTCGGTAGTAGCATCGATCAAAATACATTCCAGTATTGGCATGGTTGTTTTAGAAGGAACAGCTTTGGATACGATGCTTACTCCTTTTACAAGATTAGATTTGCTGCAAATTATTTTCATGTGTATAACTCCTTTCGCAAAGCGGGAATAGATCTTTATATTAAATATTTCCGTCTTATTCTTATTAGGGGCTGTGGAAAAGAGGAAAACTACTTCCGCCCCTCTATTTATCAGTGTTTCCGACTTTTAAAATTGTGTGGATTGTATTGGATGTAGATGTGGACGTGCTGGTGATAAGTTTTCCTTTTTCACGATTTTATTTCTCGGAGAACAAGTTATCCAAGAGTTGTCCATAAGTTGTCCATAAGTTGTCCATAAGTTGTCCACATTTTTATTAACATCATGCCGGATTTATTTTCTTTTTAATAATATTAATGGTATTGGAAAGTGTTTCATTTCTTTTCATTTCATTAGTAATCTTCTCCACGCCGTATTTTACGGTTGAATGATCTTTTCCTCCAAGAATAATGCCGATTCCTTTTAAGGGCACCTCCGTCATAGTACGGATGAGGTACATGGCAATCTGTCTTGGATTGGCAATGTCCGCGCTTCTTTTATTACTTTTAAGGTCTGCGATAGAGATGCCGAAATGATCTGATACAATATCGAGTATAAGTTCAGGCGTCACTTTGCGGTTATTCTGTGAAGATACAATATCCCTAAGAGCTTCTGATGCGAGAGAGATATCGATTACATCGTTGTTATTCAGTTTATAAAGGGCTATCAGTTTATTGAGAGATCCCTCTAATTCACGAATATTGGTCTTGATATTTTCTGCGATGTACTGGAGTACGTCGCGCGGAATGTTATATTTTTCTAAGTGGTCTAATTCAATCTTCTTCTGCAGGATAGCCATCCTGGTCTCATAATCAGGAGCAGATATATCTGCGATCAGGCCCCACTCGAAACGAGTCCTAAGCCTTGCTTCCAGCGTCTCAATATCTTTTGGGGGCTTATCGCTGGAGATAATGATCTGCTTTCCAGAAGTGTGGAGGTGGTTAAAAGTATGGAAGAATTCTTCCTGGGTACTTTCTTTACCTATAATAAACTGGATATCATCAATAAGCAGGACATCATTATTCCTGTACTTGTCCCTGAACTTTGACATAGCGGATTCATTGCCTGCAGTCCTTCCATTTTTAAGAGCCTCGATCAATTCATTGGTAAAAGTCTCGCTTGTAATATACAATACCTTCTTTTTAGCATTCTTATCTAATATGAAGTGAGCGATGGAATGCATAAGATGCGTTTTGCCAAGTCCTACGCCTCCATATAGAAATAATGGATTGTATACTTCGCCAGGAGATTCTGCAACAGCAAGGGAGGCAGCGTGGGCAAAGTTGTTATTTCCTCCTACTACAAATGTATCAAATGTATACTTGGGATTTAATCCTGCCTTTTCAGCTGCGGACTTTGTCTTTTTCTTCTGGCTGGCTTCAATGGCCATATTCTGGATCTCATCCAGTTTGTCATCGTCTTCTGAAATGAACATTACTTCAAATTCAGTCCCTGTAATCTCTGCGATACACACCTTAAGAGGAAGAAGATACTTCTTTTCAATATATTCAACACTGGCATTCATATTTACTAATATAAATACCGTATTATCAATTACATCATATACTTTTAAAGGCTGTATCCATGTTGTAAAAGATACGTTGGATAATTCATGCTCTATTCTAAGATGTTCGATAATTTCCGGCCATTTTTCCTGTACTATGTTCAT